>WLRQ01000030.1 GCA_009697815.1 Actinomycetota bacterium
ATACTTCTTGGGGCGCATGTCATCGGCTCGACCGGCACGGAAGGGTGCGATGGCATCCCAGACGGGCAGCCACTTGTCCTGAACCGCGTGGACGTCGTAGGTCTCGCGACCCTCGGCGGCGTCGCGGACGGTTCCTGGGGCGGACTCGGTCGGGTTGCTCGGCGTCATGGCGTCATCTCGTCGGCGCGTGGGCCCAGGTACGACAAGCCCCCTCGCTCGGAGGGGAGTGCCATACCGGCGCTGTCAGCGTGGGCTAGCGGTGGTTGATCCGGCGCGGCCCGACGGGCAGCACAGGCCCCGGATCACGCGCTCAGATTAGCCCACGCCACGCTGACGCAGACCGCCCGGGGCGGGCGCGCAACCGCGCTCACCTGGGCTGCCGCGGTCAGGCTGACGGCGGAAAGGTGCCGTCGACGGTGAACACGTTCGGCAGGAGCCGTCCGCTCGTCGCGCGACGGACGTACATGTCCCGATCTGCCGACCAGACGAGGCGCTCAAGCCCGCCCTCGTCCCACGGCTCGAGAACGGCTCGCCCCACACTGATCCTCAGCACGGCCAGCGCCGGGTCATCACTCTGCTGACGTGCGAGGTGGTTGTGGATCCGACGCTCAAGATCACGCGGTGGGAGGCCAGCTCCGAGCCCAATGACCACGAACTCGTCACCGCCCCACCGGGCCACAACATCGGTCGACCGTGACGTCTCCTTGATGGCCTTCGCAACAGCCTCGATCACGCGATCGCCCGCGTCATGTCCCTGACCGTCGTTCACGGCCTTGAGCCCGTCAACGTCGAGGAAGGAGCAATGGACCGCATCGCTCGAACGCCTGGCGACACCGACGATCTCGCGTCCGAGTAGGGCGAGGCCGCGACGGTTGTGCAGCCCGGTCACAGGATCCTCAGTTGCGGCACGCTCGGCGGAGCGCACGGCCTCAGCCGCGACATCGATACTCGACCTGCGGACCATATTGATGACGGCGCCTAGCACCGTCGCGGTCAACATGAACAGCATCCACTGACCCCACCCGCGGGCGGTACCGCCCACGAGCACGGCTCCTAGGCCCCAGACCAACCAGACCGACACCACCATGCCGATGAACCAGCGTTGAGACAGCAGCGCCGTGCCCGCGCCGACCAAGACAAGCAGGAAACTCACCGTTTCCTGAGGGTCGTTCGACAGCACCATGTGCGCCCCGGAATTGGCCGCGGTGAGTGCCACCAGACCAGCCATCACGTGGTGGGCCCACTCGCGCGGGATCCCCGAGCGCCAGGCCAGCAGGGCAACGAGCCCGGCAACTGCTGCCGACGCGCCGGCTATGGCGTTCAGCGCCGGGCCGAGTGAACTCCCGAGCACCAGAGGATGAACGAGGGTCATCCCGACGTAGAAAACAGAGAGCACCCCTGCCACGGGCGCGATGTTGGAGGCGACATCGGTCGCGTAGTCGACGCGCCGGACGCCACGTGCGCCCACGACCGCGCTCTCAACCCAGGATGGAGGAACTGACATGCCCTGGTGTTCGACCTTTCTGGAGTCGATCTGAAGTGCTCGGCCCGACCAGATCCGGTGCGAGCATGACATCCCTAGGGCGCCGGAATCTCGCCGACCCCAGCACCCGAGAGGGGTTCCGCGAGGCCGGCACGCCGGAGTGCCCGACGCCGGTACATGTCCGCATCAGCCAGCTCGATGAGATGGGCCAGCGAGACGTCCACCGCCGGACGGGCAGCAGACCCGACCGAGAGCCAGCCACCCCACACCTCGGGGGCGGGGTTTGCCCGGGAGAATCCTTCGGCAATGGCCTGTTCGAGAGTCTCGAGCAGGGGGCCATCACCGATTCCGACCACCACGAATTCATCACCCCCCCATCGCACGACCAGGTCGCTGGCTCGACACAGGCGTCGGATCGCGTCGCCGGCGGCTGCAATGACGAGGTCGCCCGCGTCGTGCCCGGCGCGGTCATTGACCCCCTTGAGACCGTCGACATCAACGAACATGGCGAAGACCGGCAGCCGCAGGCGCTCGGCCTGGGCCCGCAGCACTGGGAAAAGATTGGTCAGCCCTCGACGGGTGGCCAGACCCGTGAGAACGTCTTCGGACACCTGCTGCTCGAGTGCGATCTGAGTGTCGGCGAGGTGGTCAAGTGCTCGACTGCGCGCCAAGTGGATGCTCGTGGACGCCACGGCGGCGACAAGGAGCAGCATGAACCAACGTTCGGTGTGGCCGTCGCCTGCTACCTGGGAGTCGACCAGTACTACCGCGACGAGAGCGGCACCACCCAGGGAGGTGACGCTCGCGATGAACTCGACCATCGAGATGGCGAACGCTCCCGCGAAGATCACCATGATCACGAGGTAGCAGAGGTCGGAGTCGAAAGCGGTGCGGGAGTAGGTGTAGACCAATGACGCCCCGACCGCCATCGCCACCACCGTGAACAGCAGCCCGGAATAGCGATCAGCGACACGCACCACATGAAGCAGCGCCACGAGAGCAGCGCACAGCAAGGCGGGGAGCAGACTCGATACGAGCCGCCACATCGACGAGCCGTCATCGAGGTGTGACATGGAGTCAAGGATCCCGAACACCACCAGCAGCGAGCCCATGGCCGGAGCGACCCATCTGATCTCACGCATACCCGCCTGGCGCATGACGCGTCGACGCGCGTCGATGATGTCGGGAGATTCCGCGTGCACGCACACAGGGTAAGGCAAACGTCAACGGTCAAAGGCCGCTGGAGGGCACCTGAGAAAGGTGGAATGCGAAGATTTCTGGGTGGAGCTGAGGGGATTCGAACCCCTGACCCCCTGCATGCCATGCAGGTGCGCTACCAGCTGCGCCACAGCCCCGTGCGGTCGTGCTGGGGAATCATAACGGCGAGGATGCCCAGAGATGAAATCGACCCTGACACGATCGATGAGGTCTCGACACTCGGCGAATCGGCTGCCCTCAGGCCGATGATCGCCGATCAGGCCTCGTCGCCGACAACGTCCTCAGGCAGCGAGCGGGCATTGTGCTCAACGAGCCGCCAGCGTGAATCGGACTGTTCCTCGAGCACCGACCAGGCACAGTTCACCAGACCTCCGAGGGCGGTCCAGTGCTCGATCGGAAGCCCGAGAAGCTCTCCGATTCCGGCGCGCGCAGCACCACCATGAGTGGCGATGACCACGGTGCCTCCCGGAGGGAGATCCTCCACGTGACGGCGCACCGCCGCGGCCACACGTGCCGCCACCTCCGTGCGAGTCTCGCCACCACCCGGGCGGACGTCGGCACCTGCCGCCCACTGGCCGAACACCTCGCCGTCGCGCTCGGCGATCTCATCACGAACCAGGCCTTGCCAGCTGCCGGCGAACGTCTCACGCAGCTCAGGGTCGGTCGAGACCTCGAGCCCCACTAGATCGGCGAGGATCTGGGCGGTGGCACGGGCGCGGTCAAGATCGCTGGCAACGATGCGGTGGGGTCCGAGAGTCGCGAGGTCGCGCGCGGCCCGTTCGGCTTGGGCGACACCAACATCATCGAGGGGAATGTCGGTGGTTCCCTGGAACCGCGACTCGGCGTTCCACGAGGTACGTCCGTGACGCCACAGCACCACGCGCCGACGGGAAGTCATCCCGCGTCGTGCGCGCTGCTCGGACGGTTCACGGACTCCGGAAGCTCGATGCGCGGGCCGTCTTTCCAGAGCTTGTCGAGGCCGTAGTGGCTGCGCTCCTCGACGTGCTGGACGTGGACGACGACGTCGCCGTAGTCGAGCAGGACCCAGCGACCCTCGCGCTCGCCCTCACGTCGAATGGGGTCGATGTCCATCTCGTCCAAGCGCGCCTCGACGCCGTCGACGATGGCCTTGACCTGCCGGTCGTTGCTGGCCGAGCAGAGCAGGAAGATGTCGGAGATCACCAGGGTCTCGGAAACGTCGAGGGCGACGATGTCCTCGGCCAGCTTCTCCGACGCAGCCTCGGCGGCGGCGAACGCCAGCTCGAGTGCGCGGGCGGATGCGGTCACGAGGTGCCTCACTTCATGGGGATGCGGGATGTCAGTGCGCGGTGCGGGCAGACCCCCCATGCTCTCACGGCGACCGGGTGAGCCCTACCGTGCGACGCGGGCGTGCCCCGGACTGGTCGAACGATCTCGCGCTACGCGGCCGGGGGGATGAAGTCAGCCCCGAGGACCACGATCACATCAGCGACACTCTGACCCACCGAGGCGACTCGCACCGAAGTGGCGGGAACCTTCAGAGCCATCGCGATGGCCTGGCCCCAGGCTCGGGCGGCGGCGCCCGCGTCGGGGATCACAATCTCGGTGGTCTCATGATCGAAGGACGGCGCATTTCTCCCGTTGACGAAGGTGAAGCCGGCATCGACGAGGGCGGTGCGCGCCGCTGTGTTGAGCCCAGGTGACCCGACCCCGTTCTCGACGAATACGCGCACCTGGGAGTTCGCCCCCGGGGTACGCATCGCACCCGGTAGGAGCTCGGCCACCATCGCGGCCGCCGCGACGTTGTCCAGGCTCAGCATCGCGGGGTTCGACGTGGAGCCCCCCGTGTCGATCGAGGTCACCGGCAGGCTCCGGTAGGCGATGTCATCGGAGAGGACCGCCGCCCGCAAACCCACGAAGAAGTCCGCCACCTCCCCGGTGGACACCGATGCCTTCGCTGACGCCCCCAGCCCGGTGAAGATCGCTTCGACCTTGGTCCGGTCGGATGGCAGTTGTGTGGTGATGCGTTCGAGCACCGCTCGGAACCGGGTGCTCCTGGCACTGTCGGCCTCGTCCGGAGCGAGGTAGGTCGCGAACGCGGCCGCCGCCGGGCCTTGGAGCAGCTGGCCTGAGCCAACGGGTATCAGCACGGTGTCGGTGCCGTCCGTGGCCGTGGCCATCACTGGGACGTCCACATCGACGACGACTCCGCCCACTGCGTCCACGAGGGCCGACAGGCCCAGCGTGTCCAGGGCGACGGTGGCGTCGATCGTGACCCCGATCGCGTCGCTGAGCGCATCGGCCGTGACGGCGAGGTCGGGCAACCGTGCGATTTCACCGAAGGGCATGGTGCCACCCGTCGCGACGTCCAGCGCCATGGTCGACGGGATCATGATGACGTTGGCGCGCCCGGACGGCCCCCCCGTCGAGAGCAGGGCGCTGTCGAGGGCGAGCCCCTCGGCACTCTTGACCTGGAAGAGCATCGTCGGTTGGGTCGAAGTCGGCGATGTCGAGGGAACCGCGATGGCGGGGTCAGCACTCGGACGAACGATCACCGCCCACGCGACGACGATCGCCGCGAGAAGCCCGATCACAACACCGCTCACGATCAACGCGCGGCGTCGGGACGTCCGGGCTGAGAGCAGCGCTGCGACGTCGATCGACCTGCGCCGTGCGGCACGCGCACTGTCGGTCACTCGGGCGACACCTGGTAGAGGCGACGCTTCGCGATGTACTCGCGCACGCCATCAGGGACGAGATAGCGCAAGGGCTCGCCGCGCTGGACGCGCTCACGGCAATCGGTCGAGGAGATCGCGAGCGCGGGAATCTCGACGAGCGTGACGGAGCCGGGCGGTAGCCCGGGATCGCTCAGCACATGGCCGGGGCGGGTCACGCCTACGAAGTGCGCAAGAGAAACCACCTCGGAGGCATCACGCCAGTCGGCGATCGAGGCGAGGGCATCGGCACCGGTGATGAAGAACAGCTCGACGTCCTTGCCCGAGGACTCAAACGCTGATCGGAGCTCGCGCAGCGTATCGACGGTGTAGGTGGGACCGTCACGGTCGACGTCGACCCGACTGACCGCAAATCTCGGATCACCCGCGGTGGCGATGACCGTCATCAGGTAGCGGTCCTCGGCAGGGGTGACATCACGCTCGAGCTTCTGCCAGGGCTGCCCCGTGGGCACGAAGACGACTTCGTCGAGCCCGAACCGGTGAGCCACTTCGGACGCGGCTACGAGGTGGCCGTGATGGATGGGATCGAATGTGCCGCCCATCACCCCCACGCGACGCATCGCCGCGACTCCCCCGACGCCGATCAGCGGTCAGCGTTGAACTGCATGACCACAACGAGCAGGAGCACGAGGATCACCATGGCCAGACCCCCGAAGAACCACTTGCTGGGATCCAGCGTGATCTCGTTGACGACAGTGTCCTCAGCCAGCCTTGCAACGGCGCTCATCGTCCATCCCCTCACACGTCGAACCCAAGCCCACGTCGTGGGTCAGGTCACGATACCAACGAGTGTGTCCGGACTCGCCCAGCGGCTCACGACCTGACGTGTCCATCCCCCGTGACGACATAGGTCGTGCTCGTGAGTTCGGAGAGTCCCATCGGCCCCCGGGCATGAAGCTTTTGGGTCGAGATTCCGATCTCGGCGCCGAATCCGAACTCGCCGCCATCGGTGAACCGGGTCGAGGCATTGATCATGACCACCGCAGAGTCGACACCGGTGACAAACGAGGAAATCGCGGTCGCCGAGTCAGAAACGATCGCCTCGGTGTGCCCTGAGGACCAGCGACGGATGTGGCGCAGGGCCTCATCGACGTCGTCGACGATCCCCGCCGCGATGTCGAGGGAGTAGTACTCGGCGCCCCAGTCCTCATCGGTGACGGAAGAGAACGAGATACCAGCAGCGCGAGCGTAAGGAGCGATCCGGGCGTCCCCATGGATGGTGACACCCCGCTCATGGAGGGCATTCAGCGCACGCGGGAGGAAGGAGTCGGCGACAGCCGAGTGCACCAGGAAGGTCTCTGCGGCGTTGCACACGCTCACGCGCTGGGTCTTGGAGTTCACCAGGATCGCGACGGCCTTGTCGAGATCAGCGTGCTCATCGATGTAGACGTGGCAGTTACCCACGCCCGTTTCGATGACCGGGACCGTGGATCCCTCGACGACCGAACGGATCAACGCCTCACCCCCGCGGGGGATCAGAACATCGACGAGCCCGCGCGCCGTCATCAGGTGCGTGACCGACTCGCGGGTGCGCCCCGGGACCATCGCGATCGCATCGACCGGAAGTCCCTGTGCGGCAAGCGCTTCGCGCATGACGTCGATCAGCACCTCATTGGAGTCGTGCCCAGCGGAGGATCCCCGCAGGAGTGCGACATTCCCGCTCTTGAGTGCGAGCACCGCCGCGTCCACTGTCACGTTCGGCCGCGACTCGTAGACCATGCCGATGACCCCGAGAGGAACCCGAACCTGACGGATGTCGAGGCCGTTAGGGAGGGTGTAGCCCCGCACGACCTCGCCGATCGGGTCGGCTAGTGCTGCCACGTCGCGCACCGACTCGGCGATCGCTCGCAAGCGATCCGGGGTGAGTGTGAGGCGATCGATGATCGCGGCGTCCACATCGCTGGCAACAGCCCGTGCGACATCACGCTCATTTGCCTCGACAATGCGCGGGATCGCCGCCTCGAGCGCATCGGCGATGGCTCGCAAGGCGGCGTCCTTACGACTGCGGTGCAATGCACGCAGGACAACCGCGGCCTCACGGCCACGGCGTGCGACCTCCAGAACGGCCTCGCGCGTGGACGACGTGTCACTCATGGGACGCAGCCTAGGAGGTGGTGATCGGCCACATCAGCCGCGGGTGCGGCGACGGCACCAGGCGCATCACGCGAACGGAGCCACTCCGTCGATCACCAGGGGCCGATGAGGTTCCGCGCAACGCGAGCGGTAGATGGCCCGTTCCAGGATCTCAAGGCCGACGACGTGCCAGCGGGGAAGACCCGCCGATGCCCGATGCTCGGGCCACAGGCTCAGCGCGAGATCGGTCGCCGTCGCGACATCTGGTGCCTCTTCCCAGTAGTGGACCTCCGCATGGTCGACGGCGTAGCGGCCCGACAACATGAACGGGTGCTCATAGCTCAGACACTCGAGCCCGTCGTGGATCTGCGCGAGGGTGACGGGAGGGCCAGCGACGGTGAGGGTGACATGCCAGAAGACCGAGCTTTCCATCACACCTCCCTCTGGCTAGTGGCCCAAGAGCACGAGGTCGTCGCGGTGGACGACCTCGCGCTCGTACGCGGGTCCGAGTTCCCTGGCCAGGTCATGGGTCGAGCGGCCGAGCAGGCCAGGGAGTTCTGTCGCATCGAAGTTCACCAGCCCGCGAGCCACCGCGTTGCCGTTTTCGTCCAAGAGGTCGACGGGGTCCCCCGCGACGAAGGCACCCTCGACGGCCGTGATACCCGCCGCGAGCAGCGAGAGGCGACGCTGCACCACCGCATGAACCGCTCCGGGGTCCAAGGTCAGACTTCCGCGTCCCGCGGTGGCGTGGGCAAGCCACAGCAATCGGGTGCCCATGCGCTCGGCGGTCGGATGGAACAGGGTGCCCACCGGCTCGCCCGCGAGGGCCTCGACCGCTCGGGCCGCAGATGTGAGCACCACGGGAATCCCGGCTGAGGTGGCGATCCGGGCGGCCTCGACCTTGGTGACCATGCCACCGAGACCAACGCTGGAGCCGGTACCTCCGACGACGACACCCTCGAGATCGGCCGCCCCGCGCACTTCGGCGATCAGTTGTGAACCCTCCCGGTCAGGGGGGCCGTCATAAAGCCCGTCGACATCGGAGAGGAGGACGAGAAGATCGGCCTGAACCAGATGGGCCACCAGGGCCGCAAGGCGGTCGTTGTCGCCGAACCGGATCTCGTCGGTGGCCACGGTGTCGTTCTCGTTCACGATCGGTACCACACCAAGTTCGAGGAGACGATAGAGAGTCCGTTGCGCGTTGCGGTAGTGCGAGCGCCGGGTGACATCCTCGGCCGTGAGCAGGATCTGCCCGACCGTCCGCTCATAACGAGAGAATGCGGCCGAGTAGTGGCCGAGCAGGATTCCCTGTCCGACGCTCGCCGCAGCCTGCGCAGTCGCGAGATCACGAGGCCTGCCCGTGATGCCGAGGGGCCCGATACCCGTCGCGATGGCGCCGGAGGAGACCAGCACGATCGAAACACCGGCGTCGATCCTCGTCGCGAGTGCGTCGACGAGTGCTGTGACACACGCCGGATCGAGGCCGCCGCCCGGGCTGGTGAGCGAGGAGGACCCGATCTTGACCACGACACGGGTTGCCCCCGTGACCATGGCGCGATGCTGATCCACGCTCTCCCTCTCCGTCCGGTTCTGGTCGGGTGCCACCGAGACCTACTCGGGAGCGGACCTCAGTGTGTCAGGGCCGGTCTCGTGGGACATAGGCGGCGCGTCAGGCGCGGTGGAGTCGGTCATCCGAGCCACGCGGCCCGGTCAGTGGCTCACCTGCGGCGATGGTGGGCTCCCAATCGAAGACAACGGCGTTGTCCTCAGGCCCGATGAGCACCTCTGCGCCTGGGGTCGCGCCCAGCTGGAGCAGCTTGGCCTCCACACCGAGGCGCGCGAGACGGTCGGCGAGGTAGCCCACGGCCTCGTCGTTGCCGAAGTCGGTCTGGCGGACCCATCGCTGAGGTCGCTCACCCCGGACGCGGTAGCGGATGCCGTCGGCGTCCTCCTCACGGACGACCGTGAATCCGGTGTCGTCGACAGCCTTCGGCGAGATGACGATGCGCGCGACGGTCTCCGTGGCTGACGCCCGACGGGCCTGGAGCACGAGCTCGGCCATGGCGAACCCCAGGGGGCGCAGACCATCGTGGGCGACGGCCGAGATCTCGACAACGGTGTAGCCACGCTCGCGCAGAAGTGGGGCGACGAGGTCGGCGAGCTCGCGCGCCTCGGGCACGTCAATCTTGTTCAGAGCGACGATCCGGGGGCGGTCGGCGAGGTCACCGGAGGTGCCGCCGTACTGCTCGAGCTCATGCTCGATCGCCTCGAGATCGCTCATCGGGTCGCGGCCCGGATCCAGGGTCGCGCAATCGAGGACGTGCACGAGGACATGGCACCGCTCGACATGGCGCAGGAACTCAAGGCCCAGCCCTTTGCCCTGGCTCGCACCGGGGATAAGACCGGGGACATCGGCGACGGTGAAGATGACATCGCCCGCCGTGACGACCCCGAGGTTGGGTACCAGGGTGGTGAAGGGGTAGTCGGCGATCTTGGGCCGGGCCGCAGACATGGCCGCGATCAACGAGGACTTCCCAGCGCTCGGGAAGCCGACAAGTGCAACGTCAGCAACCGTCTTGAGCTCGAGCACGATGTCGAGGGCCTCGCCCGGCTCGCCCAGTAGAGCGAACCCGGGCGCCTTGCGGCGAGTGCTCGAGAGGGCGGCGTTGCCCAATCCCCCATGGCCGCCGCGCGCGATGACGGTCTCCATGCCGGCGCTCACAAGGTCGGCGATGACCCGTCCGGTGGTGTCCTGGACGACCGTGCCCGGAGGCACACGCAGCACGATGTCGTCGCCCGTGGCGCCGCTGCGGTTACTGCCCTCGCCCGGTCGGCCATTGCCTGCCCGGCGGTGCGGACCGTGGTGGTACTCAAGGAGTGAGGTGACATTGGCATCGACCACGAGCCGGACATCGCCACCATGGCCGCCGTTACCGCCATCGGGACCGCCGAGCGGCTTGAACTTCTCGCGCATCACCGAGGCACATCCGTGCCCGCCATCCCCTGCGCCGACATGGAGAACGACGCGGTCGACGAATGTGGTCATCGCTTCGGCTCCTTCGTGCAGACGGGCTTTCGGGGTGCAGACATGCGTGAGGGGGCGAGCCGACCGGCTCGCCCCCTCACGAGGTCATGCGTTGTAGCGGTCGATCACGCGCCGACGACGTTGACGACGCGGCGACCACGACTGGTGCCGAACTCGACATTGCCCGCGGCGAGCGCGAACAGGGTGTCGTCGCCGCCACGTCCGACGTTGTCACCGGGGTGGAAGTGCGTGCCGCGCTGACGGACGATGATCTCGCCCGCACTGACGAACTGACCGCCGAAGCGCTTCACGCCGAGGCGCTGGGCGTTTGAGTCGCGACCGTTCCTGGTGCTGGAAGCACCCTTTTTGTGAGCCATGAGTCAGTCCTCTACGCGATCAGGCGGTCTCGATGCCAGTGACGCGCACGCGGGTGAGCTGCGAGCGGTATCCCTGACGACGGCGGTATCCGGTCTTGTTCTTGTAGCGAAGGATCCGAATCTTGGGACCCTTCGTGTGTTCGACGACCTCAGCGGTGACGGTCACACCGGCGAGGGTCTTGGGGTCGGTGGTGACGGCGTCGCCGTCAACGAGGAGCACAGCGGGCAGCGTCATGGTCGAACCTGCAACACCGCTGACGCGATCAAGCTCGACGACGTCGCCGACAGCGACCTTCTCTTGCCGGCCGCCGGCACGGACGATGGCGTACACCGCGGATCTCCTTCGACAAACGTTCTCGGAACGCCCACGGCCAGGTCTCCCCGGAGGGAACAGGCACGTGCTGGCGTCATGGTGCGTGGGCACCGAGGGCCAACAGTACGAAGCAGGGGCCCGGCGGGTCAAACCGCGAGCCCCGCTAGGCACCTCAGCCGACGGTGTCGCCGGTCACATCGGCCTCGCCAGAGGTCGATGAGGACTCCTCCGGGGTGGACGCTGGGCCCGCCCGTCGCACTGCCTTGCGAGGTGCGCGCAGTCGCCGCGGGGCCGCGAGAGGTGCGCTCTCGTCCCCGCTGGAGGGTTCGACGGCCGGCTCGGCCGCCGCCGAGGTTGAGGAGGTGCTGTCGACGGCGACATCCCCTGCAGCCTCTCGGGCGGCTTTCGCCGCCGCCGCGTGGATCTTCTCCATAGCCGCCGAGACCGCAGGGTCGATCACGCGGGGCTCGATGTCAGGGGTCGAGGACGCCGACTTCGATCTGCCGCGACCCTTGCCCTTGCCCGTCTCAGATCCGCCGGAAGATTCGCCGCCAGAGTCGCCCTCACCCTTGCGTCGACGACTGCGCGTGGCCGGGCCTTCGGACTCCACATCGGACGCCTTGGCGGCCACGGGCTCTGAATGCACGTGGTAGCCCCGGCCCTGGCAGGCGTCGCACGTCTCGCTGAAGACCTCAAGCAGGCCCTGGCCGATGCGCTTGCGCGTCATCTGCACGAGACCGAGTGAGGTGACCTCGGCCACCTGGTGCTTGGTACGGTCGCGGCCGAGGCACTCGAGGAGTCGTCGCAGAACCAAGTCTCGGTTGTTCTCCAGCACCATGTCGATGAAGTCGATGACCACGATGCCGCCGATGTCGCGCAGACGCAGTTGGCGAACGATCTCCTCGGCCGCCTCGAGGTTGTTACGGGTGACCGTCTCCTCGAGGTTGCCGCCGTTGCCGGTGAACTTCCCGGTGTTGACGTCGACCACAGTCATGGCCTCGGTGCGGTCGATCACCAGCGACCCGCCGGACGGCAGGTAGACCTTGCGGTCGAGCGCCTTGGACAACTGCTCGTCGATGCGGTGAACCGCGAAGAGGTCTCCGGGGCCGACCCACTTGTGGATGCGGTCGGCGAGATCGGGCGCCACGCCGGCGACGTAGCTCTCGATCGTGGCCCAGGCCTCGTCGCCCTCAACGACCAGTCGGGCGAAGTCCTCGTTGAAGATGTCGCGCACGACCTTGATCGCCAGGTCGGGCTCGCCGTGCAGCAGGACCGGCCCGCCGTCCGAGCTAGTTGCGATCTTCGCCTCGATCTCGGCCCACTGGGCGGCGAGACGTTCGACATCGCGGCGGAGCTCTTCCTCGCTCGCGCCCTCGGCTGCGGTCCGCACGATGACGCCCGCGCGCTCGGGGACGACCTGACGCAGGATCGACTTCAGACGTGAGCGCTCGGTGTCGGGAAGCTTGCGGCTAATCCCGGTCATCGAGCCTTCGGGCACGTAGACCAAGAAGCGGCCGGGCAGGGAAATCTGCGCGGTCAGACGGGCGCCCTTGTGACCAAGTGGGTCCTTGCTGACCTGCGTGAGGACGGAGTCGCCGGACTTCAGCGCCGCCTCGATGCGCTTGGGCTGACCATCGAGGCCAGCGGCATCCCAATTCACCTCGCCGGCATAGAGGACCGCATTGCGGCCTCGACCGATGTCGACGAACGCGGCCTCCATGCTGGGCAGGACGTTCTGCACCTTGCCGAGGTAGACGTTGCCGATCATCGAGGCGCCGGTGTTGCGGTTGACGTAGTGCTCGACGAGCACGCCGTCCTCGAGCACGGCGATCTGAGTGCGGTCCTCACGCTGGCGCACGATCATCACGCGGTCGACGGCCTCGCGACGCGCAAGGAACTCCGCCTCGGTGAGGATCGAGGGACGGCGGCGTCCGGTCTCGCGGCCTTCACGTCGTCGCTGCTTCTTGGCCTCAAGGCGGGTCGAGCCCCTGACTGAGGTGATCTCAGAGTTCGACGAGGACTTCGCACGGGGCTCGCGCACCCTGGTGACGGTGTTCGGCGGGTCGTTCTCGGCGGTGTCGCCATCGCCCGTCCCGACATCGGCACCTGTGCGCCGCCGGCGACGGCGACGGCGACGGGATGAGCCCGCGGAATCGTCACCGTCCTCCTCGGATTCTTCGTCGTCGGACTCCTCATCAGCGCCGGCGGCCTCTGCAGACCGCGCTGCAGTGCGGCCGCGCTTGGGGCGACGACTACCTTCGGGGGAATCGCTCGCGCTTGCGCTCGCGCCCTCGGAGTCGGAGTCGGAGTCACCCTCGCTGTCGGTGTCTGCGTCGCCCTCGGGTCCGTCGAACTCGCCACCGGTGCGGCGACGACGGCCACGGCCGCCTCGACGGCGCCTGCGGCGGGGTGCGTCGGACTCGTCCGACTCGGCGTCGACACCCTCGCCTTCTGCGGCGTCGAGGAGATCGGCCTCATCCTCATCAAGCTCGTCTACCTCTGGTGCGTCATCAGTGACGATCGGCGGGGCGGCCTTCGAGGTGCGCGCGGGTGCGGCGCGACGTCGGGACGGCACCGCCTCGGCACTCGGTGCCTGGAACATCAGCAACCCCGCGGACGTGCCCTCGGGCGCGCCCGCAGGAGTGGCCTCAGGCACAGCAGAGAAAGTCGGGACCCCCGCGGCAGCCTTGCGAGCGCGGCCGCGGCCTGTGGGCTGAGCCTGCGCCGACGGGGCATCGGTGCCGGCGTGCGGGGCGTTGCTGACGATCACGGCGCTCTCACCGCGGACATCGGCGGAATCCGGTGAGGTGAGCTCGGGTGTCGGCTCGGCCACGGACCCGGCGGTGCGCCGCGAGCCCCGGGCGCCTCGGGCGGACGCGGTCTTGGTGGGCTTCAAGGCGACGCCGGAGTCGGCGGCCTCGCTCGATTCGGTCGAGTCACTGCCCTGGACGGCTCTGGCCGAACGCCCAGCCCTTGCCGGAGGGGCCGCCTCCGTCGCGGGAACACCCACAAGGTCGGAAGCCGCAACGGCGTCAACCGCCTTCGCCGCGCGCGAGGCGCGAGGTGGTCTGGTGGCCCGTCCCCCGGTCGTCGCGACTACCGCGACCACCTCGGTTGAGCTGGTCGACTGCGCAGCTGCGGTGGTCGGTGCCTGGGCGACGGCGGGCGCTACCTCGGCGGGCGGACCCGCGGGTCGTCCCGCGGCACGACGGCGCGGCGCCCGGGCTGTGGTCGGGTTGGTCTCGGTGGTCGGTCCATCGGTCACGAGAAGTACTCCGGTTCTGACCTCCGGGGCCTAGGGCACCGCGCGGAGGTCTTGCCGCACCCGGCCGGAGCCGGAGGCGAAAGCGAATGGGATGCACCCGTGCGCTCCCCGTAGTGACGGGGCTCGACCAGGTGCCGATTCGCATCAGCCGCGGTCAGGCGCGAGCGGGTCGGTGACCGCGTCCATCGCGGCACCGATGCTCGCGTCCGCGACCAGTGGCCCCTGCGCCAGTCGGGTCACCCGGGAGGGGACCGGCGGCACCAGGTCGGCTACGTGTCGGAGCGCGGCGAGTACGTCATCGGGTCGAACGGACGGTGTGACATGCCGCACGACCAGGTCGAGTATCACACACAGGACCTCTGACCCGTCGCCGGCGACCCCGGCAGCGGGCGTGTTGCGCACCTCGAGCCGAATCACCGGCTCCCGCGCGTCGAAGGTCCGCATGCCCGACTTGGTGAGCCGCTGCACCTCCACCAGGGGGGCAGCCAGGAAAGTAGCCACGGCATTCTCGGCCTCACCCACCGCGACACCGGGCAGTTCAATCACCCACACGCTTGCCTGCATCCGCTCGGCGAAGTCAGGGGCGCGCACTTCGACGACCTCGAGAACGTCAAGCCCCGGGGGCAGTGCGGCGTCGAGCGCCGCTCGGACGAGCTCCGGGTCGAGCACCGCCGTGACCGCGATCTCGACGTACTCGGCCTCGCTCGCGGTGCCCGTGGGTGCGGCATTGATGTAGGAGATCTTCGGGTGCGGGTTGAACCCCTGGCTGTAGGCCATGGGAACGCCCGTCCGACGAAGGGCGCGTTCGAGGGCACGCTGGAAGTCACGCGAGCTGGTGAAGCGCAGCCTCCCGCGCTTGGCATAGCGGAGGCGGAGACGCTGGAGAGTCGGGGCAACATCACGAATCGGTGCCTGACGAGCACTCACGGAGCGACCCCGGCCACCACGCCCGCCGATGAGTCAGCGGTGAGCCCCTCTCCGCGAACGGGCAACGAGGGCATCCCCAGAAGGGTCACCCCGGTGGGCCCCACCTGGATCTCGGTTCCCATCTGGTCGCACACGCCGCAATCGAAGCAGGGAGTCCAGCGGCAGTCCTCAACTTCGGCCCCGCTGAGGGAGTCCTGCCAGTCATCCCAGAGCCAGTCCTTGTCCAGGCCCGAGTCGAGGTGGTCCCAGGGAAGCACCTCGGTCTGCTCGCGCTCTCGGATCGTGAACCAGTCGACATCAACGGGCCCGTCGGCGAATGCCTTCTGCGCCGCAGACATCCAGGCGTCGTAACTGAAGTGCTCACTCCATCCGTCGAACCGCGCACCGTCGCGCCACACCTGCTCGATGACGGCACCGACACGACGATCACCTCGCGAGAGAAGGCCCTCGACGATGCCCGGCTTGCCATCGTGATACCGGAAGCCGATCGACTTCCCGTACTGGCGATCGGAGCGGATCGCGTCACGCAGTTTGATCAGTCGCGAATCGGTGGTCTCGTGGTCGAGCTGGGCTGCCCACTGGAAGGGCGTGTGCGGCTTGGGAACGAATCCACCGATGGATACGGTGCAGCGAATATCCTTGCGGCCACTGACCTTTCGCCCGGTTTCGATCACGCGGCTCGCGAGCTCGGCGATCTGGAGAACATCCTCGTCGGTCTCGGTGGGGAGACCGCACATGAAGTACAGCTTCACCTGCCGCCAGCCGTTGCCGTAGGCAGTCGCGACCGTGCGAATGAGGTCTTCCTCGGTCACCATCTTGTTGATGACCTTGCGCATTCGCTCACTGCCGCCTTCGGGGGCGAACGTGAGCCCACTGCGACGGCCGTTGCGAGTGAGTTCGTTGGCGAGATCGATGTTGAACGCATCGACTCGGGTGCTCGGCAGCGAGAGCCCCGTCTCGGTTCCCTCATAGCGATCCGCGAGACCCTTGGCCATGACAGCGATCTCGCTGTGGTCGGCGCTCGAGAGGCTCAGCAGGCCGACCTCCTCGTAGCCGGTCTTGGCCAAGCCGTTGTCGACCATCTCGGCGATCACACGGGCACTGCGCTCGCGCACCGGGCGCGTGATCATCCCCGCCTGACAGAAGCGGCAGCCACGTGTGCAGCCGCGGAAGATCTCGACGCTCATGCGCTCGTGAACGCTCTCGGCGAGCGGAACGAGGGGGGACTTCGGGTAGGGCCACGCGTCGAGGTCCATGAGGGTGTGCTTGGAGACGCGCCACGGCACCCCCGGGCGATTCGGCGCCACGCGCCGGATTCGACCGTCGGGGAGGTACTCGACGTCGTAGAACGCAGGCACGTACACGCCACCCGACGCTGCGAGACGCAGGAGGAGCTCCTCGCGGCCGCCTGGCTTTCCTTCCGACTTCCACATGCGCACTATCTCGGTGATCGCGAGCACGGCCTGCTCACCGTCACCGAGAACCGCGGCGTCGACGAAGTCGGCGATAGTCTCAGGGTTGAACGCCGCGTGGCCGCCCGCGATCACCACCGGGTGAGATTCGTCGCGATCGACCGCGTGGATCGGGATCCCCGCGAGGTCGAGGGCGGTGAGCATGTTGGTGTAGCCGAGCTCGGTCGAGAAGCTCATCCCGAGAAGATCGAACGCACCGACGGGGCGGTGGGCGTCAACGGTGAACTGCGGCACACCGTTCTCGCGCATGAGCTTCTCGAGGTCGGGCCACACCGCGTAGGTGCGCTCGGCAAGCGCATCGGGGTGCTCGTTGATGACCTCGTAGAGGATCTGCACGCCCTGATTGGGGACTCCGACCTCGTAGGCGTCCGGGTACATCAGCGCCCAGTGGACGCTCACGGAGTCCCAGTCCTTCACGACGGCATTGAGTTCGCCGCCGACATACTGCACCGGCTTGCTCACGAGTGGGAGAAGTGCTTCCAACTGCGGGAAGACTGACTCGACAGACACGAGTAGCCCCTTCGGACGTGCGCTGGCCGCGTGAGCGGTGGGGGAAGTCCGGCGTCCAGGGACGCTCGGCGGTCAGGTCATCCTAACCGGCGCCACGGGCATCGGCAGGACGGCCGATGAGCGCCGACTTCACTCCTGTGCACGCCGTTGGACGTTGATCAGCAGACCGATGGCCATCCACGAGGCGAACATGGAGGTGCCCCCATAGGAGACGAACGGCAACGGCACGCCCGTGACGGGCATGATGCCGAGGTTCATCCCGATGTTCTCGAAGGCCTGGAAGGCGATCCAGCAGGCAACTCCCGTGGCCACGAGTCGGCCGAACAGATCTGATGCGCGCAATGCGATGCGAACCGCGCACCACAAGAGCACTCCAAAGAGCACGATGATCGCGCCCGCTCCCACGAAGCCGAGTTCCTCCCCCGCCACCGAGTAGACGAAGTCGGTCTGGTTGTAGGGAACGAAGCGTCCTTGTGTCTGCGGGCCCTGGAAGAGCCCGGTTCCGAACAGGCCACCCGATCCGATCGCGATGCGCGCCTGCTGGGTGTTGTAGCCGATCCCGCGTGGATTGGCCGCCGGGTCCGCGAATGCGGTGAGGCGATCGAGTTGGTACTGCTGAAGAACTCCCACCTGGATGGCAACGAATCCGACGAGCGCACCGCCGGCGAGGATCCCGAACAGCCATCGGGTCTTGGCACCCGCCACCGCGATGATGCCGAAGACGGCGCACGCGGTGACCATGACCGTGCCGAGGTCCGGCTGCAGCATCACCAGGGCCATCGGAAGTGCGGCTACCCCGAGCGCGTAGAAGACGTCGACATCACGCGGCTCGGCCTCGGCGTCGCGCTTCTCCGACAGGATCATCGACATCCCGAGGATGATCGCCAGCTTGGCGAACTCCGATGGCTGGATCGTGAACCCCGCGGGCAGAACGATCCACGCGTGGGCACCGTTGATGCTCTTGCCGAGGGGCGAGAGCACGATGAGAAGCCCGAGGATCGAGGCCGCGTACAGGAACGGGGTGTAGGCACGCAGGAGTCGGTAGTCGAATCGGGAGAGCGCCCAGGCCAGGAAGGCTCCGATCACGAGGTTGATCAGGTGCTTCTTGAGGTAGGCCTCCGGGTCGGTCTCGAACCCGATCAACTTTCCCTGCGTCGCCGACCACACGCACAGAGCACCGATCACCGATAGCCCGAGGGCCGACGCAACGAGGGGAGCATTGAGCCCCCGCAACAGTGGCGCTCGGCGACGCCCGGTCACCAGGGGCGCGTGGGTAAGGCTCATCGCCACCACATCCAGGGCCACGAAGCGCCCGACCGATGGCGACGCCGAGCGGCCCGGCCCAGCAGGCCGAATCCCGCCGCGACTGGCAAGACGATCAACCCGGCCGACGGGCTGGGAGCCGAAGGCGCCGACGGTGCCGAGGAGATCGATCCCGACGGCGAAGGGGAGGAGGTCACTGGCACCTCCGGCGTCGGAAGCGCCGGGTACTCCGGGGTGCCGTCCTTGCCCACGGTCGGCAGTACGGCGCTTGGCGCACCGCCGACCAGTACCGACTTCGCAGGGTCGATGGTCGAACCGGTGATGCCGTACAAGGCCTCGTAAATCTTGCGCACACTCGGGGCGCTCGTGCCCGAACCGGTTCCGCCCTGGGCCACCATCATCACGACGGCGTACTTCGGGTTGTTCGCCGGAGCGAAGGTCGCGAACCAGGACGTCGACTGCTTGTCATTGCCCGCCTGGCCCGTACCGGTCTTGGCGGCGACCGGGATCTTGTCAAGCGGGAAGCCGATGAATGGGCCATAGCCGGTGCCGTAGGGCTGGCTGGTCACCTGTGAGAACGCATCGCGCAGGAAGGCCATATTGGCCTGGGACACCGGCAGGGTTCCGGTCTTCACGGGCTTGAACAGGCTGAGGACCTTGCCGTCGGTGCTGATCACACCCTTGGCCACCTGCGGCTGCCAGATCGTGCCCCCATTGGCTAGCGCCGCATACGCCTGAGCCACCTGCAGCGGGGACGCAACGGTGTCGCCCTGCCCGATCGAGAGGTTGACAGCGTCGCCACCCCGGTAGAGGTCGCCGTCGACGCAGTTCTCGGCCGCGATCTGCTTCAGGTAGGCGGCGCGGACGGGATCGGTCTTGGCGACCTCGGGATAGCCGGTCTTACCTCGGGTGCACCACGCATCGTGCAACTGGAGGTAGAGCGAGGTCTTGAAAGCGCGACCTCCGACGTGGCCCCGAGTCTCGCCCGGGACGTCGATACCGGTCTGCCTGCCGTATCCGAAAGCCCGCGCCATTGTCTCGATCGGGTCCTTGGGCTTGGCGACAGCAGAGAGCCCGCCGTCGCGAATCCACATCTGATAGGCGATCTCGTACCACATGGTGTCGCACGACACCGCGAGTCCCTTCACCAGCGACAGGGGTGGGAAAGACTCAGATTCGAAGTTGCCGAACTTGCGGTTACCCACCATGTAGAACGCCGGGCACTTGTAGGGCCCCGCCTTGGAATATCCGCTCTGAAGGGCCGCCGACGCAGAAACAATCTTGAAGGTCGATGCCGGGGCGAACTGTCCCTGGGTTGCGCGTGAGAGCAGCGGCTGGTTGGAGTCCGTGCTGGTCAATGCCGCGAACTCCGACGACGAGATCCCGCCCACCCAGACCGTGGGGTCATAGGTCGGGTAGGACGCCATCGCGAGCACATGCCCGTTGGTCACGTCGATCACGACCGCGGCCCCGGAGTCGGCGATGTAGTGCACCGTGCTCTTGCGCATAGTCGAGGCCCTCGCGCGGAGGATCGCTTCCATCAGCTGCTTCTCGACGACTGCCTGCAGATTCGCGTCGATGTTCGTGACGAGATAGGAGCCCGGAACCGGCTGGGTCTCGCTCACCGTCGCCACGACAGCAGCGGTCTGGTCGACCGCGAGGCGCTTGATGCCCGGTGAGCCCCTGAGGATCGCGTCGTATTGAGCCTCGAGCCCCGCACGCCCCACGAGATCGGTGCGTCGCAGAAGGGATTCCGACGGAGGCAACTTGCCCGCGTCACGTGCCGCCTTCTGGTCGGCGAGCTCGGTGTCGCTCACCGGCCCGAGGTAGCCCAGGATCTGCGCGGCGTTGGCACCCATGGGGGCCGGGTATGCGCGCACCGCATCGAGCCCTGCCGTGACTCCGGGGAAGTCCGAGCGACGCTCCATGATTGTCAGCGCGAGGTCCTGTGAGATGTCCTTCGCGACGGGGATCGGCTGGTAGGGCGAGCCGTTCCAGCAGATGGGCGGCTTCTCGTGGGCGTCCTTCCCGCAGAGCTCGAGCTTGTAGGACAACGCGGTGTATGTCGTTCCGAGCGCTGCCGCGAGTCTGGTGAGGACGGCGAGACCGTGGTCTGGCTGCCGGTCGACCTCGGTGCGGTCGACACTGACGACGAGTGAGGTGCGGTTGGCGACCAGGGGGCGCCCGAGCTGGTCGAGCACGAGCCCACGCGTTGCGGGGGTGACGACCTCGCGGATGCGGTTCTCCGACGACTTCTGGGTGTAGACATCCGCCGAGACGACCTGGAGGAAGAACAGCCGGGCGACCATGGTCAGGAGCAGGGAGAAGACGAGAACGCCGAGCACCGCGAGTCGCAGTGTTGACCTCTCACTCACAACGACGCTCCTGATTCTCCGACACCGACACCGACTCCGAGGCGGCGACCCCCACGCTCCTGGCGCCCCACCTGGTAGCGAGGAGGCGGCGGGTCGACCCTCCGCCATAGGACACCGATCCCCGGCAGGACGAAGGCTGCCAACACCAGGGCATAGATCGTCTGAGTAAGCAGCAGCTCCGGCACACGTTCCCACGACATTCGTGGATCGCTGACAAGGCCACCGATCAGCGCGAGTCCGAGAACGGCGCCCCCCGCCAGCAGACCGGTCAGGGCGATCATGGCGAACGCTGGCCGGTCGTCCTCGCCGCCAAGAAGACCAGCGAAATAGCCGACAACCACGAGGATCACCGCCGTCACCCCGAGGAGGCCGTCGGCCGGTGGCACGAGATCGATCAGCAGCCCGGCCAGGAGCCCGGCGATGGACCCGCGCACCGGCCCTGCGCGAAAACCGATCGCCACGACAGTCACGGTGACAGCGTCGGGCACCGCCCCCGGCAGCCCGAGCAGTGGGAGCACCGTGACCTCGGCAATCACGGCGGTCACGATGAGCACGACAGTGAGCACGCCCCTGAGCCACGCCATGTCAGGGCGTACCCGTCGGCGTCGGCGTCGGCACCGCCGCTACTCGCACAGCGGTGCGAGGCGGCTCGACGATAACGCCGACGAGATCAAGGCTCGTCGCATCGACGAAGGGGCGCACGGTAGCGATGCGGCTGAGTTGACCCGGGGAGCCCTGGAGGTCCACGACGGTTCCGAGCGGGATTCCGGGGACGTAGGCGCCGCCCCGAACACCGAACGACACCAAGCGGTCGCCAACCTTGAGCGGCGCGAAGGGATCGAGCAACTGAAGTTGAAGGGACGCAGGGTCTCCGGTGCCGTTGAGGAACCCGACCTCCATCGAGGACGCAACTCTCGCCCCGACGGTGGCTGTTGCGTCAACGAGAAGGGCGACCGTTGCGGTGGTGGCGCTCACATGAATGACCCGCCCGACGAGGCCCTGACCGTTGACGACGTTCTGGTCGATCGCGATCCCGTCCATCGATCCGGCGTCGATCGTGATCGTCCACGCGAAGCCCTGGCCCGGGCCGACCGCGATCACCTGCGCCGGCAGGATCTTGTATTTTCCGGCCCCGGCCAGTGCCAGCAGGTCGTTGAGTTCCTGGGCGCGATTGTGCTCGTACTGCGTCGTCCTCAACTGCGCGGTGAGAGCGTCGTTACGACTCGTGAGCTCGGCGATCTGTTGATCCTTGGATCCGATGCTGCCGATCGATGACAGGAAGTCGCTCACAGGCCGAACCACGGCATTGGCGGCATTCTCGACGGGCCCGAACAAACCCGATGCGGACGACCGGGCGCCACTCCCGGCGCCGCGCAGGCTCAAGACGACAAGCGTGAGCGAGGCCAAGAGCAGCAGTGCGAGAACTGTCCGCGTCCTCCTGCTGTCGCGCATCCGGTCCCGTCTCCCTCGTCACGTCGGCCGCTGCACCACCGGGGCGTCGCGGCGTCCCGCGCCTAGATCCCCCGCGCGAGAGTTTCCGCTAGTTGCGCGGCTCGGAGATGAGAACCTGCTGAAGGGCGTCGAACTCCTCGACGCACTTGCCCGACCCCAACGCGACGCACTCGAGGGGATTGTCGGCGATGACGATGGGCATCCCCGTCTCGTGGCGCAGGCGATCATCGAGAGCGTGAAGAAGTGCACCACCCCCCGTGAGGACGATGCCGCGATCCATGATGTCGCCCGAGAGCTCAGGAGGCGTGCGGTCGAGTGTTGTCTTGACCGCGTCAACGATCGCGTTCACCGGCTCGTCAATGGCGCGACGAATCTCCTCGGCCGTGACCACGACAGTGCGCGGCAGCCCGGTGACCAGATCGCGACCTCGAATCTCGGCATGTGGCTCGTCAGGGCTCGGGAAGGCCGAGCCGATGGCCATCTTGATCTCTTCCGCGGTGCGCTCCCCCAGCATGAGGGAGTACTCCTTCTTGACGAAGTTAATGATCGAAGCATCGAGCTCGTCACCGCCGACGCGAATCGACAGGCTCGTCACGATGCCGCCGAGGGAGATGACCGCCACCTCGGTCGTCCCGCCGCCGATGTCAACGACCATGTTCCCCGTGGGTTCGTGAACCGGGAGGCCCGCGCCAATGGCAGCAGCCATGGGCTCCTCGATGATGAAAACCTTGCGCGCGCCCGCGGCGTAGCCGGCGTCCTTAACCGCGCGCTGCTCGACACCGGTGATACCCGACGGAACACACACGACGAGGCGGGGCTTGGCGAGGTGGCGACGCTTGTGGACCTTCTGAATGAAGTAGCGCAGCATGCGCTCGGTGGTGTCGAAGTCGGCGATCACGCCGTCCTTGAGCGGACGGATCGCAACGATGTTGCCGGGCGTGCGCCCGATCATCCGCTTCGCCTCGGAACCCACGGCGAGGATGCCGCCCGTGTTGCTGTTGATCGCGACGACGCTGGGCTCATTGAGCACGATGCCCCGGCCACGCACGTAGACGAGCGTGTTGGCGGTACCGAGGTCGACGGCCATATCGCGGCCGATGAACGACAGGTTGTTGGCCATGAGTCAGCGGGGCCTTCCTGTGGAGAGCGTGGGGACGGGCGCGGAGAGCAGCGGTGCAGAGGCAGCGCGAGCCCCCATGGTACGTCGCTCACGGGGCTAGTCGTCCACGTCCCTGTCCGCCCACACCCCGCGGTGTGGGCGCTGCGGGTCAGGCCAGGCCGGGGAAGAACAGGGCGATCTCGCGCGAAGCCGACTCCAGGGAGTCCGACCCGTGGGTGACGTTCTCCCCCATCAGCGTGGCGAGATCGGCGCGGATCGAGCCCGGGTTGGCCTTGGCCGGGTCGGTCGCACCCATCATCGTGCGCCACGACGCGATGGCCTCACGGCCCTCGATCACAGCAGCGAGCAACGGGGCAGATGTGATGAAGTCCACGAGCTCACCGAAGAAAGCCTTGTCACGGTGCTCGCCGTAGTGCTCCTCCGCGGTCTCGCGGTCCAGTGTGCGCAGCTCGAGGGCCACGAGGCGGAAGCCCTTGCGCTCGATACGGCTGAGGATCTCACCGACCAGGCCGCGGGCGACCCCGTCGGGCTTGACGAGGACGAGGGTGCGCTCGGACATGGAGGAACTCCCAGGATCAGGGGGAAGTGCAACGCCACGACGGCGATGCGGACACAGCCAGATCCTAACGGTCGCCAGGGGGGTCGACGTGCGGGGACGTCAGGTCGTCCACCACGCCTGCCGAGCTGGGGCCAGGGGGCACCTCGCCAGCCGCCACGAGCGCCTTGTTGCGCGCCGCGAACCGGTCGGCCTTGGTGCCGTAGATCACCGCGACGACCCACACGGCGAAGAAGACGAGCCCGAGGGCGAGCATCGCCGGGACGATCAGGCCAGCCGCGATCACCGCTGCCTGCAGTACCCAGCCCGCACGAACCCCTGAGGGGCGCCGCGCCATTCCCGCTGCCAGGAATAGCAGGACTGCCAGTGCCGCCAGAGTCCATGCCGCGCCCGCACCACGACCCGCGGCCGCCACCGCGACCGGGATGGCGAGGGCGATGACCACGGCCTCAAAGAACAGGATCGCGGGTGGGAGGACCTTCACGCGTCGCCCCGTCCCAGGAGCGAACGGGCCTCGGCCGCGGTCATCACCGAACCCGTGACCAGGACGCCCGTGCCTCCGAGCCCGCCCGCGAGGTCGTCGGCACGTGCCATCGCGGCGTCGAGCGCATCAGCGAGGCGAACCACGACCTCGACCCGCTCGGGACCGAACACCTCGACCGCGATCGCTGCTAGAGCATCGACGTCGGCTGCGCGCAGCGAGGAGTTCCGGGTGATCACGACCTCCGTGAGCACCGGCTCGAGAGCCACGAGAATCCCTCGGACATCCTTGTCGGCGAGGATCGCTACGACGCCGACCAACGCGGTGAACTCAAATGAGTCCGCGATGGACGTCGCGAGGGCCAGCGCGCCGTGAGGGTTATGGGCGGCGTCGACCAGAACCGTGGGATCCCTGCGAACGATTTCGAGCCTGCCGGGCGAGGTGACAGAGGCGAACCCCACACGCAGGAGATCAGCGTTGAGCGCCTTGGTGCCGCCGCCGAGGAAGGCCTCGACCGCCGCGACGGCGACGGCCGCGTTCGACGCCTGGTGCGCGCCGAACAGGGGGAGGAAGACCTCGTCGTAGACACCAGCTGGCCCCTGGAGAGTCAACATTTGGCCGCCGAGTGCCGGAGCCCGGGTGAGAACCCCAAACTCGAGCCCTTCTCGGGCGACGCTGGCACCGAGTTCAGCACTGCGCAGCAGAAGCACCTCGGCGGCGTCTAGGGACTGCTGGGCAAGGATGACCGAGGAATCGTGCTTGATGATCCCTGCCTTCTCCCCCGCGATCGCGGCGAGGGTCGAGCCAAGATAGTCGGTGTGGTCCAAGGCGATCGGGGTGATCACGGCGACCTGTCCGTCGACGACGTTGGTGGCATCCCATGCCCCACCCATGCCCGTCTCGATCACCGCGACATCGACCGGGGAATCGGCGAAGGCCGCATAGGCGAGCATCGTGAGCACCTCGAAGAATGAGAGCTTCGGGTTTCCCTCAGCCGCATTGCGGGCGTCGACTAGGTCGATATAAGGCGCGATGTCGTCATGGACGCGGACGAAGTGCTCGAGATCGATCGGCTCTCCGTCGATCCTGATGCGCTCGCGCACTGAGTGCAGATGCGGGCTCGTGTGAAGCCCGGTGCGCAGACCGAAGGAGCGCAGCAGTGCTTCGATCATGCGGGCGGTGGAGGTCTTGCCGTTGGTCCCGGCGACATGGATGACTGGCACCGACGACTGCGGGTCGCCGAGGAGATCGGCGACAGCACGCACCCGGTCAAGTGAGGGCTCGAGCTTGGACTCTGGCCAGCGAGTGGCCAGATCCGCCTCAATCGCGAGGTAGCGGGTCAGGACGTCCTCGGCCGCATCCCCGTCGAGCGGGGGCAGTGGTGCGTTCTCGTCGAGGTCGTCGGTGTCGAACGCCGGGCCGAGGCCAGAATCGTCCTCATCGTCGATGATGACGGGGCCACGCTGCTCGTCGAGGGGGCCACGCAGGCTGGAGTAGTCGTCCTGGGGGTCCACGGGCACCGATCCTACGCGCCCATCCCGCCACCCCCGTCCGACGTCGACCGCGGTGACGCGTGCGGGAGCATCCGGGGCGTTGCCTAGGATTGCCCACCATGAGCACACCTGCGCCCGACTCGCGCGTTCCGGAGAAGCCGACCATCGAGGGCCTCGAGGACCGCTGGGCGCAGGCCTGGGCCGACAACGGCACCTACCACTTCGACCGAAGTAAGACTCGCGAGCAGATCTATTCGATCGATACGCCGCCGCCCACGGTCAGCGGCTCACTGCACGTGGGGCACGTGTTCTCCTATACCCACACCGACTGCATCGCCCGCTACCAGCGCATGCGCGGCCTCGAGGTCTTCTATCCGATGGGCTGGGACGACAACGGTCTGCCCACCGAGCGGCGGGTGCAGAACTATTTCGGCGTGCGGTGCGATCCCTCGCTCCCCTACGACTCAGGCTTCGAGCCGCCCGCAGAGCCGGGCAAGGAGCAGATCCCGATCTCTCGCCGCAACTTCGTCGAGCTATGCGAGCGAC
This sequence comes from Actinomycetota bacterium, assembly GCA_009697815.1. Taxonomy (GTDB): domain Bacteria; phylum Actinomycetota; class Actinomycetes; order S36-B12; family CAIYMF01; genus Longivirga. Next base: position 26,664 of record WLRQ01000030.1, read on the forward strand.
TGACGCTCGAGGACGAGAAGGTCTTCGAGCAACTCTGGCGCCGACTCGGTCTGTCCGTCGACTGGAGCCGCACTTACCAGACGATCGACGCCGGAGCGCGCGCCACCTCGCAACGAGCGTTCCTTCGAAACCTCGCCCGCGGCGAGGCCTACCAGTCCGAGGCGCCGACGCTCTGGGACGTCACCTTCCGCACTGCGGTCGCCCAAGCCGAGCTCGAAGATCGGGAGCGTCCCGGCGCCTACCACCGCATCGGATTCCCAGCCCCCGCGGGCAATCGGATCTTCATCGAGACCACGCGGCCCGAACTCCTCGCCGCATGTGTCGCACTCGTAGCCCACCCCGACGATGCGCGCTACCAGCCCCTGTTCGGCACCACGGTTCGCACCCCGCTGTTCGATGTCGAGGTCCCCGTGCTCGCACATCGACTGGCCGATCCCGACAAGGGCTCGGGCATCGCCATGATCTGCACCTTCGGCGATACCACCGACGTCACCTGGTGGCGCGAGTTGTCGCTGCCCACGCGCCCGATCATCGGCTGGGATGGTCGAATCCTTCCCGAGACACCCGAATGGATCTCGGGCGATGCCGGCCGCGAGGCCTACTCCTCGATCGCGGGAGCGACCGCACACACCGCCAAGGAGCGCATGGTCTCCGCACTCACCGACGGCGGGTTCGTCGAAGGCGAGCCGCGAACGATCATGCACCCGGTGAAGTTCTTCGAGAAGGGCGACAAGCCGCTCGAGATCGTCACGACCCGTCAGTGGTACATCCGCAACGGCGGGCGCGACACCGAGCTGCGCGACCGCCTCGTCGCGCGCGGCGGCGAGTTGCAGTGGCACCCGCCGTACATGCAGACCCGGTATGCCACGTGGGTCGAGGGGCTCAACGGCGACTGGCTGATCTCGCGACAGCGGTTCTTCGGGGTTCCGGTGCCCGCGTGGTACCGCCTCGACGAGCATGGCCAGCCCGTGTACGACGAGCCGCTTGTGCCGAACGAGGATGCGCTTCCTATCGATCCGAGCACCGACGTCCCCGCCGGCTACAACGAGAGCCAGCGCGGAAACCCATTGGGGTTCATGGGAGATCCCGATGTGATGGACACCTGGGCCACGTCATCCCTCACGCCACAGATCGCCGGTGGCTGGGAGTCCGACGACGACTTGTGGTCTCGGGTATTCCCGTTCGACCTTCGGCCGCAGGCACACGAGATCATCCGCACATGGCTGTTCTCCTCGGTGGTCCGCGCGCACCTCGAGGACGATGTTCTGCCCTGGAAGCACGCCGCAATCAGTGGCTGGATCCTCGACCCGGACCGTAAGAAGATGGCGAAGTCCAAGGGCAATGTCGTCACCCCCGTCGACCTTCTCGAGGAGCACGGCTCGGACGCGCTCCGATACTGGGCAGCATCAGGCCGACCCGGCACCGACACCGCCTTCGATGTAGGCCAGATGAAGGTCGGTCGGCGCCTGGCGATCAAGCTGCTCAATGCGAGCAAGTTCGTACTGGGCATCGGTGCGGCATTCCCCGACGACCTCTCGGTGATCACCGACCCCTTCGACCGAGCGATGCTCGCATCACTCGCCGCTACGGTCGCCGACGTCACTGCCGCCTTCGACGACTACAACTACGCACGCGCCCTCGAGCTCGCCGAGTCGTTCTTCTGGTCCTTCTGCGACGATCACGTCGAGCTGGTCAAGGACCGCGCCTACGGCGGCCGGGGCACTGAGCCAGCCGAGTCGGCCAAGGCAGCACTCGCAGTGGCTCTCTCGGTGCAGTTGAGATTGTTCGCCCCGGTGCTCCCGTTCGTCACCGAAGAGGTCTGGAGCTGGTGGCGCGAGGGCAGCATTCACCGCTCCGAGTGGCCGACCCTCGCCGAGCTGGGCTCCGCCACGGGAGACTCCTCGGTGGTCGCCGACGTGGCGAACGTGTTGTCGGGGATCCGCAAGGCCAAGAGCGAGGCCAAGGTGTCGATGCGGGTGGATGTCGCCAGCGCCGTCGTGTCCGGGTCAGCCGCCGCGCTAGCCCGGGTGCAGGTCGCGACGGGCGATCTCGCAGCCGCTGGCCGGGTCGCCGAACTCACTTTCGTGACCTCAGATGGTCCGCTGAGCGTCGAGGTCACCCTCGCTGGCTGAGCGGTTGGCGGGCGGGGAGATCAGCCCGAGAGACTGACGACTCAGGCGCTCTTGTCGCGGCGTTCGCGCCGCGCGGGTGTGGCATCGCGCGGAACGAGTGTGGGCAGCACGTTGTTGCGAACCACGTCACCGGTGACAACCACGCGCGCGACATCGTCGCGGCTCGGCACGTCGTACATCACCGACAGCAGGACTTCCTCCATGATCGCGCGCAACCCGCGTGCACCCGTGCCGCGCAGGATCGCGAGATCGGCCACGGCCTCAAGGGAGTCGGGGGTGAACTCAAGCTCGACGTTATCGAGCTCGAAGAGGCGCTGATACTGGCGCACGAGTGCGTTGCGCGGCTCGGTGAGGACCTTGACGAGTGCCTCCTGGTCGAGCGCGACCACCGAGGTGAACACGGGCAAACGGCCGATGAACTCCGGAATCATGCCGAACTTGAGCATGTCTTCGGGCATCACGCGGCCGAACACGTTGCCGGGGTTGGTGTCCTCGGCGTCCATCGACGCCGTGAACCCGAGGGCCTTGCGCCCGATGCGCTGCTCGATGATCTTGTCAAGGCCAGCGAACGCGCCGCCGACGATGAAGAGCACATTGGTGGTGTCGATCTGGATGAACTCCTGGTGCGGGTGCTTGCGCCCACCCTGCGGAGGAACGGACGCAGTAGTGCCCTCGAGGATCTTCAACAGGGCCTGCTGGACACCCTCGCCCGAGACGTCGCGAGTGATCGACGGGTTCTCGCTCTTACGAGCCACCTTGTCGATCTCGTCTATGTAGATGATGCCGGTCTCGGCCTTCTTGACGTCGTAGTCAGCGGCCTGGATGAGCTTGAGCAGGATGTTCTCGACATCCTCACCCACATAGCCGGCCTCGGTGAGTGCGGTGGCGTCGGCGATCGCGAACGGCACGTTGAGCATGCGCGCGAGGGTTTGGGCCAGCAAGGTCTTGCCCGAGCCCGTAGGGCCCAGGAGCAGGATGTTGGACTTCGCGAGCTCGACGGTGTCATCGCTGCGGCCGCCCGCGGCCGTGCCTGACTGAACGCGCTTGTAGTGGTTGTAGACAGCCACGGACAGGGACTTCTTGGCGTCGTCCTGGCCGATCACGTACTTGTCGAGGAAGTCGTAGATCTCACGCGGCTTGGGGAGCTCATCGAACTGGAGATCACTCGACTCGGAGAGCTCTTCCTCGATGATCTCGTTGCAGAGGTCAATGCACTCGTCGCAGATATAGACCCCAGGGCCTGCGATGAGCTTCTTGACCTGCTTCTGGCTCTTCCCGCAGAACGAGCACTTGAGCAGATCGCCACCGTCGCCGACTCGTGCCACGTGATCGTCCCTTCGGTCGAGATGAACCTGCTGCCCGAACCCTTGCCAACGAACCGACGGTACCCCCACGACGCCTCGAACACCTGTTGTGGCGCACGCGGATCGAGGTGGTTATGCCGACAGCGCAACGCCCGCACGACCGAGAGTCGCGCGGGCGTCGTGCCTGGTCACAGACTTGCTGAACCCGGTATGAGGGGGCTCAGGACGCAGCGGCCGATGCCTTGCGCGAGGGGATCACGGAGTCGACGATCCCGTACTCGACCGCGTCGAGGGCAGTCAGGATCTTGTCGCGCTCGATGTCCTTCTGGATCAACTCCGTGGCCCGGCCTGTGTGTCGCGACAGGATGCTCTCCATCTCGGTGCGCATCCGCAGCAGCTCATTGGCCTGGATCTCGATGTCAGTGCCTTGGCCGCCACCCTCGGTGTAGGGCTGGTGGATCAGCACGCGAGCGTGGGGCAGTGCGTAGCGCTTGCCCGGGCTGCCCGAGGCAAGGAGCACCGCTGCGGCCGACGCGGCCTGGCCAAGGCAGACCGTCGTGATGTCCGGCTTGACGAACTGCATCGTGTCGTAGATCGCGGTCATGGCCGTGTAGGAGCCGCCGGGCGAGTTGATGTAGATGCTGATGTCGCGGTCGGGATCCATCGACTCCAAGCACAGCAACTGCGCCATGACATCGTCGGCACTCGCATCGTCGATCTGAACGCCGAGGAAGATGATGCGCTCCTCGAACAGCTTGGAGTACGGGTCGTATCGCTTGTAGCCCTGCGGTGTGCGCTCCTCGAACTGCGGGAGCACATAGCGGGAGGTGGGTGCGGCATATCCCGCGCGCAGCCCGAAATCGCCTGAGTTCGTCAACTGGTTCATCTGGTGGTCTCCGTCCGTCTCAGGCCGTGCCGCCACCGTCGACGACATCCTTGGCGGACGTCACGACGTGGTCGACGATTCCGTAGTCCTTGGCCTCCTCGGCGGAGAACCACTTCTCCCACTCGGAGTCCTCGACGATCTGCTCGACAGGCTGTCCGGTGTGGTGGGCGATGAGCTCAGCCATCGACTTCTTGATCAGCAGCATCTGCTCGGCCTGCTTCTGCACGAGAGACTGGACGCCGCCCAGACCACCGAGGGGCTGGTGCATCATGACGCGGGCGTGCTTGAGGGCGTAGCGCTTACCCGGCGCCCCCGCGGTGAGCAGGAACTGCCCCATAGAGGCACACATCCCGAGCCCGAGCGTGGCGACATCGTTGCCGACGTACTGCATGGTGTCGTAGATCGCCATGCCCGCCGAGACGCTGCCGCCCGGTGAGTTGACGTACAGGAAGATGTCACGCTCGGGGTCCTCCGCCGAGAGCAGCAGCAACTGACGGACGATGTCGTTCGCCATCTCGTCGCGGACCTCGCCCTCGAGGAAGATGATCCTCTCGCGCAGCAGCCTCTCCTTGATCGAGTCGGCGTAGCCGGAGACGCCGGCTCCGGGCCCTCGATCGCTCCAGGTAGCGCTCACTGTGGTCCTCCCGCAGTCGTGGTTCGCTCGTGATCGGTGCGAAGTGGTGATGGTGCGTGTTCGACCCTAACCAGAGAACGCCCCCATGCCATCCCAGGCGCGGTGGTGTTCGCCGTAGGCGTGACGCGACCTCGGGAGAGAAGGCATCACGAGGCACGTGCGAGGGCGGCCCTCAGGCCACGGGCACCGGGGCCAGCAACGGCGCAGGAACCAGTCTTCCGGCAACGAGGAGACGGACCGTGCCGATCACCAGCACCGCGATCACGATGTTGGCGAGCAGGAAGAGCAGTCCGGCTACCCATTGGATGTAGCCGGTCTCACCTCGAATCACGAACAGCACCGCGTCGAAGGCCAGGGCGGTGACACCGAAGCTGAACGCCCAGAACGACGCCCCGAAGGACTGCTTGAGGATGAAAGGCATCAGGCGCAAGAGAAGGAGCAGTTTCACGAGGGCATAGCCCAGCAAGACCTGACTCAGAAGATCGGGGGCCGCCCCCTCGACCCCACCGGTGAGGAACATGTACGCGATCAGTCCGACCGCCGGCGGGGCCAGCATGATTCCCAGGGTGGGTCGCAGCGGCAGCGCGAGCGTTTGGTGGAATGAAAGCCGGTGGGACACGATCGATTCGAGCGAGAGCCACGACAGCAGACCGGCGCCGAGGAAGAGGCCGCCAACCGCGATGAAGCCGAGGTAACCGGCCACGAATGCGGCCACGAAGTTGGCGGCCACAGTCGGCAGGTACAAGGCCGGTGTGGCCGTTCCCAAATCACGGTCGCCCATCCAGAGTCCACCGGTGAAGTAGACCCCGTAGGCCACCTGAGCGATCGCGCCGACAACAAAAAGCACGACGGCCAGGTCGTGCGCCTGAGGCCCGATCGCGACCGCCGCGAGCATGGTCGCGACGCCGGCGAGGCCCACGAAGCAGCTCTGGATCGGGTGCCGCATCTCGGCGATGGCCTCGTCGCGGGCCCAGATCCACTTGCCCACGTAAAGAACGAGGAGCACGAACCACACGACGAAGGCGCTGAGCATCACCACAAGCCCGATCACCTCGGGCATATCCCAGGCCTTGTGCGCCAAGCGCCAGCAGTCGCCCATGCCGACGAGGCCGAGGACCATGCCGAAGAACGATGCGGGAATGACGGGCCAGGAACGCTTCACGAGGTCTCCTGCAGCAGTGGGGCTTGCGCACTGCGAGCCCGGACTGCCAGCAGACGAATCCGGACTCTATAGCCCTTTACTCAGGACGCGCGAGTACCCGCGTCGACACAACGTGGCGGCTGGGTGACCCGATCAGTCGTGGTCGTGACCCTCGTGATCACCGTGGTCGTGACCGGAGTGGTCAACCTCGGCCGGGGACGTTGAGAGTGACGCGAGGTCGATCACGACGCCATTGGTGTCGACGATGCGCGCGTTCTCGAGCACGTGGGCCAGCGCCTTGCCACGGCGAACCTCGGCCACCGCTGAGGGCACCTGGCCGGCACTGACGAGCTCCTGGGCGAACTGGTCGGGGCTCATGCCATAGCGGGGTGCCTGCTGGACGAGCCACGCCGAGAGCTCGGCCTCGGCGACGGAAAGCTGCTCCGTGCTGGCGATCTTGTCGAGGACGAGCTGGCTCTTGAGCGCATCGCG
>WLRQ01000031.1 GCA_009697815.1 Actinomycetota bacterium
GATCTCCCCGCATTCCACGCGATCTATGTCGAGACAGCACTCCGCGACAGGTTCACCCCACGTGGCCTGGCCTACTTCCAACGCATGTGGCGGGCGATGGAGGCCGAAGATCCGGAGCGCCTCACGCTCTACCTCGCGCGGTACGAGGGGCGCGTGCTCGCCGCGACCACGCTCGTGCGCGTCGGGGGACACGCGTGGTACTCCTACGGCGCCTCCTCCCATGAGGGACGCGACGTGCGTCCATCGAACGCGATCCAGTGGGCAATGATCCGCGACTGTCTCGCGGCCGGGTGCGAGGTGTACGACATGCGCGGGATCAGCGACACCCTTGACCCCACCGACCACCTCTTCGGGCTGATCCAGTTCAAGCTCGGCACCGGAGGTCACGCCCTCGAGTACCTCGGCGAGTGGGACCTGCGCCTGCGCCCGATGCTGTCCAAGGCCTTCGACGCCTATCTCGCCCATCGCTGACACGAGAGCCCTCACCCCGCGCCACACCCCGGACCTGCTCGACACTTCGGCGCCATGAGGACGCATCCAGGCCGTAGGTTGCGGACATGACGTTCACGCTCCACGTCGACGGGGCCCGCTGGCGGCGGCACACCGAGACGACCCGCAACTTTGTCCGCGAGGCGATCAGCGCCGGGGTCCACCACCACAGTGCGGGCGACCTCGTCCCGGTGGCCAAGGGCAACGGGTACGGCCTGGGCAACGCACGCCTGGCGCGCGAAGTGACGCGACTCGGTCTCACCCGCCTGGCCGTGGGCACCGTGTTCGAGGCCACCGATCTGGCCGAGACGTACGAGGGCGACATCCTCGTGCTCACCCCGTTCGAACCCGCAGACTCCCTCGCCGCGGCCGCGTGGATGGTGCTGGCACAGGGACCGCACAACAGCAGTGTCCTGCGTACCGTCGCCTCGCGCCCCGCGTGGGATGCCCTCGCCGCCGGCCCCGGGCCCGCGCGCGTCGTGCTCGAGGCCCTCACGTCCATGGGCCGGTTCGGGCTTGGCTCGGACGATCTCTCAGATCTACTCGCCGACCCCGCCTCGGTCGACGCCCTCACCTCCGGGCGCATCAGGCTCGAGGGTCTGGCCCTGCACCTACCGCTCACCCAGCCGGCCCTCGACCACAACACCACCCCGGGATCCCGCTGGCACGACGCCGCTGTGGGCCCTGCCGCACCCCCCGGCGCAAGTGCTCGCGTGATCGAATCCCTCGCGTGGGGGCTGGGCTGGCTGCGCATCCTCGGCGATCTCTCCGACCGCGTCCGAGCAGGGGGCAGCGACGAAGCGATCACCGAAATCACGAGCAGCGCCGGGCTGTGGGTGAGCCACCTTGAGGATGTCGAACTCGCAACGCTGCGACGCGCCCTGCCCGACATCGCGCTCTACGCCCGCATCGGCACGCGCCTCTGGCTCGGCGACCGCGGCGCACTACAGGCCCGAGGAACGGTGCTCGCCGTGCACTCGATCGCGCGCGGCCAGGCCTCGGGCTACCGCCAGCGACGTGCTTCGAAAGCTGGTGCAGTACTCGTCGTCGGAGGCGGCACCTCCCATGGGGTGGCACTTCGCGCTCCGTCCGCGGTCACGTCGGTGCGCCAGCGAGCAAGTGTGGCGGGCAGTGGGCTGCTCGAGGCCGGAGGCCGGGCACTCTCGCCGTTCCGGATCGGGGGAGAGCAGCGCTGGTTCGCCGAGCCCCCACACATGCAGGTCTCGATGATCAGACTGCCCGAGGGTGTGGCACTGCCCGCGGTCGGTGACCAGCTCGACGTCGACGTGCGCATGACGACCCTGCACGCCGACCACGTGATCGGTCTCGACTAAGGGTCAGGGGCCCTCGTCCCACCCTGTCGCGGAGGCACGCTGGTGCGCGCCCGCATGAGCGCGGACACCTCGTAAGGCCGCGAACACGGGGTCATCAGCCGCACCGTCGAGAACGCCGCCACCCGGGTCGTCGGCGTCATCAGCCTCACCGTCGCTTCGGACCGGATCGTGCTGGGGACGGTAGATATCGCGCACGACCATCCCCGCGAACCACGCCGTTGCCAGTAGGTGGACCGCCACCGAGACGTTGTACCAGCCATCCGGCAGGCCCTTATCGGACGTGCCGTATTGCTGCAGGAACCACCAGATCGCAGCGAAGTACAACGCCTCGCACGTCTGCCACACCAGGAAGTCCCGCCAACGAGGGCGGGCCATCGCGGCGAGGGGGATGAGCCAGAGGACAAATTGCGGCGAGTAGACCTTGTTGCTGAGGCAGAAGGCAGCCAGGACCAGGAAGGCCAACTGTGCCAAGCGCGGACGTTGCCGCGCAGTCAGGGCCACCGCGGCGATCCCGGCGCACAGGACGACGAGCAAACCGAGCGCGTAGGCATTGACCGCGTTCGCGTCGAGGGCGTTGCCCGCGACCATGAGCAGGTACCAGAGCGATCCCCAGTCCGGCGCCCGCGCCGACGAGTAGGTGTAGAACTCCATCCAGCCCTGGTGGTTGACCAGGAAGACGGGAAGGTTCACGGCGGTCCAGGCCGCGAGGCCCGCGCCCGCCGTGATCGCGAACGCACGCATCCGTCCCGTTCGCAGGCACAACAAGAACAGGGGACCGATCAACAGGAGCGGATAGAACTTCGCGGCGACCGCCAAGCCGAGCAGGACGCCGGCCCACCCGAGGCGTCGGCGCGACCACGCCAGCATCGCCCCCGACGTCAGCGCGACGGCGAGGAGATCCCAGTTGATGATCGAACACAGGACGACACCCGGAGCCAGGGCCACAATCGCGGCGTCCCATGGACGACGTCGCACCGTGAGCGCTGTGCACACGACCGTGACGAGCAGGCAGATCAGCAGCAGCAGGGCGTTCCAGTGATAGAACGCGAGCGACCTGGGGAGCGCGCCCTGATCATGGCCGGTCAACCATGACGCGATCTGCATGAAGGCACCCGTGAGGACCGGGTATTCCAAGGGCGGACCCTGTCCGTTGCCGGTCTGCACATACGGGAGCCACCCGTCGGCGAACCCGCGCAGCTGATAGAGCAGTGGGATGTCGGAGTAGCACAGGCGTGTGTACTTCGCATCGCCCGAAAAGTTCTCCGCAACGCATGGAAGCTTGGTCAGGTAGCCGACCGTGAACGAGATGCTCGCCATCAGCACGATTGCCCGGATCGGCGAGAGGAAGCCGATGAAGCGGCCTCGGTGGGTACCCGATCGGCCCCCTATGCGCTCGGTGACATCGGCGATCAAGGGATCGCCGTCGGACGGCATGGCGATGGGCTGGCTCTGCGTCGGGGGCACAGTCGCCATCGTGCCGTAAGGCGGCGGTGCCGCGTGGGCACCTGGGTCCACGTCGCTCGGATTCTCAGCCACGGCAGATCACGGGGTCGGGGTAGGGGTAGGTGTCACGGTGGTGGTTCCGGTCGGTGTCGGTGTGGGGGTTCCCGAGGCGCTGGTGGAGGCGCTCGGTGAGGGGGATGCACTCGGCGACGCGCTGGGGCTGGCCGTGGGCGAGGGTGACGGCGACACGGAAGGGCTGACACTCGCCGAGAGGCTCGGAGAGACCGACACCGACACCGAGAGAGTCGGTGCCGCCGTCACGAACGATGCCGGTGGCGGCGTGAAGTCCTGCACCGGTTCGCCTTCCAGAACAGCCTTCATGAAGGCGGTCCAGACCCTCGCGGGGAAGGAGCCGCCCGTCACGGAAGTCATTCCACCGACACCGCTCAAGGTGACGGGATTCCCATCCGGGCCGTCCTTGACGAACATCACCGCCGCCGCGAGCTCCGGTGTGTAGCCGACGAACCACGCCGACTTGTTCTCATTCGTCGTCCCGGTCTTGCCAGCAGCCGGGCGGCCCAGGGCCAGGGCGGCCTTCCCAGTGCCGTTGGTCACGACCTTCGCCAGGGCGAAGTTAACGGTGTCGGCGACATCGGAACTGAACGCCTGCGTGATCGTGGGGTCAAGGGCGAACAGCACACCTCCGTTGGCCCCACGAACCTGCTTGAGCACCGTCGGAGTGACTCGCTGGCCGCGCGCCGCGAACGTGGCATAGGCACCCGCGACGTCGATGACGTGCGGTGAGGCAACCCCGAGCGCCACTGAACGAACCGGGAGCAATGCCGGGGTGTTCTCGGGGATCCCGGCACGGATCGCGGCGTCGACGACCTTGTCGTAACCCACCTGCTGGGAGAGGGCGACGTAGACGGAGTTCACCGACTTCTCGGTTCCGACCAACAAGGAGATAAGCCCCCACGACTGATTCCCGTAGTTGTTGACCTTGTAGTTGTCGATCGTGATGCCGGAGTTGCCGTTCCACATCGAGCCGAGGCCAATGTCCTGCTCGATCGCGGCCGCCAGCGCGAAAGGCTTGAAGGTAGAACCCGCCTGGCCGATCGCGTCGGTGGCGTTGTTGACCGGGCTCGTGATGAAATCCGTGCCGCCGTACATCGCGATGACTTCGCCTGTGCCGGGCCGGACCGCTGCCAGGCCAATTCTCAGTCCGGTGACGCCGATCTGCGGTGCCTGTGTGTCGACCGCCGTGACGGCTGCGTCCTGGGCGCGACGGTCGAAGGTGGAAACCACGCGGAGTCCGCCACGGTTGAGGTCGTCCTCGGTGATCCCCTTGGTGAACAGTTCCTGCCTGACGGCGTCGAGGAGATACCCGTTCGTCCCGCCGAAGCGGTTCGCAGGCTTGCGGGGGTTGAACCTCGGGAAGATCGCTGTCGCTCGCTGAGCGGGTGTGATCCACCCCTTCTCGACCATGCCATCGAGGACGTAATTCCAACGGCCACGGAGCTTCTCGAGGTTCGCCTCGGGCGCGTAACCGCCGGGCGACCGGATGATCGCCGCGAGGGCAGCGGCCTGGCCGAGGTCGATGCGGCTCACGGATCGTCCGAAGTACTGCTGTGCTGCGGTCTGGATGCCGTAGGACCCACGACCGAAATAGATCGTGTTGAGGTAGTCGCTCAGGATCTGGTCCTTCGACACGCTCGTCTCTAGCTTCACCGAGAGCAGGAGTTCCTGGAGCTTGCGCGACAGGGTGCGTTCCTGGGTGAGAAAGGCGTTCTTGGCGTACTGCTGGGTGATGGTGGAGCCACCCTGCAGGCTTCCGCCGGAGACGTTGTTCCAGATTGCACGCGCGATCCCCTTGGGTGAGAAGCCCCCGTGGTCGTAGAACTCACGGTCCTCGGCGGAGAGAACGGCGTGCTGGACATCGAGGGGCACCTGATCGAGCGTGACATTGATGCGGTTGGCATCACCGAGGCGACCAAGCTCGATCTTCCCGTCGTTCCAGTAGACGATCGAGGTTTGGGCGGTGGCAACATCGTTGGGCGCCGGCACCTCGGTGCGGGCGAGGAGAACGGCGAAAGTGCCCACCACGATCAGCACCCCGAGCGCCACGAGCGAGAGCACCTGGCGCCACGACGGGAGCCAGTGCCGAACGCCGGTGCGACCCGCGCGCGGGTAGTCGATCCTCACGAAGTCATCCTCAAGTGCTGGTGGTCTGGGGCGGATCTGGCGCCTGAAGGACAGGCGACATCAGTGCGACGTACGACGAACGTTGCAGGTTTCCTACCTCCACGCGTGAATCGACGCGGTGTGTGACTCGTCTCATCAGGCCCAGAAGGGCCGACGCGGGTCAGTCCAGCAAGTCCGGTGGACGCTTGAGCGGCCGCCGCGGTACTCCGTCGCCGAGCGCGTAGGACATCGTGAGGTGGTTCCATCCGCACTCCGAGCACACCTCGACGACGTACACCCGGAACTGGCCGTGCTCGTAGGCCATCACGGGCAGTTCGGCGGAGGACTTCACGCGCCCAGAGAACGGGCCGAGCTCGTCCCCGAACACATAGGTGACGTGCACGAGAACGTTCGCGCGGCACATCGGGCAGGGCCGCTCGGTTGCCTCTCCGTGGTGGCGGGCCGCGCGGAGGAGGTAGGGATCGGCATCGCAGTGGTCTTCGCGCGCGAAGGCGTCGCCCGCACGGATCTGCTCGATGACATGCCGGCGCGTGAGCGCGTGGTCGACCACCGATCGGGGCCGGGCCGGGTCGGCGACGACCTCGGCAGGGGGAAGCGGAGAGTGGGTCGGCTCCGAGGGGCGCGGCCCGCGGATGCGGGAGGCCCGGTGGCTGGAGCGTCGTGGTGCCGGCACCGTCCGAGCCTACGTGCGCCGATGACATGTGCAGGCAATCACGCTGCACGGGTGGTGATTCAGCACCGCCGCGGACGGGGCACTTGCCCGCCGGGGACTCGCCACGTACAGTTTCGCTATATCGGATCGATACATCGGGAGGTGCAGCGAATGTCACCACGTGCGGGCAAGCGCGGCGGCCTCCTTGAGTTGGCCGTCCTCGGGCTGCTCCACGAGGCACCCATGCACGGCTACGAGTTGCGCAAGCGACTGTCCGGCGTCCTGGGCACGTTCCACGCGATCTCCTACGGCTCGCTCTACCCGTGCCTGAAGGATCTCGCGGGTCGTGGCTGGTTGATCGAGGACGAAGCCACCGCCGCCGCCGCGCCCGCCCTCGCCGGAAAGCGCGGCCGCATCGTCTACCGGCTCACGGCCGAGGGCAAGGAGCATTTCCAGGCCCTCGTCGGTGAAGCCGGACCCGACGCGTGGGAGGACGACCGCTTCGGCGTCCGCCTCGCCTTCTTCGGTCGCACCGAGGCCTCGGTGCGATTGCGCATCCTCGAAGGTCGAAGGTCGCGCCTTGAGGAACGCCTCGACGCGGTCAGGTCCTCCCTGGCTCGCACTCGCGAGCGTCTGGACAGTTACACCCTCGAACTCCAGCAGCACGGGCTCGAAAGTGTCGAGCGCGAGGTCCGTTGGCTCGATGAGCTCATCGCCAGCGAGCGTGAGCACCCCAGCACCAGTCCGTCGTCCCGTCGGGGCGATCGGTGAACACCAAGTCCGGGGCCGGGATCTACCCGACCGCCCACGGTGAGTGAGAGAGGAATCCCGATGGGTTCGGTACGCGTAGCAGTCGTTGGAGTCGGAAACTGTGCTTCGTCGCTCGTCCAGGGCGTTGAGTACTACAAGGACGCCGACCCCAGCGTCAAGGTGCCCGGGTTGATGCACGTCATGTTCGGCGACTACCACATCCGCGACCTCGAGTTCGTGGCTGCGTTCGACGTCGATGCCAAGAAGGTCGGTCAGGACCTCGCCCACGCGATCCTGGCGAGCGAGAACAACACCATCAAGATCTGCGACGTGCCGCCCACCGGTGTCATGGTGCAGCGCGGACACACCCTCGACGGCCTTGGCTGGTACTACCGCGACATGATCACCGAGTCCGACGACCAGCCCGTCGACGTCGTCGCCGCCCTGCGCGAGGCTCAGGTCGACGTCCTGGTCTGCTACCTCCCCGTGGGCTCGGAGGCGGCCGCGAAGTTCTACGCGCAGTGCGCCATCGATGCCAAGGTTGCCTTCGTCAACGCGCTCCCGGTCTTCATCGCGGGCACGCCCGAGTGGGCCCAGAAGTTCACCGACGCCGGCGTCGCGATCATCGGTGACGACATCAAGTCGCAGATCGGCGCCACGATCACCCACCGTGTGCTCGCCAAGCTGTTCGAAGACCGCGGTGTCACCGTCGACCGCACCTACCAGCTCAACGTCGGCGGCAACATGGACTTCATGAACATGCTCGAGCGCCAGCGCCTCGAGTCGAAGAAGATCTCCAAGACGCAGTCGGTCACCTCGCAGCTCGTCAACGGCATCGAGCCCCGCAACGTGCACATCGGCCCGTCCGACTACGTCGCATGGCTCGATGACCGCAAGTGGGCGTTCGTGCGCCTCGAGGGTCGCAACTTCGGCGATATCCCGCTGTCACTCGAGTACAAGCTTGAGGTCTGGGACTCACCGAACTCCGCCGGTGTGATCATCGACGCGATCCGCGCCGCGAAGACCGCCCAGGACCGCGGCATCGGCGGCCCGATCCTGTCGGCGTCCTCGTACTTCATGAAGAGCCCGCCGGTGCAGTACTCCGACGACCAGGCGAAGGCGGCCGTCGAGGCCTTCATCGCCGGGGAGATCGAGCGCTGACGCTCCCCCCACACTCGCTCGACACGGAAGCCGGACCCACTCGGGTCCGGCTTCCGGCGTGTGGGGCCCCTCGCCGATCCTCGGGATCTGGGCCGCGGTATCGGTCGCGTGTTCTCTCGACCGATACCGTCACGACGTGAGCGACTCCGGAGCCGGCCTGCGCGAGATCCTCGGAGTCCGCGGATTCCGGCTGTTGCTCGGCGCGCGCCTCAGCGGGCAGCTCGGCGATGGACTCCTTCAGGCATCACTCGCGACATTCGTGCTCTTCTCCCCCGAGCGGGAGCCGACGGCGACGAAGGTCGCCGTCGCATTCGCCATCCTGTTGCTGCCGTACTCCCTGATCGGGCCTTTCGTGGGGGTGTTCCTCGACCGCTGGCGCCGACGCACGGTGCTGGTGTGGGCGAACCTACTGCGTGGGCTGCTCGTTGTCGGACTCGCCGCCGTCGTCGCGTCAGGACGTGACGACGCGGTGCTCGCCATCGCCGTGCTCATCGTCCTGGGGGTGAACCGGTTCATCCTTGCCGCCCTCTCAGCCGGTCTGCCGCATGTGGTCGTCGGCCGATTCCTGGTGACGGGCAATGCGATCGCGCCGACGGCCGGCACCGTCGCCTCCGTGATCGGCGGCCTCGGTGGCATCGCGATCCGCAAAGCCGTAGGCGGCGGCGACTCGGGCTCAGTGGTGGTGCTCGCCTGCGCCATCGCGACGTACGTGGTGGCGTCAGCCGTCGCGAGCCGACTTCGGCCGGATCAACTCGGGCCCGACGACCACACCGCGACGGGCCGCGACACCATGCGCGGTGTCGTCTCCGGGATGGTTGCCGGAATGCGCCACCTCGCCGCACGACGGCCCGCGGCCCGCGCCATCGGGCTGGTGATGGTGCACCGGGTGATCTTCGGCATCGCCGTCGCCCTGAGCGTCCTGCAGGTACGTGGGGCCTTACACCCCGACGATCCCGAGGCCGCGATCTATGCCCTCACCCTCGCGACCGCTGCGGCCGGGCTTGGTGCCTTCCTCGGGGCCTTCGCCACCCCCCGCGCCTCGCGCCGATTCGGTGCCGTGAGGTGGTCAGCCGTCGTCCTGGTCGTGGGGGTCACCATCGGCGCTGTGGGTGCCGCCTCCGCTACCTTGCCCGGGCTGCTCGTCGTGGGGCTCTTCGTCGGCTTCGCGGGGCAGGCGGTGAAGGTCTGTTCCGACACGATCGTTCAAGAGGACGTCGACGACGACCGGCGAGGTCGCATCTTCGCTCTCTACGACGTCGCCGTGAATGTCGCGATCGTCACCGGGCTGACGGCCGCGGCCTTCGCAGCGCCGAGCGATGGCCGCACACCGTTTGTCGCGTCATGGATCATCGTGCTTGGCGCGATCGGCGCGCTGTGGGCGCTGCGGGCCGAGCACCGCGATCCCGCATGCAACTACGCTACGGATCCATCTGCCATACCCGGCCAGCGCTGATCCCCTACGCTCAAATCCGGACTCACGAAGGGACGGCCATGACCACCAACACCCCTGAGAGCGTCGAAGCGCTGAAGGCTCGCGTGGCCGAGCTCGAAGGCGCGGCGGCCCGTCGTCGCGTGACTGGCCGAGGAGTCTCAGCCTGGGTTGTCCTGGTGGTGGCCGCACTCCTGTTTCCCCTTGCCCTTACAGCCTTTTGGGCGCAGCGCACCTTGACGGACACCGAGCGCTATGTCGCCACCGTGGCCCCGCTCTCCCAGGACCCCACAATCCAGAAGGCGATCGGTGACACCGTCACGAGCGCGCTCGTGGCCCAGCTCGACACCGAGAACCGGGTCAGCGACCTGCTCTCGGGTACGCCGAAGTTGCAGCCCCTCGCCGGGCCTATCGCTCTCGGCGTGAACACCTTCATCGGTCGCGAAGTAGACCAGATCCTCGCCAGCGACGCGTTCGATGGGCTGTGGGCCGCGATCAATCGAGGGGCGCAAACGGCACTCGTGAAGGCGCTCGAGGGTCGCGACAATGGGGCGGTCAGCGTCCAGGGAGATCAGGTCGTCCTCGACACCGGGGAGCTCATCGCCCAGGTGAAGCAGCGACTCGTCGACCGCGGGCTCACCTTCGCCGCGAATGTCCCAGTGCCTGCTGCCGCAGACCGCGAGGTCGTCTTGCTGACCTCACCGGAACTTGCACGTGCCCAGAGTTTGTACGCGCTGGCGCAGCCGCTCGCGCAGTGGCTGATCTACGCGACCGCGGCGCTATTCGTGGGGGCCGTTCTTCTGGCCCGACGCCGCGCACGCATGACGATCGCGGCCGGTGTGGCGATCATCCTCGGCGCACTCGTCCTGCGATTCGGCCTGATGATTGGTCAACAAGAGATCTCGCTGTCGCTCCAGGGCACTCCGTTCGCGGCCGCCGAGGAAGCGTTCTTCACCATCCTCACCACCTTCCTTCACGAGGCGGTGCGGTCGGCCTTCGTGATCGGGATTCTGATCGCAGCCCTGGGCTGGTTCCTGTCGGGATCCAGTGCTGCGGTGCGATCTCGCGAGGTCATCACCGACACGTTCTCGGGCGTCGGTGGTAGAGCAGTCGAGAGCCCCATCGGGCCGTTCGCGGCGTGGGTGGCCCGTACCCGCACCTTCTGGCGCGTGGCCATCGCCGTGATCGCCATCGCGATCCTCACCGTCGCCGACACAATCTCGGCCGCACTGATCACCTCGACTGTGATCGTCGCCGTGATCGCCCTGGCGGTCGTGCAGTTCCTGGCCTCGGCCGGATCAGCTCGGAAATCCGCCAACCCCCCGGCCTAACTGACGTCGACCGGTGGTCTCGGCCGACGGGCTAGCCGCCGACCTTGTGCAGCGCGATGTCGCGCTCGATGTCACGACCCATTGTCGGGTCCGGTGCGGGGCCCGATACCTGCGCGGTGGTCGTGTCCGCCAGAGCCACATGCTCGGGGAGATGGCCGTAGCGCTCGGCCCGGATCCGACCGGTATCGAGGTCAGAATCAGGTTCGAGATCGGCCTGAGGGTCAGGCATGGTCGACCTCCTTCTCAGGATGGCGGGGGCAGCGCTGGGCCGCGGGCAGCCCACCAGGCGCGGAGTTCAGCCGCTGCCTGATCCTCGCTCATCGGACCGTGGTCCAGACGCAATTCGAGCAAGTGGGAGTAAGCCTGCCCGACCTCGCGGCCCGGGGAGATCCCCAGGATCGCCATGATCGCGTTGCCGTCGAGGGCCGGCCGGATGGAGTCGAGTTCCTCCTGGGCGGAGAGCCGCTCGATGCGCTCCTCGAGACCGTCGTAGGTGCTGGCGAGCTTCTCGGCCTTGCGGCGGTTACGAGTGGTGCAATCAGCGCGCGTCAGCTTGTGGAGTCGTGCGAGCTGAGCCCCCGAGTCGCGGACATAGCGGCGCACAGCGCTGTCGGTCCAGTCGCCATCTCCGTAGCCGTGGAAACGAAGGTGGAGCTCGACGAGCAGTGACACCTCGTCGGTGATGTCGTTGGGGAATCGCAACGTCTGCATCCGCTTACGCGTGATGCGGGCGCCGACCATCTCGTGGTGGTGGAAGGACACCCCGCCATCGGACTCGAACTTGCGCGTGCGCGGCTTCCCGACATCGTGCATCAGCGCGGCGAAGCGCAGGACGAAGTCCGGGCCGCTGCGAGGATCGTGCGACGTCTCAAGATCCATCGCTTGCTCGAGCACTGTGAGTGTGTGCTCATAGACGTCCTTGTGACGGTGGTGCTCGTCGACCTCGAGGACAAGGGCTGGGAGCTCCGGCAGGACGAGTTCGGCGAGGCCGGTCGAGACCAGGAGCGCAAGCCCCGCCCTCGGGTGTTCACCCAGGACCAGTTTGACGAGCTCGTCACGGACCCGCTCGGCCGACACGATCGCCAGGCGCCCGCACATCGCGGTCATCGCGGTGACGACCTCGGGCGCAACCTCGAAGCCCAAGGAGGATGCGAACCGGGCCGCCCTCATCATGCGAAGGGGATCGTCACTAAACGAGCTCTCCGGCGTGCCGGGAGTGCGCAGGATGCCAGAACGGAGGTCATCGATCCCGCCATGAAGATCGACGAGCTCGAGTCCAGGGAGGCGGACGGCCATGGCGTTCACGGTGAAATCACGTCGCCCGAGGTCGTCGGCCAGGGAGGTGCCGTAGTGAACGTCGGGCTTGCGGGACTCGCGATCGTAGGCCTCGGCGCGGTAGGTGGTGATCTCGAGTTTGTGATCGCCCTTGCGCAGCCCGACAGTTCCGAACGCGATGCCGACATCCCACACGGCATCGGCCCAGTCGCGCACGAGCTCGAGCACCTGCTCTGGGCGTGCATCCGTCGTGAGGTCAAGATCATCACCGAGTCGGCCCAGGAGCGCGTCGCGGACCGGGCCACCGACGAGTGCGAGCTCATGACCGGCGTCGGCGAAGCGACGGCCGAGGTCGAGCGCCACTCGAGCGTGCTCCTCGAGTGCGCGGACGGCCGTGGCTACCTCGATCACCGCGGCAGGTCCGTTCGGGCGCGGCGGCCCGCCCGCTGAGGTACCGGGTGATCGAGGATCAGCCGGTCGCGGGTCAGAGGCAGGAAGTTCGGTGGGCACGTCGCGACAGCCTAGGCGCCCTAGCGCGCGACTATCCTCACCGTATGCCCGGCAACCCCCGTCCCGCGCCGCCCGCGGGCGGGCGGCCGATCCCTCGACCTCCTGCCGCGCGCCTCGGTCGGGTCGAGGAAACCAGTGCGGGCGGACTGATCCTTGACCTTCGCGGCCCCGTTCCCCGGGCTGCCCTCATCGCTCGCCTTGATCGACGGGGGCGCTTGATGTGGTCACTGCCCAAGGGTCACGTCGAGGCGGGCGAGACCATCGAACAGGCCGCGGTGCGCGAGGTCGAGGAGGAGACCGGGATCGCCGGTTCGGTCATCGCGCCCCTGGGCACCATCGACTTCTGGTTCGTCGCCGAACACCGTCGGGTGCACAAGACGGTCCACCACTTCCTGCTCGAGGCTCTCAGCGAGGACCTGTCCGATGCCGACGCCGAGGTTGTCGAGGTTGGGTGGGTTCCCCTCGATGCGGTAGCCGACACCCTCGCCTACGCTGACGAGCGACGGCTCATAGGGCTGGTCGAGGGGTTGCTCGCCCGCTCTGGTGACGCTCCCGACACAGACGCAGGCCCATGATCGGCCGCAGGGGAGTGCGCCTGCTGAGCGCCGCCGCTCTCGCGGCTCTGCTCGGGAGCCTGGGATCGGGCATCGCAGCACCAGCAGGACCCGCCGCGGCCATCCCCCGCGCCCAAGACGGGCTCAGCCCGGTTTCCGTTGCCCTCACTGCGATGACTCCACGTCAGCCCGGACCCCTCGACACCCTCACGATCTCCGGCGAGGTCACCAACACCTCGACCTCACCGGTGGCGCGGGTCGCGGTTCGACTACGGCTCTCGCCCACACCCGTCCGCAGTCGTTCCGAGCTCACCGAGATTCAGCTCGGGACTGCCGGACGCACGGGCATTGCTGTCGACAGCACGCGCACGGACGTCGTCGAGTCCTTGGAACCCGGGCAGTCCGCCGCCTTCACCGTCTCGGTCCCGATGCCCGACCTCGACCTCCCGGACACCGAAGCGCACGTACTGGTGCTTGGCATCGAATCACTGGGCGACGTCGCCGATGACGGTCTCGGCACCATTCAGACCGGCCTGACTCGCACCTTCCTGACATGGTTCCCGGAAGGTGCAGCCGTAGCCCCCACGCACGTCGTGTGGCTCTTCCCGCTCACCTCAGCCCCGTCCCGGGCCGGAAATGGCCTGTTCCTTGACGACCATCTCGCCACCGAGATCGGCCCGAGCGGGCGCCTGAGCCGGATCCTCGACGCCGCTGACGCGGCCCCCGAAGCGATCACTTGGGTCATTGATCCCGCCTTGCTCAGCTCACTGCTGGCCATGGCCAACGGCTACTCGATCCGCACCCCAACCGGTGCCACGGTCCCGGGCGAGGGTGTCCTGCCCGCAGCCGCGTGGCTCGATCGCCTCCGTGGCTTGACGGCTACAGCAGAAGTGACCGCGTCCTACTACGGCGATCCCGACGTGGTGGCATTGCACCGCGCTGCTCTCGACGTCGACATCGCTCGCGCCAGCACCACCGCCAACCTCGTGCCGAGCCGAACCTTGAACCAGAAGGTTTCAGGTGGGCTTGTCTGGCCAGCGGGCGGGCGTATCGACGAGGGCACCCTCGATGTCGTCCGCGCCTCGGGGGCCAGCGTTGTGGTGCTGTCCGCAGACACCTTGCCCGCCGCACCGGCGATCACCTACACCCCGAGTGGCTCGGTCGACCTCGCCACCGGAGGGGCCCCCCTGCGTGCTGCGGCATTCGACCCCGCGCTCTCCACGCTCGTAGTCGCTCGCGACGGTGCGCTCAGCACCCGAGCAACCGCCGATCCCATCGTCCGCCAGCAGATCGCACTGGCGGAACTGGCGATGATCACCCTGGAGCGGCCATCCGAGTCGCGCACAATCGTGATCGCGCCCAGTACCCGCTGGTCGGCCGATCCCACCGTGGCGCCCGCACTTCTTGCGGCCCTGGCAGCGTCCCCTTGGCTGGTGCCGACGCGTCTCAGTGCGCTCATGGCCGAGCCCGCGAGCACGATCCCCAGAAGTCGCACTGAGTACTCACCCGCAGACCTCGAGAGCGAACTCCCTGCGGCCTATCTCGACGAGGTGCGGCGGATGCGCGCGCAGCTGGCCGCCCTCCAATCGGTAGCCCCCGACAGCGCCACGGCGAGCACCGGTGAGTTGGGGGTGGCCCTGACCCGCGCGGAGTCCAGCGCCTGGCGCGAGGAGATCGCGGTCGGACGTCGTGTGGTCACCTCTGTGGGCACACAGATCGCCGGACAGGCCAGCCTCGTGCGGATCCTGTCGCATGCCCCAGTAACCCTTCCCGGTGACTCCGGGGTCATACCGATCACCGTGGCCAACGACCTCAGCAGACCCGCAAGGGTCGGGGTCCGACTTGTCGGCACCCCCCGGGTGCGCTTCGAGTCGGCAGACATCCCGGCGGTGCTGCTCGCCCCCGGACAGAAGATCACTCTCGAGGTGGCCGCTCGCGTGATCGGCACAGGCCCTGTCGCCGTCGATATCCAGCTCTTGACCCCGGAGGGTGCTTCCTTCGGCGAGCCGGTCCGAACCGAGGTGCGATCTGCGGCCTACGCCCGCGCGGCGCAGTGGGTCGTCGGTGGGTTGTTCGGCATCCTCGTGGTGTTGATCGGGATCAACTTCGTCCGGCGCCGGTCGGTGCGCCGGGACGACAACCACCCCGAAGGCACAGCCGGGGAGGTACACGGTGACGGATGACCGTGACCCCCGCGACCGTGACCCGCAGTCCCGGCGGCCATCCCAGCGTCGGCCACCCGCAGCACACCGCGGGTTCCATGACGAGTTCACCGAGTCACTGAGCGAAGAGCTCGCCGGCGATGTCGGCAGCGACCCCACCAGTGCCGCCACCTCTGGCAGCACTCCAGCGGGCGGCAGTGCGAGCGTGCTGCGATCGAGTGTCGTGATGGGTGCGGGCACCGTGCTCTCACGGCTAGGTGGCGTGCTTCGCGGCGTCGTCCTCGCCGCCGCACTCGGCGCCGGCACGGTCGCCGACATGTTCAACCTGGGCAACACCCTGCCCAACGTGATCTACATCCTGATCATCGGCGGTGCCCTGAACGCGGTGTTCATCCCCGAGCTCGTGCGCCACATGAAGGACGATCCGGACGGCGGCAGGGCCTATGCCGATCGGCTCATCACCCTCGTGGGGATGATCCTGCTGATCGTCTCGATTCTCGCGGTCGCCCTCGCGCCCTGGGTCGTGCGCATCTACGCGACACCGCAGTACACCCCGCAGCAGCTCGAACTCGCCACCGCGTTCGCGCGGCTGTGCCTTCCGCAGATCTTCTTCTACGGCGTCTACACGATGCTCTCGCAGGTACTCAACGCCCGAGGGCACTTCGGTACGCCGATGTTCGCGCCGATCGTGAACAACATCGTCGCGATCGCAACCTTCGTCCTCTTCATCGCAGTCGCCGGTCCGGCCGCGGGTTCGGGCGGCACCCTGTCCGGGGCGCAGGTGAGCCTGCTCGGCATCGGCACCACCCTGGGCGTCGCACTGCAGGCGCTGATTCTGATCCCGGTGCTACGACGGTCGCGGTACACCTTCCGGCTCAACTGGCGCTGGCGAGGCGCCGGCCTCGGGAACGCGGGCGGCCTCGCCTTCTGGACGATCGGGCTCGTCCTGGTCAACCAGGTGGCATACGCCGTGATCGTCCGCCTCGCAACGGGAGTCAACGCAGTCTCGCAGGAGCAGGGGCTCACCGCGGCGGGCCTGACGGCATATACGAACGCGCACTTGATGTTCGTACTCCCGCACTCGGTGATCACGGTGTCGATCGTCGCGGCCCTGCTGCCGCGTATGAGCCGTGCCGCCCACGGCAGGCGCTTCTCCGAGCTTGCCGCCGATGTCGGGGGCGGTATGCGCACGGCTGCGGCCCTGATCGTGCCCGCGGGCGTGGCGCTCGTCGTCCTCGGAACCGAGGCCGGGGTACTGCTGTTCAACTACGGCCAGACCTCGACGGCATCGGCCGAGGTCACCGGCTCACTGGCTTCGATCTTCGCGCTCGGCCTGCTCCCGTTCACGCTCTACTACGTGATCCTGCGCGGCTGGTACGCCCTTGAGCTCACCCGAACCGCGTTCTGGGTGACCGTGGTGCTCAATGCCCTGTACCTCGCGATCGCCGTACCGCTCTTTGAGTGGACGACCTCACGTCAGGCTGGACCTGTGGGACTCTCGGCCCTTGCATTGGGCTACGTGGGGTCCTACTGGATCACCCTGGTGATTGCCTGGGTGAAGCTCTCCCGGCGCCTCGGCGGACTCCAGTCAGCGCACACGATCAGGAGCCTGGTGCGGATGTCGGTGGCAGCTGTTGCGACATTCGCGGTCATGAGCGCGATCCACGGCCTCCTCAGTGATCATCTGTCCACCGGCTCCAAGGGCGGCGCCCTGATCGACATCGTGATCGTGGGCTCAGCTGGGCTGGCCACCTACCTCGGGGCCGCCAACCTGATGCACATCAGCGAGGTCACGGAAGTTGTCGCGATGATCAAGAGGCGAATCCCCGGGGGGCGTTGACCCACTCGGCCCAGTCGAGCGTCCTGGCCCGCCCTGCTCACTCGCCCGGACGAGGGATATTCACCCCCTCGTCATCAAGAGTCGGGGGGCCGGGGCCGACGACCTCTACGTGGACACTCCCTCGTCGCACCCCGATTCTGGGGCTCCCGCGCAGCTGCGGCCGCAGCCCCGTGAGGACGCCGGCCTGCTCCTCGTCGGAAAAATGATCAAGACATTGGTGGCCCTCTCGATCATCGGGGCGGTCGGGTACGACGCAATCTCGATCATCTCCACGCAGTACTTCGTGCGCGACCAGGCCCAATCGGCCGCGAGGCTCGGCCATGACACCTTGCGCGATCAGGGGTCGGTCGCAGCCGCCTACGCCTCGGTCGTGAGCTACGCGCGGTCCCAGGGCGACACCGTTGTCCCGAATAGCTTCAGAACGGGCCCCGGCAACAGCGTGACCGTGCAGCTGCGGCGCAGCGCGCACACCCTCGCGGCACATGTCATACCGCCGACGAAGGCGTACGTGACAGCGACCGCGACGGGCACCGCCAGCGATCCACTCCCGTGACTTGGGGCGAGGTCATGGGAGGGATCATGTCCGCGGCGGCGAAGGTGGTCCTCCCCACCCTCGTCGCCGCGCTACTTATCTCACCTGCTCCCTCAGCCCACGCCGATTCCGAACTCGCCGACGCCCGCACCGCGGCTACGGTTCTCCGCGCGGAGGTGGATCTGCTCGCGGCGAAGTCCGAGGCCGCAGCCGAGGACTTCGGCGCAGCGCAGGACGCGCTCGACGAGGTGGTCTCCGGACTGCTCAGCGCCGAGGAGAGCCTGGGCGTGGCCACGCGGCGCGCCGCAGAACTCGACAGCCATCGTGACAACGCCGCACGGCAGCTCTACATGAGCGGAGGCGTGGGCGCGCTCTACGGAAGCATCCTCGAAGGACGCAGCATCTCCGACGTGCTCGCCAGGGTCGCGGCCGTCGAGTCAGTGGCGCAGGGCGATCTCATCGCCGCGGTCGATGCGCGCCGCGCGGTCGAGGTCGAGAGCACCCGTCGCACGCACTTCGCCGCACTCACCGAGAAGCGTCGGCTTCTTGAGGACCAGATGCTCGCAAGCGCTTCTCTCGCAAGGGAACTTGCCACTGAGGCGAGCTCAGCTCTCGACGGGGCGAACGCACTCGTCCGACGCCTGGTGGAACAGGAACGTGCTGCTGCCGAAGCCGCGGCGGAATCCGCCGCACGCGAACTGCTCGGCCCGCTGCCTTGGGTCATAGGCCCTGTTCCCGCCGACTCGGTCACAGCCCTGGACCGGGCAATCGCCGATGCCCGCACCGCACCCGCGACGAGGTTCGCCCTCACCGCCCTCACCGAGGCCAGGCGGTGGCTCGGCACGCCGTACTCAGCCGGGGGCGGGGGGCAGGGGGGCCCGAGCACGGGCTGGTGCTCGAGTTCGGCACCAGATGATGGTCGGGCCGAGGACGGCACATGTGCGGCAGCGATCACGAGTGGCTTCGATTGCTCGAGCCTGATGGTCCGGGTGTTCGGTGTCGCCGGGCTCAACCTTCCTCGCACCTCGCGCCAGCAATGGCTGACGGGGGTGCATGTGGCACTCACTGACCTGCGTCCCGGCGACCTGCTCTTCTGGGCGTATGAGAGGGACGATCCCGGCTCGATCCACCATGTGGCGCTCTACCTCGGGCGTGGGCTCATCGCTCAGGCGCCGCACACCGGGGGACGAGTCGAGGTGGCGCCCGTCGCCCTACGCGACCTCGTCGGCGCGGTTCGGCCCGGATGATCGCGTGTCGCCACGCCGGGATCACGCTCCGCGCACTCGATCCGCCACCTATCGTGGTCATTTGTGACCGACGTGCGCGACACCCCACGAGGCGGCAGACCCGCGTCTGACGATGTCGTGCTGGGCCGCTACCGACTCGTCGATCGCGTGGCCGAGGCGGCAGGCACCTCGTTCTGGCGGGCGTACGACGACCGTCTGCGCCGCGCCGTGGGTGTGCGGTTCATGCCGCTGGACTCCCCGCGAGCTCGCATCCTTCGCGATGCAGCGCTGCGTGCCTCCCAGGTGACCGACCGACGAGCCGTACCCCTACTCGACATCGTCGAGGACTCGCCCACCGGTCAGCTCGTGATCGTCACTGAGTGGCTCGTCGGAACCCCGTTCGGGGACTACCTGGCCTCGCGCAACGGAGGCAGGCTCCCACCGCGCGAGGCCGCGACCCTCACACTCGAGGTGGCCAGATTCCTTGCGGCCGCCGACGCCGCAGGCGTGGAGCACGGACGCATACGTCCCAATTCGGTGATGATCACTGATGCCGGCGAGGTTCGAGTGCGCGGGCTCGGTGTCGACCGCGCCCTCTACGGCGTCGAACCGGCCGGCGACGCGGCGCTCGCGGATGTGCATGGCGCGGGTGCGGTGCTTTTCGCCGGTCTCACAGGACGTTGGCCCGGGCCGGAGGAGATCAACCGGCTTCCCGGCGTGCCGACCATCGGTCAAGGGAAGGTCCCCTGGCCCAGCCGGGTCGTGGCCGATGTGCCCGCCGATCTCGACCAGATCACGGCGCGTGCGCTCCGGAGCACCTCACCACCCAAGGGATTGAGTCGCTTCGGCACAGTCGCCGAGGTCGCCACCGCCCTGGCCGCCACGCTGACCGAACCGCTCAGGCCTCCGGCGGGGCGCCGACACGGCAGGCGGCAGAGGCAACTCGTGAGCGTCACAGTCGCCGTCGTGGCGATCATGGGCCTCGCCCTCATCGGGGTGGCCATGATCAAGGGTCTCGGTGGCGACCCGCTGAATATTGCGAGGGCAGCGCGCCCGTCACAGACCACCTCGGCCCTGCCGCCCACCTCGGCGGCATCAACGCCTGCGGGCCCTGAGATCCCGATCGTCTCGGCCGTCGACTTTGATCCGTACGGCGATACCAAGCGGGAAAATCCCAAACTGGTGCCGCTCGCGATCGATGCCAAACCCGAGACGGCGTGGACCACCGTGCGCTACAAGGCAGGCGATCTTGGCGGCAAGCCGGGCGTCGGCCTCCTCGTCGACCTCGGGGCGCCCCGTCCGGTTTCGGCTGTGGAGCTGCGGCTGGTCGGGAACGGCAGCGATGTCTCGCTCCGGGCCTCCGACGACCCAACCCTGCCCCCGGAGAAGTTCATCTCGATGGCCGAGGTCACGGGCGCGAACAGCACCCTGACACTTCGCGTACCCACGGCGGTGACCACCCGGTACTTGCTCGTGTGGTTCACCCAACTACCGCCCGTCAACGGTTACTACCAGGCCGGAATCGCGGATATCCGAGTACGCGGATGAGCCCGGACCAGTCAACCGGCGACCAGTCCCCGGCTGGCGTAGCGGTCAGCGACGCCGCCCTGC
Source organism: Actinomycetota bacterium (assembly GCA_009697815.1). GTDB lineage: Bacteria > Actinomycetota > Actinomycetes > S36-B12 > CAIYMF01 > Longivirga. The sequence goes on from WLRQ01000031.1 coordinate 20,502, forward strand.
TCGGCGCCCATGTGGCAGGTGACTCCGACGCCTTTGCCACGCTGCTCTTGCGCCACCGCGATCGCCTGTGGGCCGTCGCCCTGCGCACGACATCGGATCCCGAGGATGCGGCCGACGCACTGCAGGACGCGCTCATCTCCGCCCACCGCAACGCGGCCTCGTTTCGGGGCGAGGCCGCGGTCACTACCTGGCTACATCGCATCGTGGTCAATGCCTGCCTGGACCTCATGCGCCGTCGGCGCTCGCGGCCCTCAGTACCGCTGCTGGAGGAGGACGGCGAGGCAGGACACCACGGCATCGCGGACCCTCGGGACGACTTCGACCGCCTGGAAATGCGCATGGAGATCGACAAGGCCCTGAGCGCACTCCCTCTAGACCAGCGCAGCGCCGTGATTCTGGTGGATATCGAGGGCCATTCGGTCGCGGAGACGGCCCACATCCTGGGAATCGCCGAGGGCACCGTCAAGAGCCGGTGCTCCCGGGGGCGCGCCCGGCTCGCGGTATCACTGGCCGGGTTGCGGAACCCTGACACCGCTCCCGGCGTCCCATCGGGGCAATCGACACGTGACGCACCCATCACCAGGGCAGGACACCACGCCGGAGTCGGGCTCGATCTGGGCCCCGACCGTGCGGGGCACCCGCTCGCAGAACCAGACCCGGAGGTGAGCCAGTGACCGATCCACTATCGGGAACGCCCGCCTCCGGGCCGGACACACCTGGTCCTGAGGCCACTCCGGAGCAGGAGTTGTTCGTCTCCGGTCTGCTGGCGTCATTGCGCTCCGATGACCCCGCAATGCCTGAGTACGTCGCGGCGCGGCTTGACGCCGTCCTCGCTGAGACTCGGCGGTCCGCGAATGGTCGTCCCGCCCCCGCGGCAGGCATGCCAGCCCGCTCGCCGTCGAGTGCCGACAGTGGCCTTGCTCCCGTGAGCCGTCTTGAACGCAAGGCTGGCGGCCCCTCATTGCGCTCCTTCCGGGTGCTCGCGGGTGTCGCCGCCGCTGCTGTTCTCGTACTCGGCGGAGCCGTTCTTGCCCGGGGCGGCCTCGGCGAACTCGGCTCTGGGAACACTGTCACGACCGCCGAGTCAGCCGGGGGACTGTCCTCGATGTCCGATGCGGCATCTGCTCCGGCGCGTGCCGAAGCACCCACTGCCGAGGTGGCGACCGGTACGACAGGCACCCCACTCACCCCCGGCACAGCGAGTACCGGGGGCACGGCGAGTACCGACTACCACCTGAGCACCCTCGCCGCTCAGATCGCCTCCCTTGTCCTCACCACGGGTACCGGCGGCACAACTGCTGCGCAAGGCCCGGCGTCGAGCCAGACCGCACCCGCCTGTCTGTCCACCATCACTGGGCGCCCTGACGCCCAGGCGCTCGCCGTCGCCGACGCGACCTTCGAAGGCCAACCCGCCGTGATCATCGTGGTCGCTGTTCCCGGTGACATCACGCAGCTCGAGGTCTGGGCTATCGCCCCCGGCTGCACCACCGACGACGCAACCGTGTTGGCCAACGCCCGCGTCCCGGCCCCCTGACGAGCGCCTTGGGCGCACCACCGAAGGTTGTTCGACCATGGCGGCAGTCGGCGGAATTCCCGCCAGCCTAGGATCGTTGTGAGCCGTGGCGCCCGGTGCGCCGAGGGTCTCCTCGCCTAGGGCCCGTCACTGCTCACGCACCGACAGGCCGAACGGCCGACTCTCGCATGACCACCGGGACAACTTGTCCCACCGTCGAAGGGCCCCCCGTGAACGACATCCGGAACGTGATCATCATCGGTTCGGGACCTGCCGGGTACACCGCCGCGATTTACGCTGCGCGGGCGCAGCTGACCCCGCTGCTCTTCGAGGGTGCGGTCACCGCGGGTGGCGCGCTCATGAACACCACCGAGGTCGAGAACTTCCCGGGATTCCCCGACGGCATCATGGGCCCGGCTCTCATGGAGAGTCTGCGCGCCCAGGCCGATCGCTTCGGCACCGAGTTCATCACCGACGATGTTGTCTCTGTCGACCTCTCGGGCCCCGTGAAGTCGGTCACCGATGCCGAAGGCACCGTTCACCGCGCCCACGCGGTGATCCTGGCCATGGGCTCGGGCTACCGCGAGCTCGGTGTCGACGGAGAGAAGCGCCTGTCCGGGCACGGCGTCTCCTGGTGCGCCACCTGCGACGGATTCTTCTTCCGCAACCAGCACATCGCCGTGGTCGGAGGAGGTGACTCCGCGATCGAGGAGGCGACCTTCCTGACGCGGTTCGCCGAGACCGTCACGATCGTCCACCGCCGTGACAGCATGCGTGCAAGCAAGATCATGCAGGACCGGGCGCTCAGCAACGACAAGATCCGCTTCGCCTGGAACAGCGAGGTGGCCCAGATCGTCGGCGACGACAAGCTCTCGGGCCTCGTGCTTCGGGACACCCTCACCGGTGAGACCCGCTCGATCGAGGTCACTGGACTGTTCGTCGCGATCGGACACGATCCTCGCTCCGAGCTCCTCGGAGGCCAGGTCGACCTCGACGCCGAGGGCTATGTGATCACGCAGGGGCGCACCACGCTCACGAGCATGTCCGGTGTCTTCGCGTGCGGTGACCTAGTCGACCACTCGTATCGGCAGGCCATCACCGCTGCGGGCTCGGGGTGCGCCGCGGCGCTCGATGCCGAGCGATTCCTCGCAGTCCTGGAGAGCACGGGCAACGCCCACCCCTGACCTCACGGCCGGCCCACCAGGTTCTAGGGCCCGGCTAGCCCCACGTGATCCACGTTCAGTCACCGGCATGACGCGCCAGCACGCAGGGCGGCACGAGTCACGACTCGTGGTCCCACCTTTGGGCGTCGGCGACATGCCGCCGGTCAGACGCCGTACCGTGGGCGCCACAGCCGCCACCGACCACGCACCATTCACCACGAGGAAGGAACGCCACCCATGGGCGCCGCCACGAAGATCGTCACTGACGCCACGTTCGCCGACGAGGTCCTACTTGCCGACAAGCCCGTGATCGTGGACTTCTGGGCCGAATGGTGTGGCCCGTGCAAGATGCTCTCGCCGATCCTGGAAGAGATCGCGGCTGCGCACGCGGACAAGGTCACGGTGGCAAAGTTCAACGTCGACGAGAACCCCCAGACCGCCGCGGCAGAACGGATCATGTCGCTGCCCACGCTCAACGTCTACGTGGCCGGCAAGCTCGTCAAGCAGATCGTCGGCGCGAAACCCAAGGCGGCACTGCTCGCCGACCTCGCCGAGTACCTCTGAGCCTGGTGAGCGCTCCCCTATCCCGTCGGGGTGACACCGGCACCACCGTGGCCGAGATCCGGGACCGGCTCGGCCGCCTGGGCATCATGCCTGCCGCAGAGCCTGGATTCGATCCAGCGAACGCCAGTTTCGATGACTCCGTCGACCATGCGGTGCGCGCATTCCAGCAGGCTCGCGGGCTCACCGTCGACGGCATCGTGGGCCCGCAGACCTTTAGGCGGCTCGAAGAGGCCCGCTGGACCCTCGGCGACCGAGTGCTGTCCTACCGGCCGGGGCGGCTCGTCTCGGGCGATGACGTCCTCGGTCTCCAACAGCGCTTATCCGGTCTCGGCTTCGACCTCGGCCGGGTCGACGGCGTCTTCGGGCCACTCACCGACCACGCGCTCCGCGAGTTCCAGCGCAGCGTGGGCGTCGACCCCGACGGCACTTGCGGCCCGATGACCTTCCGGGCCATCAACCGCCTGGCCCGCACGATGAGTGGTGGCGGCACAGCCACGACACTGCGCGAACTCCACGCGCTGGAGTCGATCTGCAGCGGAGTCGCCCACAAGGTCGTCGTCATCGATCCGGGGCATGACGGGGGCGATGACGGACACGGTGTCAACGAGGCCGCCATCGCTGGCGATCTCGCCACGCGCGTCGAAGGCCGGCTCGCGGCCATCGGAGTGCAGGTCCTTCTCACGCGCAAGCCCGACAGCGGCAGTGCCGCGGACGAATCCGATCGGGCCGCCTTCGCCAATGACACCGGTGCCGATCTGGTTCTCTCCCTGAATGTGGGCTCGGCGGACTCCGCCATTCCCTCCGGGTGCGCAAGCTTCTACTTCGGCGATTCCGCAGCAGGAACCGGCTCGGCCCTCGGTCGACGCTTTGCGGAGATGGTCCAAGAGGAGATCTGCTCCCGAACCGATCTCACCGACTGTCAGTCTCACGCCAAGACCTGGGATCTGCTGCGCATGACCCGCATGCCCGCCGTGCGCCTCGAATGCGGCTATCTCAGCAGTCCGCACGATGCGCGTCGGCTGGCTGATCCAGCTTTCCGAGATGCAGTCGCTGAAGGTATCGCCGCTGCCGTGGTGCGATTCTTCGCACCCGTCACAACTGAGGCCTGACTTTCCGACCGCGCAGGCGGCTGATCACTCGGTTGGGGCTTGGAGAGGCAGTGCGCCCACCTGTTGCCGGCGCCCCAAGAGCCGTTCCATCGCCGCCTCGACGACGTCCTCACGCCACGTCAGGGTGGTGCGAAGGTCCAGCCGCACGCGAGGGGTTCTCGGATGAGCTCGTATGGTGTTAAACCCCACGGCGAGTAAGAAATCCGCGGGTATGAGACAGCCACCCGCATCACCTGGGACATCCGCCGGGTGCGTCGTGGTGATGGCCTCGACGGCGCGGACACCTCGACGGACGAGATCTGCGGCCATCCCCTGGATCAGCATCCGCGCTATCCCGCGGCCCGCATACTCGGCAGCAACGCGCATCGTGGACAGTGCAACGGCGTCGGCCGAGACGGGCGCGGTCGCATACGCCGCCAGACCCGGGAGATACGCAGGGGGAGCGTAAAGCGCGTAGCCCGCCACAACACCGTCGACCCTGACGACCTGGCCGCAGGATCCCCAGTCGAGCAAGGTCGAGGAAAGCCAGTCGGCCTTCGCCTCGGCCCCGATTCCGTCGCGCTCGACGCGCGCACGGTGGACGGCATCGAACTCCCAACGCACACAGGAACCGCACGGCCCCGGGATCTCGGCGAGGGAGTCGCGGGTCAGGGGCCCGAGTCGCCGTGCAACGGCCATGCGTGGATCACCTGACGACCGGCGGCGGCAATTCGTCGCGGCGTGGGCGAATCAGGCCTGCGACGAAGCCGACCACGAGGCCGATCGCGAGCAGTGCAAACAGCCAGCGGACAACCCGCATGACACCTCCCACGGTCCATCCGGCATCGTAGGCGCCACAGCGACCATCCGGCAGCCAGACCGTCATGATTGACTCCGCACGACCACTGCATGCCACGCAGACTCGAGAAGGCGGTGAGCGCCGGCCATGGAGCCGACACAGCAGATCACGACGGGCACCCGCCTCGATCCATGGATCGATGCCTACGCGGCGCGCACGCAAGGCCTCACGACCTCGCAAGTCCGCGCCCTGTTTGCCGTCGCGAGCCGCCCCGAGGTCGTGTCTCTCGCCGGTGGGATGCCATTCGTCTCCGCGCTGCCGCTCGACGCACTCGCCGACACCGTCGCGCGGTTGATACGCGACCGCGGTGCCGTCGCGCTGCAGTACGGATCCGGCCAGGGTGATGTCACGCTCCGGGAGCAAATCCTCGATGTCATGGAGCCCGTAGGCATTCGCGCCCACCCCGACGACATCGTGATCACCGCGGGCTCGCAGATGGCCCTTGACCTCGTCGTACGCGTGTTCTGCGACCCCGGTGACGTCGTCCTCGTCGAAGCACCCACGTACATCACTGCGCTGAGCGTGTTCTCGTCCTACCAGTGCGAGGTCGTGCACGTGCCGATGGACGATCAGGGCATGCGGCCCGAGGCCCTGCGCGAGGCGATCGCCTCGGTGAAAGCCTCTGGCAAGCGTGCCAAGCTCGTCTACACGATCCCGTCCTTTCACAACCCCGCCGGCGTCACCCAGGGGCCGGCACGCCGCGCCGAGGTCCTCGAGGTCGTTCGCTCGAGCGGTCTTCTCATGCTCGAAGACGATCCCTATGGCCTACTCGGCTTCGACGACAGCGTTCCGCGCGCGATCCGGGCTGACGAGTCCGAGGGCGTGGTCTACCTCGGCACCTTCTCCAAGACCATCGCCGCCGGTCTGCGCGTTGGCTGGGCGGTGGCACCCCACGGTGTGCGCGAGAAGCTCGTACTCGCCAATGAAACCGCCACCCTGTGTCCCTCGAATTTCGCGCAGCTGACCATCTCGGAGTACCTCGCCACGCAGCCGTGGTTCGACCAGGTCAAGGTCTTTCGTGACGTCTACCGCGAGAGGCGCGACGCACTCCTGGAGTCACTCAGCTCCCTGATGCCGGCCGGCACGACCTGGACCGTACCCGGTGGCGGCTTCTACTCCTGGGTCACACTTCCGCACGGTCTCGATGCCACGGCCATGCTGCCTCGCGCTGTGGCAGCGATGGTCGCCTATGTACCCGGTACAGGCTTCTACGCCGACGGGCAGGGGCGGCATAACCTGCGCCTGTCCTACTGCTATCCCGAGCCCGACCGCATCCGCGAGGGTGTCCGCCGCCTCGCGGGAGTGATCAAGGACGAGCTCGAGATCGCCGACATCTTCGGGTCGCCCGAGGCGGTGGCTGGACGTGAGGGCCCGGCGGCTCCCGAGCCGAACCTCGCCTGACGTGCCCGCATCACACACATCGACATCGTCGATAGCCCAAACGCAATTCACGCAGATCCGTTGCAGCACAAGGAGTTTACGCTTATGAGCAGCAACATTGAAGGTCATGTGATCGTACTCGCCGGAGGGCTCTCGCCCGAGCGCGACGTGTCACTTCGCTCAGGTCGTCGCGTGGCCGATGCGTTGCGGGTCGCGGGGGTCGAGGCCGAGGTACGAGATGTTGATGCCTCGCTGCTCACCGCCCTCGTCGATCACCGGCCAGCCTGTGTCATACCGCTGCTGCACGGTGCCACGGGGGAGGACGGCGCGATTCGAGACGTCATCGGGGCGCTCGGAATCCCCTATGTCGGGTCGGGCCCATCCGCCTGTCGCGCGTCCTTCGACAAGCCCGTCGCGTCAGCGCTCGTGGGGGCCGCTGGGGTGAGCGTCCCGCCCTCCGTGGCACTGCCCCACGCCACATTCCGCGAGCTCGGCGCAACAGCGGTACTCGATGCCGTTGTGGGCCGACTAGGCCTTCCCCTGATGGTGAAGCCGACTCGAGGTGGCTCCTCACTCGGCGCCTCCGTCGTGCGCTCGGCCGCCGCGCTGCCGTCCGCGATGGTCGCCGCTTTCGCCTACGGCGACACCGCGTTGATCGAACGATTCATCAGCGGCACCGAAGTTGCGGTGTCGGTTCTCGACGATGGGTCCGGGCCCCGCGCACTTCCCGTCGTGGAGATCGTGCCCGACGGTGGTTTCTATGACTACGGTGCCCGCTACACCGCCGGCGCGACTGAGTTCTTCGTGCCCGCCCGCCTCTCACCTGAGGTGCTCGCCTCGTGCGCAGAAGCCGCGGTGTCAGTCCATCGTGTCCTCGGCCTTAGCGACTGGTCTCGCGTGGATCTCATCATCGACGCAGCGGGCATTCCGTGGTTCCTCGAGGTGAACGTGGCCCCCGGGATGACGGAGACGTCCACCTATCCTCAAGCGGTCGGGGCTGCGGGCCTTGACCTCGGCGCACTCACCGCGGGGCTCGTAGCCCAGGCGATCGCGCGCAGCTGATCGCCCAAAAGCCCTGTGGCACAAGGTGTCTGGGCGATCGCGCGTTAACTCCGGTCGATCACGTCGACGATACGCCGGAGGTCGTCGAGCGTGGCGAACTCGATCGTGACCTTGCCCTTGACCTTGCCGGACTCCACCCGCACGCGCGTCTCGAGCCGGTCCGAGAGCCGATCGGCAATCTCAAGGAGCCCCGGTGCCGACGGTCGACGCGGACGAGCCACGCGCGTGCGCTCGCGACCATCACCGTCGCCGACGGAAACAATCTCCTCGACGGCGCGTACCGACAGCCCCTCAGCCACGATCCGATGGGCCAGTCGATCCATGGCCTCGACATCATCAAGGCCGAGCAGGGCCCGCGCGTGGCCGGCGGAGAGCACTCCGGCGGCGACGCGGCGCTGGACCGGGGCGGGCAGTCGCAGCAGCCTCAAGGTATTGCTCACCTGGGGCCGGCTGCGACCGATCCGTGCCGCGAGCTCATCCTGCGTGCACCCGAAATCGTCGAGCAATTGCTGGTAGGCGGCCGCCTCCTCGAGTGCGTTGAGCTCGGCACGATGGAGGTTCTCGAGCAAGGCGTCGCGCAGCAGGACGTCGTCGGCGGTATCGCGCACGATCGCGGGGATGAGATCAAGACCGGCTTCTCGCCCAGCGCGCCAACGGCGCTCACCCGCGACAAGTTCATAGTGCGGGCCGGCTGCTGCCGCGTCGGTGATAGGGCGCACGACGATGGGCTGCAGGAGGCCGACCTCGCGTATCGAATGTACGAGCTCGGCGAGGGCATCCTCGTCGAACACGATGCGCGGCTGACGAGGGTTGGGGCGGACATCATCAAAGTCGAGCTCGGCGTAGCGCACCCCGGAGACGATCTTGAGCTCGTCGGGGGCCACGTCCTCCGCTGCGCGTGTGGCCGTTGTTGCACCCTCGCTGCGAGCACCCACTGCGGCGGGGGAGGGGGCCGACGTCTCCTCACGAGAGGATGTCGGAATCAGGGCACCTAGGCCTCGACCGAGGCCGCGTCGCTGGTTCACCCTGGCTGCTCCTGTCCTGGCCTACCCTGGCCGGCGTGGTCGCCGGCAGCGTCGTACGTGCGCGCCGACCCTACCCCGCGCACGTGGTGCCCCGAATTACCGCGGTCATCTGGGCGCCCTGCCACGGGCAGCTCGCCCCCGACGTCACCGCAGAAAGGGATTGATCCCCTCCGCGGCGGCGGGGCCTTGCTCGACCTGCCGCGCTAGTTCACGCGCAGCTTCGAGGTAGGACAGGGCGCCCGGGCTGCCCGGGTCATAGGTCATGACCGTCTGTCCGTACGACGGTGCCTCCGAGAGCCGCACCGAACGAGGAATCTGGGTGCGCAGGACACGGTCGCCGAAGTGGGCACGCACCTCCTCAGCGACCTGAGCGGCCAGCCGGGTGCGGGCGTCGTACATCGTGAGCAGGATCGTCGACACCGACAGGCTTGGGTTGAGCTCGGTCGTGACAAGGCCCACCGTGCGCATCAACTGGCCAAGGCCCTCGAGTGCGTAGTACTCGCACTGGATCGGGATCAGCACCTCATCCGCACACACGAGAGCGTTCAGGGTGAGAAGGCCCAGGCTCGGCGGGCAGTCGATCAACACGTAGTCCAGACGCCCGTGGCGTTCCTCGTGAACCGTGAGGTAGGTCGTCACTGCCCGCCGAAGCTTGTGCTCGCGAGCCACCATCGAGACCAGTTCGATCTCGGCCCCCGCCAGGTCGAGTGTCGCCGGGGCGCACCACAAACCTGTGATATCCCCCACCGCAGTGACCACCTCAAGGAGCGGTCGGCCCTCAATGAGGACGTCATAAATACTGGGGACCTCAGCGTGGTGGTCAATCGAGAGTGCAGTCGAGGCGTTCCCCTGTGGGTCGAGGTCGATCACCAGAACCGTGAGCCCCTGCATGGCCAGTGCCGCCGCGAGGTTGACGGTCGAGGTGGTCTTCCCGACTCCGCCCTTCTGGTTAGCCACCGTCATGACCCGGGTACGCGCTGGGCGCGGGAGGTCCTCACCGAAGTTGCGCTGCTGGACCCTGACCGCCACCTCTGCCGCACGCGCGAGTGGGGTGTCGTCGATCATGACGGCGTCTCCTCACGTGCATCTGGGGCGGCGGGCGCCACCTGGTTCGTGTGGTGATGAGCGAGGTGTGCGGGCAACGTCACGTCCGCAGGAGCCCAGCCGAGCCCGGCGGGGCTGGCCTCGGCGCTCGAGGTCAGCTCACCAGGCCACCCGAGCCCTCCGGGTGAGGTATCTGGGCCGGACTCACCAGCGGTGCCCGGCCGGGGTTCGCCTTCGTGCCGTGTCGTCATCGTGACCCTCTCCGTCGTCCCGCCGTCAATCGCACAATGCGCACCACCGTCGTGAGCGGATCCACGATTCCCTCACCGCAGGTGAGCACCGCGGCCTGGCCGCCGCCGAGTCTTTCGAGCGCCAGTTGGGACGCGACCACCTCCTCGGCAGCCCCCTCGCCCTTGACCGCCAGCACGATGCCACCGACACGGGTGAGCGGCAGCGTCCACCCCGCGAGCCTGTCCAGAGGAGCAACGGCTCGTGCGGTCACCACGTCAGCACTAAGCCGTTGGTCCTCGGCGCGACCTCGCACCACCTCGACTCGTTCCTCGAGACCCAGTGCCGATACCGCCTCGATGAGGAAGGTGGCCCGTCGCAGAAGTGGCTCAATAAGCACGACTCGGATATCAGGTCGTACCAGCGCCAGCGGGATACCGGGCAGCCCGGCCCCTGAACCCACATCGGCCACCCTCGAGCCCTCACCGACGAGTTCCCCGAGCACCGCGCAGTTGGCCACGTGCCGACTCCACAAGCGCGACGCCTCACGCGGCCCGATCAGGCCTCGCACCACACCATCAGTGCCCAGCAGGCCCACGTACTGACGCAGGCCAGATGCGGCATCGGGGAAGCGAGAGCACAACCGCTCTTCGACGAGCAGGTCGGCGGCCTCTCGTTGCGGGCTCAGGTCTGACGCAGTTTCCGTCACGGATCAGCTGCGCGGCAGGACAACGACGAAACGTCGCGGCTCCACGCCCTCGGATTCACTCTGAAGACCAGCCGCGGCCACGGCGTCGTGGACAACCTTGCGCTCGAACGGGGTCATCGGTTCGAGGCGGACCGGCTCACCTGAGCTCGCGGCGCGCGCCGACGCCTCGGTTCCCAGCGCCGTCAGAGCCTCGCGGCGCGCTGCGCGGTGGCCCGCGACATCGAGCATGAGCCGCGAACGCTCGCCGGTCTCACGAGTGACCGCGAGACGCGTCAGCTCCTGGAGTGCGTCGAGCACCTTGCCCTGATCGCCGACGAGCTGCTGGAGGTCTCCGCCCACGATGCTGACGAGTGCGCGGTCGCCCTCGACGTCCATGTCGATGTCACCGTCGAGGTCGGCAATGTCGAGGAGTCCCTCGAGGTAGTCAGCCGCGATATCGCCCTCACGCTCGAGGTAGTTCCCGGGCGTCTTCCCCCGCGATGTTTCACGGGAAACGGGCGCACCTGAGGAGTCGGCCTCGGGCTGGTCATCGATGGGAGTGGCGTCGGAGGTCTCGTCCACGGTCGTCTCGCTCATGTGCACTCGTCTTTCAGGGGACGGGGGTGCCCTGTCGGCACCCGGAGACCGACACACCATGTTTCACGGGAAACGAACTCACCGTGGAACCTGGCCGGCCGGGGGACTGTGGGTCAGCTCTTGCGCTTACGCCGCGACTGAGCCTTGGGTTGTACGCGAGGAGCCGCGGGGAGGATCTCCGTCACGGGAGCCTCAGGGTCAATGCCGCCGTTCTTGCGCCGGCGCTTATGGGCCGCACGTTCCTCCCACGCGGTGTACGCGGGCGTGCCCGGCTGCGGATTGTTCCGAATGACGTAGAACTGCTGACCCATCGACCACAGGTTCGTGGTGAGCCAGTAGATGAGAACGCCCACGGGGAAGTTGATGCCGGTGACCGCGAAGAAGAAGGGAAAGACATACAGCAGGATCTTCTGCTGCTGGGCGATCGGGTTGTCGCGGGCAGTGTTCTTGACGATCAACTGACGCTGGGTCGTGAACGTCGTGATCGTCATGAGAACGATCAAAATGATGGTGAGGATGCGCGTGGCAACCGGTGCGGGTGTCTGGTCAGCATCCA
>WLRQ01000032.1 GCA_009697815.1 Actinomycetota bacterium
CGCGAAGGACCCCACCCCCAAGAAGCGAACCGCCGCGAAGAAGGCGCCCGCGAAGAAGGCAACGGCGAAGAAGGCAACGGCGAAGAAGGCAACGGCGAAGAAGGCGGCCGCGAAGAAGGCAACGGCGAAGAAGGCGCCCGCAGTCCTCACCCCCTGACCCCCCTTTTTCCGGTGAATGTGCCCTGGGCGGCGCTAGAGGCCCTTGAACTTCCCTCGATCATGAAACTTCGGCGCGGCTGTGGATTCAGTGGGGAGAGTTAGCGGCCTCTAAGGCCGCCCAGGGCACATTGACCGCGAATGGGGTTGCGCGGGGAGGGTGCGTGGGTCGGGGGTCGTAGGGTTCGCGGGTGACCTCTGTTAGTTCCGCTGCCGCTGCCGACGCCCCCTGCGCGCGCGGGCTGTTCGTGGCGTTCGAGGGTGGGGAGGGGGCGGGCAAGTCCACTCAGGCGCGGCTGCTGGCCGATGCACTGCGAGCGGCGGGCCACGAGGTCGTCCTCACCCGGGAGCCGGGTGGCACCCCTGCAGCGGAGGCGATGCGCGCCGTGGTGCTCGATCCGCAGTTCGCCGGGCTCGACGCACGCGCCGAGGCATTGCTCTACGCAGCTTCGCGGGCCGAGCATGTCGCGCGCCTGATCGCGCCGGCACTCGGACGTGGCGCCGTCGTCATCACCGATCGTTACGTCGACTCCTCGATCGCCTATCAAGGAGTCGCGCGGGGGCTCGGGCCCGACGTCGTCGGCCAGATCAATCTCTGGGCCACTGGGTCGCTGCAGCCCGATCTCACCGTGCTGCTCGACGTGGAGGCCGCCGCCGGTCTCGCGCGGGTTGTTGAGCCGAACCGTCTCGAGTCCGAACCGGAAGCCTTCCACGCCGTCGTGGTGCAGGCTTTCCGTGCCCTCGCTTTCGGTGATCCCGACCGCTACCTCGCCCTTCCCGCCGTGGGCGAGCGCGACGATATTGCGGCCGCGATTCTCGCCCGAGTCGAATCACTGCTCCGAGCGCGGCCGACTCCGTGACCGATGTCTTCACCGAGCTTGTCGGTCAGGATCATGCAGCGGCGCAGCTGCGGGCGGCCTCGAGTGATGCCCCGGCGGCCCGCGCAGGGCTCCCATCTCAGGCCATGACCCACGCGTGGTTGATCACTGGCCCGCCGGGGTCGGGACGTAGTACAGCGGCTCTCGCTTTTGCGGCCGCACTCGTGTGCCCCGAGGGCGGTTGTGGCACGTGTCAGGAATGCGTGGCGGTGAAGAACTCCGTGCACGCCGACGTCGAGCATGTCGTTCCCGAGTCGGTCACCTACTCCGTCGCAGAGACCCGTGATCTCGTGCACCGCTCCGCATTGTCGCCCTCGCGCGCACCGTGGCACGTCTTCGTACTCGAGGATGCCGACCGTCTCAACGCCGAGAGCGCCAACACCTTGCTCAAGAGCATCGAGGAGCCCACGCCGGGCACCGTCTGGGTTCTGTGCGCTCCGAGCACCGAGGACGTCCTACCCACTATTCGCTCGCGCTGCCGCCATCTCATGCTCGCGACCCCGTCCACGTCCGAGGTGGCCCAGGCACTGGTCGATGTCTACGGCATCGATCCTGCGATGGCCTCCTTCGCGGCGCGGGCGGCGCAGGGACACATCGGCCGTGCGCGCGCCTTGGCAACCGACGAATCCGCGCGGATCCGTCGCCAGGATGTCCTGCGGATCCCGACCCTGGTGGCGGATCTTGGTTCATGTCTCGTGCTTGCGGCCGATCTGGTGTCCACTGTGGCCGATGACGCGTCGGCCATCTGCGACCCGCTCGACGAGCGCGAGATGAAGGCCCTGCGCGCGGCCTACGGTGAGGGCGCCGAGGGCAAGGGAATCGGCACGGTCGAGCGACGTGCCAAGGGTGCGGTCAAAGCGCTCGAGGATCGTCAGAAGCGACGACGTCGACGCGTGGTGCGTGATCAACTCGATCGGGTGATCGTCGACCTGATCGCGTTCTACCGCGACGTTCTCGTCCTGCAGCTTGGTGCGGCGTCGGGACTCGTCAATGACGAGATGCGCCCGGCGATCGAGCGCGTGGCCGCAGAGTCTGAGCCGCACCAGACCCTGCGACGTGTCGATGCACTGGAGCGCACGCGCAACCTGCTCGAGGCCAATGTCGCCCCGCTGCTGGCCTTCGAGTCGCTCACCGTGTCACTCAAGGACCCAACGCTCGGGTGATTCCATCGCCGACCAACGCGTGCGCAGCACTCACGCGCATGAGGTGGCACACGCACCAGCGGGTCGGGCTTAGTCTCGACCTGTGGTGACCGAGAGCGCGCAGCTTCACATCGACGACCCAGATTTCGGCGACCTTGTATTCGATGCCGTCGTGGCCGGGGCCGACGACGGCGAGCCGGTTCTGCTCCTGCATGGGTGGCCGCAAACTTCGCTTTCATGGCAGTACGTGATCCCTCCGCTCGCGTCTTCGGGTCTGCGGGTGGCTGCCGTTGACCAGCGCGGTTACTCCTCGGGCGCGCGTCCTGTCGATGTCGCGGCCTATGACCTCTCGCGCTTGGTCGACGATGCGGCGGGAATCCTCGACGCCCTCGGTTGGGGCACCGCTCACATCGTGGGCCACGACTGGGGTGCGCACGTCGGCTGGGCACTCGCAGCGAGGCACCCCGGGCTCGTGCGTTCACTCACCGCGCTGTCACTGCCCCACCCGCGCGCGTTGGCCGCGGCTCTGCGCGACGATGACGAACAACGCGCTAAGTCCTCGTATATCTCGACTTTCCGCAGGGATCCGCCCGCTGCCGCCGCTGCGCTCCTCCGCGACGACGCTGCCGCGCTGCGGGCGGTCTACGGTGACGGGGTGCACCGTCGCGACATTGATTCCTACGTTGAGTACTTCGCCGTTGACGACGCGCTTGAGGCGTCGCTGCGGTGGTATGCCGCGATCGACGCTGCCGCATTCAATGCCCTGCCCGAGGTCGACGTCGCGACCGCGTTCGTCTGGGGCAGCGAGGACATTGCGATCGGTTCCGCTGCGGCGTATGCATGCGCCGAATGGTGCCGGGGTCCCTACGAGTTTCGCGTGCTCACGGGCCGCGGGCACTGGCTGCCCGATGAGGACCCCGACGCCGTGGTCGACGCGATCCTGGCCAGGGTGGGCTGAGCGGTGGCGATGATGATGGCGGTAAGTTTCACTCGCGCGGGGCGTCTCTACTACCTCGATCCCGGCGAGTACTCACCCAGGGTCGGCGATCGCGTTCTGTTCCCCACCACCACATCGCCGGAGATCGCCGAAGTTGTGTGGGGTCCGGAATGGATTGACGACGAGGTGGGCGGGTTGCCCGTCTGCGTGGGCATGGCCGTCGACGCGGATGTCTTGCGCGACAAGGAGAATCGAAAGCGTCGGGCCGAGATCCAGGTGTCGGCGCAGCGTCTCATCCGCGAGCACAAGCTGCCTATGAAGGTGAGCGGCATCGACTGGAGCGATGTCGGACACGAGACGGGCCGCGCCACCGCCACCGTGTTCTTCAGCAGTCCGATGCGGGTCGACTTCCGCCAACTCGTGCGCGACCTGGCTAACACCATCGACGCCAAGGTCGTCTTCACCCAGCTCTCACCCCGTGACGATGCGCGGGTGCAGGGCGGCGTTGGCACGTGTGGCCGTGACACCTGCTGCTCGACATTCCTCAAGGACTTCGATCCCGTCACCGTACGTATGGCGCGCGATCAGGATCTACCGGCCAACCCGATGAAGATCTCCGGTGCTTGTGGTCGGCTGATGTGCTGTCTGAAGTACGAGCACCCGCTCTACGAGGACTTCAAGGGGAGCGCGCCTGCGGTGGGCGACCGTGTCGAGTCGCCCGAGGGCGAGGGTCGCGTGGTGGCGCACGATGTGCCGCGCGACCAGGTCGTGATCAAGCTCGACGCGGGGGGCAAGCGCTCGGTGTGCGACCGAGCGTCGGTGTGCTCCTCGCGCAAGGCGTACGAGTCCCGCGGCTGAGCCGCGCTCGCCCTGCCGTCTCGACTGAGCCGCCCCCGATTCGGGCATCGAGGGGAACTCGGCCCCACGCTGACACGTCCCATGGCGGAACCTGACAGGGTGATCCTGTCCGCTACGCGCCCCAACTCTGCCGACCGGAGCATCCGTGAGCCCGCACTCGCTGCCGCGACTTGTCGCGGTGGGCACGGCATTCCTCTCGGCGACCGCGCTCCTCGCGGGCTGTTCGAGCACGGTCAGCCCGCCGCCGGCGCCCTCAACATCGGCCAGCGGTATCGCGTCGGTGCCGGCAACACCGTCGGCAACACCGTCGGCCACCGCCCCGGTGTCGCCCACTCCTGGTGTCTCGCTGGCTGAGTTCTATACGCAGACCCTGCGCTGGTCGGGGTGCGGCGGTGACTTTCAGTGCAGCAAGCTCACCGTGCCGCTCGACTACGCCAATCCCGCGGCGGCGACGATCTCGCTCTCGGTCATCAGGCTTCCCACCAAGAGGTCCGATTCGCGTATCGGGTCTCTGGTGCTCAACCCGGGGGGGCCGGGCGGATCCGGAGTCGAGTACGCGAGAGCGGCAAGGGGCGTCGTTGACGACGTCGTGCGCGCGAAGTTCGACATCGTGGGGTTCGACCCTCGCGGGGTCGCGAGCTCATCGCCGGTGCAGTGCCTCAACGATGCGCAGAACGACGTCTTCCTCGCTGCCGACGGATCACCTGATACCCCTGCGGAAGTCGCTCAGCTTGACACCCTTTCGCGTCAGTTCGCTGATTCATGCAAGAGGAACTCACCGGCGATCTACGCACACATCGGAACCGTCGATGCCGCGCGCGACATCGACATCCTGCGCGCGGCCCTGGGCGACGACAAGCTTTTCTGGCTCGGTGCTTCTTACGGCACCTTCCTCGGGGCAACCTATGCCGACCTGTTCCCGACCCGGGTTGGGCGCATGGTTCTGGACGGCGCGATCGACCCCACACTGACGAGTGTGGAGCTGATCCACGGCCAGGCCAGGGGTTTTGAGCTTGCGCTCAGCCGTTTCGTCGAGGACTGCATCACCCAGGCCGAGTGCCCGTTGCCGCGTGGCGTCCAGGCCGGGATGGACGCGATCCGCCAACTCTTCGCCGACATCGATGCAAGCCCGCTTCCGACTGGCGACCCCAAGCGACCGTTGACTCAGGCACTTGCACAGAATGCAGTGCTCACGTATCTGTACTTCCCGCCGACGGACTGGGAGCAGTTGCGCTTCGGGTTCAGTGCGGCGTTCGCGGGCGACGGCTCGACTCTGCTGTCGATGCTGGATGCCCGGCTCGAACGTGACGAGGCGGGCCACTACAGGGGCAACTCGAGTGCCGCCCTCTATGCCGTCAACGCGCTAGATCGCACTGATCGACCCACGGTCGCCCAGTCGCAGGTCCTGGCCGACCAGTGGGCTAAGGAGTCACCGGTTTTCGGCGCACTCATGGCGTGGGGCAACCTGCCGTTCCAGTACTGGGGCGCGCCAGCCACTGACAGCCCTCACGTGATCACCGCGCCTGGCTCGCCGGAGATCCTCGTCGTTGGCACCACGTACGATCCCGCGACCCCCCATTCCTGGGCTCAGGGCCTGGCAGGGCAGCTTTCACGGGGGGTCCTGCTCACCCGAGTGGGTGATGGGCACACGGCGTACGGCATGGGCTCGGCCTGTGTCGATGCAGCCATCGACACGTATCTCCTCACAGGCGTCACGCCGCCGACGGGAACCGTTTGTCGCTGAGGTCGACTGGATGATTCGCGCATTCGGAGGTTCCGCACCTGCGATGTCCTGGCCTATGCTCGTTCCATGAGCGTGAATGACATTGTTGATGATGATCTTGAGTCCGAGGATGCCCACCCAGCCGCGCGGCTGAAGTCCCTTGTGCACCAAGGGGCAGGGCGCTTGTCGGTGTTGGGGGCGATCCTGACTATCTGGATTATGGACACTGTGCTGTCACGCCACCTTGTGGCCAGTGGTGTGGTTGCTTCACATGTCGAACTCCTCGACGCCCTTGAATGGGTCGGCACGGCAATCTTTGTCCTCACCTCCGTCACCCTGATGGTGGCGATGACCCGTCGCTACGACCGGTTGCTCATTCCCGCGGCGGCCGTGTACCTCGCCGTTGCGGTGCTGCAGGTGGTCGTGAACGTCATCTCCATGCTCAGCACGGCCGACACCCATCATGGTGGCGGCCTCGGCACTCTCTGGGACGTCGGCGCGGTATACGGCATGAGCGTGATCGTCTTCATGTTCGTCTACATCTTCCTCGACCTCACCACGCCCGGTGGAGCGTTCGTGTGGCCCGCGCGCGACGGCAAACCAGCCCCCACGCCCAACCTCTTTGACTACATGTTCATCTCGATGAACGTCAATTCCACCTACGGCCCCACGAACGAGGCAATGATGTCGCGCCCCGGGAAGTTGCTGATGGGTCTGCAGGTTCTACTCGCGGTCATGATGCTGACGGTGCTGATCTCGCGCGCGGTCGCGGCGACGAACTAGTTCTGCGGCTCGGGTCCCTCGCCACGCGAGTAGGCCGCGCCCGTGCTCGTCATCCTCGCCATGCCGGGCCTCTGCGCCGCCGGTCGGGCGCCCCAGCCCCTGGGGTATCGTTCGTGACCGTGCCACCGTCCCCCGTCGGGGGGCGGCAGCGCGCCGCCTTAGCTCAGTCGGTCAGAGCGTCTCACTCGTAATGAGAAGGTCATCGGTTCGATTCCGATAGGCGGCTCCATCTCGGAACCCTCCGGCGTCCACCGATGCGGAGTTGTGAATGCGACGCCCCGCCCCGGCCCGGCGTGATGGGCCCGCCGCCGACGAGCCATAGCATCGTCACATTCGCCGCGACCCGCCGGCGCTCACGAGGAATGAGCCCGCAATGTCCGCAGCAACGGTCGTAAGTGCTTCTGATCGGACGACGATCCACGCGTCGTTCTTCTCGTTGACCTGCGGCGCTCTGGGCATGTTGGGCGTCGCGGTCGGGACGTTCATCTCTCCCGGCTCGTCCGGTACGTTCGGCTGGGCCCTACATGCGGGGGGCTGGATTCTGGTGTCGGTGGCGATCATCGCCCACATCGAACACCTCTCGAACCGTCTGGGCCGGGTGGCGGTGATCTGCGGAATCCTTGCGGCCGTGGGCCAAGGCCTTGCCGATCTACCGTTCGCCATCAACTCGACATGGGTCAGTGATACCGGCTGGATTAACTACTTCAACGCCATGTGGGCCGCAGCATCGCTTCTGGCTGCGGCGAGCATCGGGTTGGCTGCGGTCCGCAAGGAGAAGCAGATGGAGGCGCACCTCGCGTCAGGTCGGCCCGGGATGTACGCGTCCGAGGATTACTCCACCACTGTGCATGCCTCATTCCTGAGTCTGGTGACCGGCGCTGTCGGAGCTCTTCTTACGGGTATCGCGTCCCTGATGCTGATCGGAGGCGGCGGGCCCGCGACAAGGTTGTCCTGGATCCTTTATGCGATCGGGAGTGTCCTGTTGGCAGCTGCGATCATCGCCCACATCGAGCACCTCTCGTTGTCGCTCGGTCGGCCCGCGGTGATCCTCGGTTCACTGGCCATGATCCTCAACGCCGTGAGCGCACTGCCCGGGGTCTTCGACCCGGCTGGATCCAACACGCTCGATACGACCCTTATCTGGCTCCTGTTTGCTGGGTCGGCGACGATCGCTGCGATCGCGATCGGGCTGGTCGCCGTTCGGCGCCGCGCACAAGGCTAATCCGCGACCGCGGACAAGATCTCCGAAGTGCTTCAGCTCGCGTCCGTGCTCGGCATTCACACGAGCACGAGCAGCGTTCCCATCCTCCTTGAGGAGACTCAAGCCAGGTAGCCCCCGGCATGCGCATCACCAGATGGGTCGGCTAGGGAACGCTATGGGTTCACGGCAACGGTGAGTGACTCCATCCGGTAGGTCCAGGTCGACGCCGGAGAATCGCGCAGTGAATTCGATCTGCCCGGGTTTTGAGGCAATCGTGGAAATTGACTCTAATCGCTGTGCAATCGCCCCCATGATCGGTAACGTCACATAGTGATCATTTTCCGCGGCCCGGTCCCCATCTTGTTGTGTGGGCTGGTCCTGATGGCGTTGGCTGCGTGCGGGACAACTCCCGCGGGGGCTGCCAATGCGAATGAATCGGTCACAGGCTCGTCGAGCACCACCGCAGGTCCTGCTGAGACCAACCCCTATGGCGTCCCGAGCATCGACCCTCCCGGGCCTGACGACCCGCTGCTCAGACTCGCGGGCGGCTCGGCCGGCGCGGTGGCACTCACTCTTGGCGAGCTCGAGGCCCTCGGCACCGAGACGATCACGATCTACGAACCGTTCCTGAAGCGTCGGCAGACCTTCACGGGCGTTCCGCTCGCGGCGGCACTGGCCCGTGCGGGGATTGATGTAGGTGCCACTGTCCTGACGCGCGCTCTCAACGACTACGAGTACGCAGCCAAGGGCGCCAAACTGGTCGCGAGTGGGGCGCTCATCGCGACTCGGCTCGGGTCGGATCCGATCCCCTACGACGCGGGCGGTCCCATCCGATTGATCTTCCCTGACTCGACGGAGCTTTCGTCCATACTCGAGGCTTGGAACTGGAGCCTGAGCGAGATATCCGTCTCGCCGATGAGCGCCTCCGCCGCCACCTCGACTGGCTGAGCGCGGGCGACGTGAATCGCAGTGCGGGCGTCAGATGAGCGAACATGCGGGTGCTGCCCCTTCGCGCCTCCGGAGGCTCACACTGCTGGGCCAAGGGCTGTTGGCGCTGCTCTTTGTTTGTCTGCTGGTCGCGCTGGGGGTCAGCTCGGCGACCCGGGCCACGCAGGAGAGGGCTCGCGCCGAAGTCCTGAGCACGTCCGAGTCGCAACGCAACAACAGTTTGATCACCATGCGGGATGGGCTGGGCCTCGTGCTCGTCGTCGAGCAACTCCTCAACGGCCAGGCGACGCGACGCGACGTCCAGATCGCACGAGCCCTTCTGGCACAGCGACTCAGCGTCGTGGCAGAGGACAACCGAAGCGCACTGCAGGCGGCACCTGAGTCTTTCCGGGTGGCGCTGGCCGCTCTGGACGCACAGATCGCATCCCTGCCGGCCGGCCTCGCACCGGTGGCTGAACGGTCGGCGCTTGTGGACGCGGTGACTCCTGCATCGGCGGCATTCTCGCGCGAGACCCGCCACCTCGGGGACGGCGCGGCGATCGACTGGCGTGCCCAGGCCCGTGTCGTCGCCGACCGCGTTATCGACGAAAACTATCGGGAGACAGCGCTGCTTGTTGCTGCCCTGTTCGTGGCGCTGTTGATAGCGGCGTGGGTGACCGTCGACGTGCGCCGTGTCGCAGCGCGCACCCGCCGCGCCGTGGCGACGGAGCGTGAGGGCCTTCACCATGCTCAGCGCGCACTCGAACGCGTAGCACTGTTCGATCGTGAGCAGTCCAGGATTCTCGAACGAATCGCCACCGGAGGAACGCTCGCGGATGTTCTTCAGGCCGTTGTCGACCTCGCGTCGCGCACGAGTGATGGGCGGGCCTTCCGGCTCCGGGTGGACGCGGTGTCGGTCGTGTCGGGGGATGTTGGGCCCGTCATCGCCGGCTCACTCGGAGTTTTGTTCTCCTGGCCCGTCGGGGGCGCCAGCGTCGAGGGTGTTCTGGCAGGGGCTGGCGCTGGCCAGTTGGAATTGCTTGGGACGGGCGGGCTCCTCACTGAGGATGTGGCCGCAATCGCGCTCTCCTGCAGTGAACTCGCCGATTTCGCACTCGAGCATGACCGTGTTTCCAAGCAACTGAGCCACATGGCGACTCACGACGCGTTGACGGGGTTGGCGAATAGGAATCTCCTCCTGATCCGGCTGAGCGAGGCAATGCGCCGGGGTGATCGCTCCGGGGACAGTGTTGCTGTGCTCTTTTGCGATCTCGACAACTTCAAGCAGGTCAACGACTCCCTGGGGCACTTCGGGGGAGATCAGTTGCTGATCGAGGTCGCTCGGCGGCTAGAGGAAGCGACTCGGCAGGACGAGACGGTGGCCAGATTCGGGGGCGACGAATTCATCATCATCGCGTCGTCTCTCCCCACCGAGAGTGACGCCTACGCGTTTGCCGACAGGATCCGCACAGTCGTCGGCGCACCCTTCCAGATCGGCGAGACGGATGTCAGCATCGGCATCAGTATCGGAATCACCTTCGTCGATCCCGGCATGGGAGATGCGGCGGCCGTGCTGCTCGCGGCGGATGCGGCGATGTATCGGGAGAAGTCGCCCTCGCGAGGGGTGGGCTTGGCGGCGCACCTCGATCCCACCGTCTGACCTTCTGAGGGCTCCGAGTGGGGAGCACCACACCGCACCTGGCTAGATTGCGGACATGGACATTCAGGAGAACGGATTCACCTTCACTCCGCTCACTCCCACCGCATTCCTCGAGCGTTCCGCGAATGTATTCCGCGACCGCATCGCGATCATCGACGGCGCACTGCGCTTCACCTACCAGGAGTACTACGAGCGTTCGCTCGCTCTCACCGGAGCACTCGCCGGTCTCGGGGTGGAGCCGGGCGACCGAGTGGCGGCACTGTGTGTGAACAGCCATGTGATGCTCGAGATGCACCACGGCGTTCCCATGAGGGGCGCGGTGCTGGTGCCGCTCAACACTCGCCTTTCAGCGCCTGAGCTCGCCTACATCCTGGAGCACTCAGGTGCCCGAGTCCTCGTGGCGAGTTCGGAGTTGGCGGCAGTTGCGCGAGAGATCGCGGCCGACGTCGGCGTGCGGCTTGTGATCGCCGGTGGTGAGGGCGACGAGTACGAGCAACTGCTCATCGCGGCCACCCCTGCGCTGGTCCCGTGCACCGACGAGGCGAGCATGATCGCGATCAACTACACCAGCGGCACGACCGGCAAGCCCAAGGGTGTGATGTACCACCACCGCGGGGCCTACCTCCAGTCGCTCGCGATGGCCTTCCACACGCGGCTGGAGTCCGATAGTCGCTATCTCTGGACCCTCCCGATGTTCCACTGCAACGGTTGGTGTTTCACATGGGCCGTCGGAGCGGCGGGAGGCACCCATGTTTGCCTGCGTGCCATCGATCCAACCGAGATTTGGCGCCTTCTCAGGGATGAGGGGATCACTCACTTCAGCGGTGCGCCCACGGTACTCACCATGATCTCCAGTGCACCGGAGGCGACAGGCGGTCCGGCGCTGACCCGGCGCATCAACGTCAACACCGGAGGGGCACCGCCCTCTCCGACGCTGCTGTTGCGCATGAGTGACCGGAGCCTCGACGTGACTCATCTGTACGGGCTCACCGAGACCTTCGGTCCGCTGGCGATCAACGAGTGGCAGCCGCAATGGAGTGAGCGCTCCCCGGATGAACAGTCGGTGCTCCGCGCGCGTCAAGGGGTCGCCAATGTGGTCGCCGACCGCGTTCGTGTCGTGACCGCCGAGGGCCACGACGTCGAGGCGGACGGCATCGCGATGGGGGAGTTGGTCACGCGAGGCAATGTCGTCATGCTCGGTTACTACCGCGATTCAGAGGCGACCGAGCGGGCGGAGATCGACGGCTGGATGCGCACCGGCGATGTCGGGGTGATGCATGGCGACGGCTACATCGAGATCAGGGACCGCTCCAAGGACGTCATCATTTCGGGAGGGGAGAACATCTCCTCGGTGGAGGTAGAGCAGGCCGTCGACTCGCACCCGGCGGTTCTGGAGTCCGCGGTCGTCGCCCGCAAGGACGATCACTGGGGCGAGGTACCGGTTGCCTACGTCACGCTCAAGCCGGGGGCGACCGCCACCGAGGTGGACATCATCGGTCATGTGCGGGCGCGACTGGCCGGCTTCAAGGCCCCGAAGCACGTCGTGTTTGCCGACCTGCCCAAGACGGCTACGGGCAAGATCCGCAAGAACGAGCTGCGGCAACTAGAGGTCGAAATCCGAGTGGCGAGCGCGGGCGCACCGCCCACTCCAAGCTGAGCGCCGCTCCCGGGAGCGACCATCCGGAGACACCCCGGGAGAGGGGCAACCACGGGTGTGCCGCGATGATCTGGGCTACATCGAGTGAAGATCGGCCGGCAGGGCCGCTCACCGCCAGCTCCCGGAGGTCTCCATGGTTCTGTCTTCGTCCTCAGCTGTTGTCACCGGCGGTGCGTCGGGCCTCGGGGCTGCCACGGCCCGCGCCCTCGCGGCGCGAGGTGCGTACGTGGTGGTGCTCGATCTCGACGACGTGCGAGGTGCCGAGATCGCAGCCGAGATCGGCGGGCGTTATGCCCGCGCCGACGTCACGAGCAGCGACGAGGTCGAGGCCGCGGTGGAAGCTGCGCGGTCTCAGGCCCCATTGCGAGTGCTCGTCAACTGCGCGGGCATCGCCCCGGCGGTGCGCACGATCGGGCGCGACGGCACGGTCGCGAGCGCGCACTCGCTCGAGATCTTCCGCAAGGTTCTCGAGGTCAACCTTCTCGGCACGTTCAACTGCATCCGCATTGCCGCGTCTGCCATGAGCGCCAATGTGCCCGAGGAGGACGGCGAGCGCGGCGTGATCATCAACACTGCCTCGATAGCGGCTTTCGACGGGCAGATCGGGCAAGCCGCCTACGGCGCCTCGAAGGGCGGCATCGTGGGAATGACTCTTCCGGTGGCGCGCGATCTTGCTGTGTCCGGCATTCGCGTCAACACGATTGCGCCTGGCCTCGTCGACACGCCGATCTATGACACGGCACCGGATCCGGCCGCCTTCAAGGCCACGTTGGGGAAGTCGGCGCTCTTCCCTGCGCGCCTCGGGACGCCTGCGGAGTTCGCCGAGCTCGCACTGTCGCTGATCACCAATCGCTATATGAACGCCGCGGTGGTGCGTATGGACGCCGGGACGCGGCTCCCCGCGCGCTGACTCTCGGCGCCTACCATCGAGATCGGGATCCTGCCCGCGCCGAATGTTCGACTCGGACCACGTACGAGAGGGGTGCCTGTGAGTACCACCTCATGTGGTCGGACCTTGGTCGTGCGAGCCGTGGTCGGGGCGTCCCTGGCATGCGCTGCCTGGGCTGTGCCCGCGACGGCCGGCGTGGCTGCGACATCTGAGCCGCCGCCCGCCACGTCCGCCGCACCCGATTCGTCGAGCTTCGGCCTTCAGCCGGCGAGTGCCGAGGGCCCCGACTCACGCACGTCCCTGACCTATGACGTCATCCCGGGCCAGGTGATCGACGACCACGTCGCGTTGACCAACGACACGTCGAGACCACTTCTCATGCGCCTCTTCGCGACGGACGCGACCACCACCACCGAGGGTGGTTTCGTCCTCCTTCCGAGTGGCCAGCGCCCGATCGACGCGGGCGCATGGGTGCGGTTCGACAGTGCGGCCACGGTGACGGTTCCCGCTCGCATGGCCGGTTCGCCGTCACCATCGACAGTGGTCGTCCCCTTCCGGCTGACGGTTCCCGCGGACGCGGCTCCGGGCGACCACGTCGGCGGTGTTGTGGTGGCCGTGGCCTCCACGTCGACGGACTCCCGTGGCCAGCAGAGCGCCCTCGAGCGCAGAGCCGTCACTCGGTTGCTCATCCGCGTGGCGGGCGCGACACGACCCGAACTGGCGATCGATGACCTGCGGATCGACTACGCGGCCTCGGCGAACCTCCGCGGTACTGGGGTTGCGACGGTGTCTTACACGGTTCACAACACGGGCAATGTCACCGTCGGGGGCCAGCAGAGTGTCTCGATCGCCGGCTTGTGGGGGCCAGTTGCGGACGTGCGCGGACCTGGCCTGTCACCGATGGTGCCCGGAAGTTCCCTCAAGGTCGTCATCGTGGTGCCCGACGCCCCGCAGGGCCTGAGCGACACGGTCACCGTCACCGTGCTTCCGCAGGAACTGCGCCCCGGCGCCGGGCCGGGAGCGGCGAGTGCGGCGGTTGCGGCAGTTGCGTCGAAGACCTTTGTCGCGGTTCCGTGGACGGCGATGGCGGTAGCCGCCGTGCTCGTGGTGATTCTGGTGATTGGGGTGCGGACGAGTCGTCGGCGACGTCGGTCGAGGTTGGCGCTCACGTCTGTGCCAAAGCCGAGAACTGCCAGCGCCGCAAGACATTCGCGGCCCTGATCTCGAGCTGGTCAGTCGCTCTCGGCCTCGAGGGCGGCCGCGATCGCCGCTAGCTCTCTCTCGTGATCGTGGTGCCGCTCGATCGATGCGTGAATCTCCAGCTCGGCCTCGGTACGCCCCACCCACGAGGCGCCCTCGACACTCTTGCCCGGCTCGAGGTCCTTGTAGACCTCGAAGAAGTGCTGGATCTCGAGGCGGTCGAACTCGGGCATGTGGTGGATGTCGCGGAGATGCTCGATCCGAGGGTCGCCGCTCGGGACGCAGAGCACCTTGTCATCGCCGCCGGCCTCGTCGGTCATGCGGAACATCCCGATCGCTCGGCACCGGATCAGACAGCCAGGGAATGTCGGCTCCTGGAGGACGACGAGGGCGTCGAGGGGGTCGCCGTCCTGGCCGAGCGTGCCGTCGATGTAGCCGTAGTCGTGCGGGTAACGGGTCGAGGTGAACAGCATGCGGTCGAGGCGGATGCGCCCGGTGATGTGATCGACCTCGTATTTGTTCCTGCTGCCTGCGGGGATCTCGATCGTGACGTCGAACTCCACGGGGCGCTCCTGTCGGGGTGGTGCTGGGGAGCCGCGCGATCGCGCGGACGAGTGGTCGCGGCCGCGTATGTCGGGCCGTTCGCCTAGTGTTCCGTAGTCGGCGCATGTGCGACGCCACTCACGCGGGGGTTCGTGACCGGTGTCACCCCGACAGCGCCATCCGAACAGTTCCATCCGAGCGTGCCAAGGGAAGGGAGCAGACGTGCAGGGCAGGAGCGCGTGGCACCGGCCCGCGAAGGCCGTGATCGTTGCCGGCGTCCTGGCCTCCACTCTCGCCCTGGCCTTCGGGCCTGCGTCTGCTACGCCATCCCCCACGTCGTCCGCCGGTGGCCCACCCGGCGTCCCGGCTGAGGTACTGCCGCCGGTGTCGGGTGAGATTCCCGCGTCACCGGTTCCCGACGATGCGAGCCTGGTGGCGAGTCTGGCCTCCGCGCTGACGGTCGGCCCCCTGGGAGCCGATGTCACCGCCAGCGTCGTCGACGCGGCGACCGGTGCGGTGATCTTCAGTCGGGGGGCTGAGCGCCCGCAGCAGCCAGCCAGCACCCTGAAGATCTTCACCGGTGTCACAGTGCTCCGCGCCATGGGCGACGACACCAGGCTCACCACGCGTGTCGTCACGGGCAAGAAGCCCGGAACGATCGTCCTCAGTGGCGGTGGCGACGCGACACTCACCCGCCTGCCGACCGATCCCACCGATCTCCCCGCGGGGCTTGGCGCGCGCACGTCCAGCCTGACGGAGTTGGCCACGCTCACTGCCCAGTCGCTCAGGGCCCGACGCCTGACGAACGTGACCTTGCTGATCGACGACTCGGAGTTCACAGGGCCCTCACTCGCCCCCAGTTGGCCTAACGCCTACCTCTACTCCGGGTTCGTGTCGCGCGTCTCCGCCTTGTCGGCCGACGGCGGTCGCGTCTCAGCGGGCTCGCCGTGGCGCGATGCCGACCCCGCGCTGGCGGCCGGACAATTCTTTGCTCAGCGGCTCATCGCCGAGGGCATCGTGGTCCAGGGTCAGGTGGCACGGGTCGACGGGTCAAAGGCGGCGGGGGCATCGCAGATCTCATCCGTCCAGAGCCCGACGATCGCCGACATGGTCGAGCGGATGCTCACTCTTTCCGACAACGATCTGGCCGAAGCCCTCGCCCATATCGCCGGGGGCAAGCTGGGAGGCGAGGCCAGTTTCGCGGGTGGGGTGCGCGCGGTCGAACGGACTCTGTTGGCCCTCGGGGTGTCCACCAGCGGCGTCACCGTGGCCGACGGCAGCGGGCTTTCGGCGCTCAACCGCGTCACCTCGGACTCGCTCGCCCACATCCTGGCGATCACGGCCTTCGACGCACCAGCGGTGGGGGCCACGGTGGGTGAACTCTGGCCCGTGGCGAGCGGTCTGCCGATCGCTGGCGTCACCGGCACCCTCGCACCGCGTTTCGTTGGCCTCGGAACCTCCGTTGGGCGAGGGATCGTGCGCGCCAAGACGGGCACGCTCAGGGGCGTCGACTGCCTCGCCGGTCTCGTTCGTGATCGATATGGCCGGCTCCTTGCCTTCGCCTTCGTCGCCGACCGTGCCCCTGGTCCGGTGCTCGCTGCACGCAACGCGCTCGACCGTGCTGCGTCTCTGCTCATCTGACGTTGTACGTCTGACCGCGATCGTCGGCCCGGCCGAGTCCGCTGACGTAGGGTCGCGACCGTGGAGGTCATCGACTGGGGACTCGCTCGCACGATTGGCCGACGCCTGTCGCCGTCCGGGCCGACGTCCTCGCCAGACTCCGCACGATCAGCAGTCGCCGAGTTGCGGGCACTTGCTCAGTACGCCGTTGATCCGGTCCGCGAGCGCACTGGCCTCGATGCCGGCGATGCGCCCGAGGCAGTCGTCGTCGACCGTGGCGCCTGGATCGACAGCAACATCAACGGCTTTCGCGTCCTGCTCGCCCCCCTGCTCGAGCGAATGGCCAGGGAGCAGCCCTCACTGGTGACAGCGGTGGGATCGCGCGCGACCGCACTTGAGGTTGGTGCCGTGTTCGCCTTCCTGTCGGGGAAGGTGCTGGGACAGTACGAGGCGTTCACCGCCACCGGGGAGGGCCGGCTGCTCCTGGTCGCGCCCAATATCGTCTCGGCCGAGAGGCGCCTGGATGTGGAGCCGCGCGATTTCCGGCTCTGGGTATGCCTGCACGAAGAGACGCACCGAGTGCAGTTCGGGGCAGTTCCCTGGCTCGCCACCCACCTGATCGGCGAGATCCACGACTACCTCGCGATGTCGGGCGTCGGGGCGGGGGATTCCCTGCGGCGGCTGCGTGCGGGACTCGCGGCCGCAGTGGCTGCCGCGCGAGGGGTCGAGGGGGCGTCGCTGGTCGATGCCGTGCAGACACCTGAGCAGCGGGTCATCGTCGACCGAATCACCGCACTGATGAGCCTGCTCGAAGGTCACGCCGACCACGTGATGGACGAGGTCGGCCCCGAGATCGTGCCCACCGTAGCGACCATCCGGGCGCGGTTCGACCAGCGCCGGGGCCAGCCCGGCCCGATCGACTCCCTCGCACGCCGGATGCTCGGGCTCGACGCGAAGCTGCGGCAATACTCCGAGGGACGTGCCTTCGTGTCGGGCGCGGTTGATCTTGTTGGTCGCGACGGCTTCAACCGCGTGTGGTCCGCCCCTGCAGCGCTCCCGACCCGCGAGGAGATCCTGGACCCGG
Source organism: Actinomycetota bacterium (assembly GCA_009697815.1). Classification (GTDB taxonomy): domain Bacteria; phylum Actinomycetota; class Actinomycetes; order S36-B12; family CAIYMF01; genus Longivirga. The sequence continues at coordinate 17,259 of WLRQ01000032.1, forward strand.
CGGCGTGGTGTCGCCGGGTCGCAGCGGATCTGCTCACATGAGGGGCGCGTCGAGATGACGGGCGTCCTGGGATGACCGCGCCCCCTGTCGAAGTCCGCCGCGCGGTGCGCGAGGCCCTGGCCGATCTGCCTGCCGAGGCCCTCGTCGTGGTGGCGTGCTCGGGTGGGCCCGACTCAGTCGCCCTCGTCGCGGCCGCTCGGGCCGAGCGTCGCCGAGTGGGTGCCGTCGTGGTCGATCACGGACTCCGACCCGAAGCGCGCGAGCAGGCCGCCGTGACGGCCGGGTGGCTGCGCCGTGCCGGCGTCGACCCCGTCGAGGTCATCGCCGTGAGTGTCGTCGACACCGGTGACGGCCCGGAGGCCGCCGCCCGCGACGCGCGCTACCGGGCCCTCGAGGAGATGTGCGAGCGCGTCGGTGCGGCCGTCGTGCTGCTCGGGCACACGCTGGACGACCAGGCGGAGACCGTGTTGCTCGGCCTTGCGCGCGGCTCGGGCGTGCGCAGCCTGGCCGGGATGCCCCGTGTTCGCGGGATCTTCCGTCGACCGATGCTCGATCTCACACGCGCCGTCGTGCGCGCCGCCGTGCCAGATGACGCGCCCGTGGTTCATGACCCTCACAACGCCGACGGCAGGTACGCCCGCGCCCGTGTGCGTCACCGTGTCCTGCCCGTCCTCGAGCACGAACTCGGGCCGGGGATCGCGGCCGCACTCGCGCGCACGGCTGACCTCGCCAGGGCCGATGCTGATGCACTCGATGAGTTGGCCTTGGCTATCGCGCTCGACCTGAAGTCGTGGGCCGACATCGAGGGCTCACTCGACATCGACGACCTCCTCGACCTCGGAGTTGCGGTGAGATCGCGCGTTATTCGCTTGTGGCTCAGGGATTCCGGCGTTCCGGCGGGCGCCCTGAGTGCCGACCATGTCGGGCGTGTCTCCCGGCTCGTCACCCACTGGAGAGGCCAGGGTGCCGTGGCATTGCCGGGCGGTGTCGAAGCGCTGCGCGACTGTGACAGGCTCTCGGTGCGCACCTCCCCGCGACATTTGGAGACCTGATGGACGCAGCACACCTCGGCTCGGACCTGTCCAAGGTCCTCGTCGACGAAGAGTCGCTCCAGTCCAAGGTGCGCGAATTGGCGGCGCAGATCGATGCCGACTATGAAGGCAAAGAACTGCTTCTCGTCGGTGTGCTCAAGGGCGCGGTGATGCTCATGGCCGATCTGTCGCGAGCGCTCGCGAGCCCCATCGAGATGGATTGGATGGCGGTGTCGTCCTACGGCTCGGGCACCAAGTCCTCAGGAGTGGTGCGGATCCTCAAGGACCTCGATCGCGACATCATGGGCCGTCATGTCCTGGTGGTCGAGGATGTCCTCGACTCGGGCCTGACTCTCTCGTGGCTCCTGCGCAACCTGCGCTCGCGTGGCCCGGCGTCGGTCGAGGTGTTGACGATGTTGCGTAAGCCAGATGCCGTGAAGGTTGCGGTCGACGTCAAGTACGTCGGCTTCGACATCCCGAACGAATTCGTGGTCGGTTACGGCTTGGACTACGCCGAGAAGTACCGCAATCTGCGAGTCGTGGGAACCCTGGCTCCTCACGTCTACTCCTAACCCTCCCCGCGCGGACGCGCACGCGGGCGGGCCGGTGTAACGTCGAACCACTCGCGCACCCGGCCGGAACCCCCGGTCACCAGGGTCGTCGCCGGTGAAGATCAGGAGGGACGGGGCCGAGAGGCCCCGCGTCATGGACATCAGGCGAATCATCCGCGGTCCCATCATCTGGATCGCCCTTGCCGTGTTGCTGGTGATCATCGCCAGCAGCCTGCTTAGTAACCTGGGCGCGCCTCGCGACGTCGGCACCTCCCAGGTGGTCACGGCGATCTCCGAAGGCCAGGTCACGTCTGCCACGATCCTCGGGGGCACCGACCAGCGCATCGAGGTCACCCTCACCGATGGCACCAAGGTCCGGGCCCAGTACATCGAGGGTCAGGGTGTCCAGCTGCAGAACCTCCTCCAGGAGCAGGTCAAGGCTGGCGCCCTCAAGGACGGCTATAACGTCGACAACCCCAAGGACAGCGTGCTGCTGTCACTGTTCTACGCCCTCTTCCCGGTGCTGCTCATCGTGCTCTTGCTCTTCTTCTTCATGGGGCAGATGCAGGGGGGCGGCAACCGGATCATGAATTTCGGCAAGTCCAAGGCCAAGCTCGTCTCCAAGGACATGCCCAAGACCACGTTCGCCGACGTCGCCGGTGCCGACGAGGCAGTCGAGGAGCTCCAGGAGATCAAGGAGTTCCTGCAGGAGCCCGCGAAGTTCCAGGCCGTAGGGGCCAAGATCCCTAAGGGTGTGCTGCTCTACGGTCAGCCGGGCACCGGCAAGACGCTTCTCGCGCGTGCAGTCGCCGGCGAAGCCGGAGTGCCGTTCTATGCGATCTCCGGCTCGGACTTCGTCGAGATGTTCGTCGGTGTCGGCGCCAGCCGCGTGCGGGATCTGTTCGAGCAGGCCAAGGCCAACGCTCCGGCGATCGTGTTCGTCGACGAGATCGATGCGGTCGGCCGACACCGGGGTGCTGGCATGGGTGGCGGTCACGACGAGCGTGAGCAGACCCTCAATCAGCTTCTGGTCGAGATGGACGGCTTCGACGTCACCGGCGGCGTCATCCTCATCGCTGCCACCAACCGTCCCGACATCCTCGACCCCGCATTGCTGCGTCCGGGCCGTTTCGATCGTCAGATCGCGGTGGCTGCCCCCGATATGAACGGGCGCGAGCAGATCCTCAAGGTGCACTCGCGTGGCAAGCCGCTGGCCGATGACGTGGATCTCGGGGCAGTGGCGCGTCGCACGCCGGGCTTCACCGGCGCCGACCTCGCGAACGTCCTCAATGAGGCAGCCCTGCTCACGGCTCGCACCGGAGGCACATTCGTCGACAACCTCTCACTTGACGAGGCCATCGACCGCGTCATCGCCGGGCCGCAGCGCCGCTCGCGCCTGATGAGCGAGCACGAGAAGAAGATCACCGCCTACCACGAGGGCGGTCATGCTCTCGTGGCTGCGGCGTTGCCGCACACCGACCCGGTGCACAAAATCACGATCCTGCCGCGAGGCCGTGCCCTCGGTTACACCATGGTGCTTCCCGAGCAGGACAAGTACTCCACGACCCGTGCCGAGATGCTCGACCAGCTCGCCTACATGCTCGGCGGGCGCGCAGCCGAGGAGCTCGTCTTCCACGACCCCACCACCGGCGCGTCCAACGACATCGAGAAGGCCACGGCCGTCGCTCGCGCGATGGTCACCCAGTACGGCATGACCGAGCGCCTCGGGGCGATCCGCTATGGCCAGGAGCAGGGCGAGGTCTTCATGGGCCGCGACTTCGGGCACACACGCGACTACTCCGAGGATGTCGCCGCGGCCATCGACCAGGAGGTGCGCGCCTTCATCGACGCCGCACACCACGAGGCCTTCGAGGTCCTCGTCGACAACCGCGACATCCTCGATGCGCTCGTCGTCGAACTCCTCGAGAAGGAGACCCTCGACAAGGCGGACATCGCAAGGATTTTCGAACCGCTCCGTCGTCGGCCCGAGCGCCCGGCCTGGACGGGGTCTTCGCGTCGAGCACCCAGCGAGCGCGGGCCAGTGAGCACGCCCAAGGAGATCGCGGCGGCGAATGGCAGCGCACCCTCGGACGATGTCGCCGCCGAGTTGTCCGATAGCCCCACCGAACCGGGAGTGTGATTCCCACGTGACCACCTCCGATGGGTTCGTCGAGGACGCCTCCGGATCGGCAATCAGCGCCGTGCATGTGCCCGAGGTCGCGGTGACGGTGCCGTTCGACCACGCTCGCGCTGAGGCCGCTATCCGGGAACTGCTCGCGGCCGTGGGCGAGGACCCCGACCGCGAAGGCCTGCGGGACACCCCGGCGCGGGTCGCACGCTCATATGCAGAACTGTTCGCGGGTCTGCGCCAGACCCCGGACGAGGTGCTCACCACCACCTTCGATCTCGGCCACGACGAGATGGTCGTGGTCAAGGACATCGAGGTCTATTCCACCTGCGAGCACCATCTCGTGCCCTTCCACGGTGTCGCACACGTCGGCTACATCCCGGCCCATGACGGCCGGATCACGGGCCTGTCCAAGCTCGCGCGACTCGTCGACGTCTACGCCAAACGCCCTCAGGTGCAGGAGCGCCTCACCACCCAGATCGCCGATGCACTCGTGCGTATCCTGAACCCGCGCGGCGCCATCGTCGTGATCGAGTGCGAGCACCTGTGCATGTCGATGCGGGGGGTGCGCAAGCCGGGTTCGCGAACCCTCACCAGCGCGGTCCGCGGTCAGCTCCGCGACCCCGCCACGCGGGCCGAGGCCATGAGCCTCATCCTGCACTGAGGCTCTCCCATCGCCCCGGCCTATCACTCGTGACCACGTCACCGCCTCACCCGATTGGCCTCCCGGACTCCCTGGCCTCGGCTGAGCGCTGCCTCGTGATGGGCGTACTCAACGTGACACCGGATTCCTTTTCCGACGGCGGTCACTGGCTCGATGTCCACCTCGCAGTGGCGCACGGCCTCGCGATGGTCGAGGCCGGAGCCGATCTCGTCGACGTCGGCGGTGAGTCGACCCGACCCGGAGCACAGCGCGTTGCTCCGGACGAGGAACTCTCCCGTGTGATGCCGGTGATCGAAGGTCTCCTCGAGCGCGGAGTTGTCGTCAGCATCGACACCATGTGGGCCGCCACCGCTCGGGCCGCTGTAGAGGCGGGGGCTGTGATCGTCAATGACGTGAGCGGCGGCCTGGCCGACCCGGCGATGCTCGAGACGGTCGCACGACTCGGAACCCCCTACGTTGCGATGCACTGGCGAGGTCACAGCGACACCATGCAGGAGCTCAGCGACTATGACGATGTGGTCTCGGAGGTCGTCTCCGAGCTGGCCGAGCGCCGCCAGGCCGCGATCGATGCGGGTATCGACCCGCGCGCGCTGGTCCTCGATCCCGGCCTCGGTTTCGCGAAGGAGCCCTCGCACAACTGGGCTCTGCTGCGCCAGTTCGATCGCCTGCTCGCCCTCGGACATCCCGTACTCGTCGGGGCCTCTCGCAAGAGGTTCCTGGGCGAACTTCTGGCCGAGGGTGGGGTCCCGAGGGCGATGTCGGGACGTGACGTCGCCACTGACGCCGTTACCGCTCTGGCGGCCGCGGCGGGGGCCTGGTGCGTGCGGGTGCACGACGTGGCGGGCAGCCGTGACGCGGTGCGAGTGGCGGCCGCATGGCTTCGTGGGTGAAGGTGGGCGCGTGAACCTTCCTGCTGGTGCCTCCGACCTGTCCGCGTTCGACCGGATTGGCGTGACCGGTATCTCCGCTCACGGATTCCACGGCGTTCTTGACCACGAGCGGCGCGACGGTCAGATCTTCATCGTGGACGTGACGCTCTTCCTGGACTCACGCCCCGCGGCGGCGGCCGACAACCTCGCACTCACGGTCAACTACGCCGAGGTCGCGGCAGCGGTGGTGAGGCTTATCGAGAGTGACGCGGTCGACCTGATCGAGACCCTTGCCCAGGACATCGCCGACGCCTGCCTTGCTCACGAGATCGTCGGCGCGGTCGAAGTCACGGTGCACAAGCCCGAAGCACCAGTCGGTGTCGCCTTCGGCGACGTCACGGTCACGATCGTGCGTCATCGGTGAGTCTCGTCGCCTTCGGGCTCGGTGCCAATCTCGGTGATCGGGTTGCGGCTCTTCAGGGGGCCGTCGACATCCTGTCCCCACATTTGCGCAACGCCCGGGTCTCGGCGATCTATGAGACCGCTCCGATCGGCGGCCCAGAGCAGCCCGACTACGCGAACGCGGTTCTCGTGGGCGAGTCCGACGCGTCGCCACTCGACCTTCTCTCACTCGCCCAGGAGGCTGAATCTGCGTGGCATCGCACGCGTGAGGTGCGTTGGGGCGCAAGGACTCTCGACGTCGACATCCTGTGCGTCGGCGACACCGTGAGCACTGATCCCATGCTCACCCTGCCGCACCCGCGCGCCCACGAGAGGGCATTCGTCCTCGTCCCCTGGGCTGAGGTCGACCCGGAGGCCGCACTTCCCGATGGTCGTCGTGTGGCCGGACTTGCCGACGCGGCCATGGCGCTCGCGGGGGCTGAGTCCGTGCGCATTCGGGGCGACATCACGTTGCTGGTGCCTGCGCCGTGAAGCCCACGCGCATCCGCCTGCTCGTCGCGCTCGTGGTGATCGCCGCAGCCGCGGGATGGGGTATCGCGAAGGTGGTCGACGCCTACGCGAGCAGGTCACTACCCGTTCCGTGGACGGCGCCCGTCGTCATGACGGTGCTTGCGATTGCGATCACTTTGTGGGCGCGCGGCACCCGGGCCCGGCTGGCCCGTCGCCCGGGAACGACCCCGATGGACCCCCTGCTGGCGGCGCGATCGGCCGCGCTGGCGCTGGCGGGATCGCGCACGGGGGCAGTCGTGGCTGGCCTCTATGCGGGCATCGCACTCGCGTTCGCGCCGAGGTGGGACGTCCTTCCCGTCCGCGAACGGGTCATCCTCGCCGCGGCGACCGTGGTGGCGTCGGGCGCGACGACGGCCGCCTCGCTGTGGCTCGAGCGGGTCTGCCGGATCCCTCCTGGCCCTTCCGGTGAGGGCAAGGCCTAGGGTCGGGGCATGGACGAGAACTTGGTACTAGAGGACCTGCCCTACGACGAGCTCAGGGAGCGCGCATTCACCCTGGCCGAGTCACGGCATGATCTTCGGTTCTTCATCGATCTGTTCACCCACACGCCCGCGATGCACGATGCCTCCGACGAGGGCGGCTCGCTGGGCGATATCAGCGGCAGCATTGTCGAGTCCATCCGTGCCGCGCGCAGCCTGTTCCGAGGGGGCTCGGTCGGAGACCTCGAACCGCTCTTCCGTGCCAGGTTCGCGACCTACATCCGCGATCACTCCCCGAAGTAACGGCCGGGCGACCTCAGCGAGCGGTCGGCGCGCCGGGAGTCCGGAAGCGAGCGGCGGCGCGCAGGCCCCCGGACGGCGAGGTGTCGAGCCACACGGTGCCGCCGCTGGCCTGGGCGAGCGAGGCGACGACCGCAAGGCCCAGGCCACTGCCTGATCCCTCCTGGCTGCCACGCCAGAACCGGTCAAACGCTCGCTCGCGATCCGCCGGTGCGAGCCCCGGGCCCTGATCGTCGACGGTAAGTACGACGCCCGCGGGATCGAGACGCACGCTGACCAGAATCTGGCTTCCATGGGGGACGACGTCGAGCGCGTTGTCGAGGTAGTTGTCGATGATCTGGTCGACGGCATGGGGCACTGCGCGCGCGATCGCCATTCCCGGTGCATCTAGCTCGATTCTCACGTCCCGCTCACCCGCGAGTGATTGCCAGGTGCCAACACGTTCAGCGGCGATCGTGGAGACGTCGACGAGGACGGTCGACTGGTCGCGGTTGTCGGCGCGCGCGAGGACGAGCAGGCCGTCGACGAGGCGCTGGAGGCGGTCGATCTCGTCCCGTGCGGCGTCGACCTGCTCTGTCGCCGGGTCGTCGATGCGCATCAGCTCAGCCGCGAGGTCCAGCCGCAGACGCAGCGCCGTGAGTGGGGTGCGGAGCTGGTGCGACGCGTCACCGGCGAATCCCCGTTGCGACTCGACGAGGTCTTGTACGCGATCGGCCATGGTGTTGAACGACTCTGCGAGTTCCCCGATTTCGCCTCCGCCGGTGACATCGGCACGCGCGTCCATGTCGCCGACGGCGATTCGCTCAGCGGCGTCAGTGAGCCGCCTAATCCGGCGCGTGACGGTGGCAGCGACCAGAACCGCGATGATGCCTGCCGCTGCGAGGGTGATGAGGGCGGCGACGCCGAGGCCGCGGACGCGCTCGTCGACTGAGGTGTTGACCTCACTCGAGGGGTAGCTCAACCGCACTGCGCCCAGCACGTTGGTGCCGGCACGGACCGGAACGGCGACGAAGAGAAGCATGTCGCCCAGGGTCTGCGACTCGCGCTCGCCCGAGACTGCGCGGCCCGCGAGCGCCTCGACGATTTCGGGCCGGTTCGTGAAGTCCTGACCCGTGGAACCGTCTGACGCGGCGATCGCGAGTCCCTGGTTGTCGACGACGACAACGCGTGCCCCGCTGGTCTTGGCATAAGCCTGGAGTGGGGCTGAGAGTGCGGCGCTCGGCTGGGGTTTCGCGACCTCGAGGGCCTCGACGGAGAGTCCGGCAAGGGTGAAGGCGTCACGCTGCAATCCGGTGATGATGCGGTCGTGCTCGACGGTGCGTAGGTAGTAGGCGAGAGGGATGTTCTGCACCAGTAGGACGAGTGCCGTGAACCCGACGAGAACCGCGACGAGACGCCACTTCATCGACACATCACGGCGACCCGAGACGGAAGCCGACTCCGCGGACGGCCTCGACCCATGCGGGATCGCCCAGCTTCTTGCGGATCGCGGCCACATGCGCGTCGATGGTCTTCGTTGCGCCGTACCAGTGGCCTTCCCAGACGTGTTCGAGGATCTCAGTGCGACGACGAACGGCACCAGGATCGTCGGCGAGGAATGCGAGAACGTCGAATTCCTTTGCGGTGAGGGCGATTTCCTCATCACCAAGATGGACCCGTTGCGCTCGCCGATCGATCCTGAGTCTGCCTACCTCCTGGATTGCGGAGGCTTGTGGCTGCGGCGCGGGCGTCTGCGTGCGACGAAGTACAGCGCGGATCCGTGCAGCGAGTTCGCGCATCCCGAACGGCTTGACGAGGTAGTCATCGGCCCCGAGTTCGAGGGCGATCACGCGATCGGCCTCGTCGCCTCGCGCACTCACGATGATCACCGGCACCTCGGAGGCGGCGCGGATTCGACGGCAGACCTCCTGGCCGTCCATGTCCGGGAGCCCGAGGTCGAGTAGCACCACGTCGGGAGGCGACGTTGAGGTGACTGATGCGAGAGCGGCTGCGCCAGTGGTCACGTGCACGGTGACGAAGCCCAGAGATCTCAGCCCGTCGATGGAGGACGCGGCGACCGCGGCATCGTCTTCGACCAGGAGGATCAGCACCCGCACATTGTGTCGGTCTGACGGGGGTGGGCGCTCGTCAACGCCTGCCTGGGCGGGCTGCGCCGGCCGGTCTTGGACGTTCCTTGGGCGAGCGCGGTGCGTCTTCGGTGTGTGGGGCGCCTACCGTGGTGGCAGGTGGTCGTGTGGCGAGGGTTCGCGAGAGGGAGGTGCGGCGATGAGGCGAGTGGGCCTGATGGCGAGCTTGACGGTCGTCGGCGTCGTCGCCGCAGGGGGTACTGCGGCGGCGCTCAACGCGCGAGTTCTTGATCCTCGCTCGACCGTTCCGGTGGGCGTGGCCGAGGTCTTCCTGCCCAGCGTCGCGTTGAGTCCGAACCCCGATGCCACCCTCAGCGATGCGCCGTCGACAGTCGACGTCGCGAGTCCCAGCCTGACGGAGGTCACCTCCGCCCCGGCGATCGCAGACCCGTCGGAGTCGGGGGCGACGACACACGGCAGTTCTACGCCCGCCGCCTCGCCGGGGGACGCAATCGTCGACGGCGAGATCGGGGAGTCGCCGACCGACGTGACTGAGCCAGAGGACGACGAGACATCCGCCTCGTCGTCGAACGAGGACCCCGCGGACGACTGAGCCTCGCGGACCCCACGTCCGCTGACTCGTCGGCTAACCCCCTCGTGTCCGCAGGATCTCGGCTGCCCTGCGCCGTAGTCTGCCCACATGGTCAGGCACTCGAAGGCGAGGCACGCGCGGCCCCGGGGGCGTGGCGCATTGCTCGCCTCCTACGACCTCCTCCGAGCGCAGGCCGCGGACGCTGCGGCGGCACGTTTCGCCGATCAACTCGACGTGGTGCGCCTCAGTGTCCTCATCGCCACGCTCGGCGGTCACCTCGAGCAGCTCGTCAGCGAGTTGGCTGCTGTCAGGCGTGAACTCGATTGGGCCCGCACGTCGCCTGCGCGGACCGATCGCCATATCGACGGGCTGCTTCACCAAGTCGCCGATCTGCGGATGACCGTGGATGCCCAGGCCAGTGGGCTCGCCGCTCTTACCTCGCAACTCACGCTCTCATCGGCTCGTGCGCTTGAGGCGTCACCTGTGACCCGTGTCGACGATGGTCCGCGTTCGGATCCGCCTGTGGCGCCGGAGTCCCCGCGTCAGCCGCTCTCAATTGATGCCAGCGGGCTCGCCTCCGACTTCGTGTCGGACGACGAGGTCGTGATGCGACTACGTCTGATCCGCCAGAGTTTCGACCGCTGAACCGCTGAGGCTCAGACGGGGGACTTCGCCCGCCAGGGCATCACGACCTCCGTGCGCCACTTCGCGGGGTCGGCTTCCTCCATCGGATCGGTGAGGTAGACCTCCCAGTGCGGGCCCGCAGGCTCGACGCCATGGCCGCTCATCCAGTTCTTCAGCGCATCCACGGCCGAGGCGATGCCGTCATATGGTCCGACGTGGGTCGTCACCGCAACGGGGCCCGCGGGTAGCGATCCCGGTGCGACCCGGCCGCTCACCGAGATCGGCGACGCCACCGGCGCGCCTGCCTCCACCTCGAACTCTCCGTCATGCATGACATACCGGGCGAATGGCGGGCCGGTCGGTGCGATGTGCTGTTCGGTGAGCACCTCGTACACCTCGTCGTACGCCTGCGGCATCCACTCCGATACCCGCTCGATCGGGAACTGCCCGCTGACTGCCGCGGTCACCTTCTCGGCCTCGTCTCGGGTGTCCACCACGTAGGTCATGACTGCCTCCTCGCCCCGGGTCAGCATCTCGGTCGACGAGTCGTCGACGTGGATGTGCGGGATGGTCTTCAGGGACGTACTCGTCTCCTCAGGATCCATCAGGAACTCAGGGCCGCGGGGCCGAACGCACAACTTCAGGGTGTGGCTGGGGATAGTTCGCCTGCGACTTGTGTGCCAATGCGCCGGATGGGAGTGATTGTCACGTCGCGCTGGTGAACTACTTGTCGAGGTCGCCCACGACGTAGAACATCGAACCCATGATCGTCACGACATCGGTGAGCCTCTCGCCAGCCAGCTGCTCGCCGAGCACCGAGAGGTTGTTGAAGGATGCGCTCCGCAACTTGAGCCGCCACGGAGTCTTCTCCCCTCGGGAGACCAAGAGGTAACCATTGAGCCCCAAGGGATTCTCGGTCCAACAGTAGGTGTGTCCCTCTGGCGCTTTGAGGACCTTGGGCAGTTTGAGGTTGACGGGGCCGGCTCCGAGCTCATCGAGGCGGTCCAGGCACGCCGTCGCTAGATCGAGTGACGCGAACACCTGATCGAGCAGTACCTCGAACCGGGCCAGGCAGTCGCCAGCCGTGCGCGTCACGATGCGCAGTGCCCCGAGTCGTGTTAGTTCGGCGTAGGCGAGGTAGGGCTCGTCGCGCCGCAGGTCCATGTCCACGCCCGAGGCGCGCGCGATCGGGCCGGACACTCCGTACTGCTCAACCTGCTCACGGGTCAGCACTCCGATGCCGCGAGTGCGTTCGGCGAACTGCGAATCTGCGCCGATAAGTGTCTCCAGCGGCGACAGGCCGGCACGGACCGTGTCGAGGGCTGAGCGCGCGCGCCCGAGCCATCCCTCCGGGAGGTCCTCGCGAAGTCCACCGACGCGGTTGGCCATGTAGTGCATCCGGCCGCCGGAGGCCTCCTCCATGACGCGTTGGATCGCCTCGCGCTCGTGGTAGGCGTAGTACGCCGGGGTGATCGCCCCGCTGTCGAGTGGGTAGGCGCCCAGGAAGGCCAGGTGGTTGAGCACCCGGTTCAGCTCTGCCAGGAGCGTGCGGGCCCAGGTCGCTCGCTCGGGGATCTCCATGCCGAGCATGCGTTCGACGGCGAGCACGATGCCGAGCTCATTGCAGAACGCGGAGAGCCAGTCGTGCCTGTTGGCCAGGACGACGGCCTGGCGGTAGTCGCGCACTTCGAACAACTTCTCGGCGCCTCGGTGCATGAAACCGATTCGCGGCTCAGCTGACACGATGCGATCCCCGTCGAGCACGAGCCGGATCCGTACGAGGCCAGCGGCTGCGGGGTGGTGCTCACCGAGGTCGAGCGGCGTGTCACGTGTGCCGTCGGGGCTGCTGAAGCCCAGGCTCGCGGCCCCGACCCCGACCGTCACCTCGCGCAGTGCGCCCATGGCCGCATCGTCGCAGATGACGGATGGCGGTCGATCACGCGGCTCACGCCCCGGGAGTGGTTGCCACGCGGGCATGATCTCAACGTCGTTAGGCTGGCGGCGCAAGTCCGGTGCCACCCCC
>WLRQ01000033.1 GCA_009697815.1 Actinomycetota bacterium
GAGCGATGACTCGCAGAGCAAGTTCGTGAGCGACTTCGTCGCCGCCTGGGTCAAGGTTATGAACCTCGACCGGTTCGACCTCGTCTGATCCCGAAGTCCAGGTCGGCCCTCGTGGCCGGCCTGGACTTCATGGACGTGGTGGCCGTCATCCGCGGCACTCGACCGCCCACCCCCTAGCCAAAGCCCTCCCCGAAGCGCCATAGTGCGAGAAGCACCAGCGCGAATCCCCCGAATGTGCAACCCAAGTTGCACCACGCGGTGGGACGTCGAAGGGCAATCGGCATGGATTCGGTTCGCGGACTCTCGACCTTCTTGACCTACCTTGCCTCGCGTCCGAGCCCCGACCAGGCACTCGCCGCATGTCTGCGCGGGCCACTTGCGAGCTTCGACACCGAGTTCGGGTCGATCCACCTCCCCGACGATGAACGCACTCTCGTGATGGTCGGCATGTGCGGTATGTCCGCAGCCGAGGCCGACCGCTACCGGACCATTCCTCTGGGTGTCGATATCCCGCTCAGCCGCTCGTACCTCAATGTCGAATTGATCCAAGCCCAACCCACAGACCTCGCGCTCGAGTTTCCGACGCTGGTCGCGTTGGACTCCGAGATCCTCGACGGCCTCGAGGTCCGGGGGCACGGGGGCACGCTGTTCATCGTGCCCATCATCCGCGGCGGATACCCCGTGGGAACACTCGGCTTCAAGTGCCGTGGTGTCGTCACGTTGTCGCCCTGGCAGGTCCAGTTCCTCCTCGCACTGGGGGCCGCGTTGGCCCTGTGGCTGGCGGATCCGGAGTCGAAGATCGACATGCCGCGAATGACCCGATGGGACTCCGCAGACGAGGCGTGGTCACTCACCCCACGCCAAAGCAGCATTCTGCTATTGGCCGCAGCCGGCAAGAGCGGGCCGGCCATCGCCGGAGCCCTGGGCTTCTCACTTTCCACGATCAAGCAGGAAATGCACCGAATCACCCGCGGACTCCGCGTCGAGTCTCGCGACCAGGCCATCGCCAAGGCCGACAAACTCGGCCTCCTCACAGGATCACATGAGCGGCCCTCGCAGGTGCGGGCCGCGCGCAACGCCTTGCGTGAGCACACGACATTTGCCCCAGCGGACGAGTACTCCGTCTCCTAGCACCTCGGGAGCGCTCGAACCCGCCCGCGCCCGCTTGTAAGCGGCTGCAGGCGGCGAAGATCGACCAATTCACCTTCCCTCTACTTGCCCACAAATCCGCTCGTGACCCTCGAAGGATGGACGATCATGACGGTGCCCACGACGAGCCCGCACGACAGGGCAGTCCAGATGTTCGTCGCTGCGACGCCTCCCGTCGGAGCCCCGATATCGCAATGGCGAGAAGGGTTCGAGGCACTGTGCGCCGACTTCGTGCTTCCGACGGATGCTGACGTCGTCCCCCTAAATCTGGGTGGCGTGCCTGCACTTCGGATCACCGCTCCGGGCAGCGATCCCACCAACGTGGTTCTCCACTTCCACAGCGGCGGATACGTAGAAGGGTCTGCCAAGGGTTACCGCGAGTTCGCCTACCGCCTGTCGGCCGCAACGGGTACGCCCGTCATCGTGATCGATTACCGACTTGCTCCGGAGTTCATGTACCCGGCGCCCATCGAGGATGCGGTGGCGTCCTATCAGGCGTTGCTCGCCGACTACCCCTCCACCAACATCGTTCTCACCGGTGACTCCGTAGGCGGTGCCATGGTGATCGCAGCATTGATGCTGATTCGCGACGAGCGCATCTCACCACCCGCGGCCGGGGTCTCGATCTGCGGAAACATGGACCTCGCTGGCGAGACCGCGTCTTTCGATACCAACAGCGCGCGCGACCCGCTCATCGATCGGCACATGGTTGTCGAGGTGGGCAAGGTCTACATCGGCGACCTCGATCCCAAGCAGACACCACTGGCGTCACCCCTCTATGGCGACCACCACGACCTGCCGCCGTTGCTCCTACTCGCGAGTGACTCCGAAGTGCTGCGCGATGGCTCGGTCGTTCTCGGGGAGCGCGTGCGCGCCGCAGGTGGCTCGGCGGTAGTGGTCTTGGAGCCGGACATGGTCCATATTTGGACCCTGTTTCCCTTCCTTCCAGAGGCGGCCAAGTCCATGTCACAGATCGGCGCATTCGTACGTTCCTCACTGCTCTCGTCTCGAGTCGCATCATGACTACCGCGACCAGCGGCACCTTCGAGGGACGCACCGCGATCGTCACCGGTGCTGGCGGTGTGCTCGGACGTGAGGTCGCAGCCCGCCTCGCTGCGGCGGGTGCCCACGTACTTCTGGTCGATCGCGACCCCGCCGCCCTGGAGAAGACACTCGCCTCACTGGGCACCACCGCCGGCCGGGTGGCCACCCATGTCGCCGACGTCTCGGTCGACGCTGACGTCGCGAGCTATGTCGACGCAGCACGCGCCCTCGGAACGGGTGAGATCGCCCTGTTCTTCAACAACGCCGGGATCGAAGGCGTGGCCGCGCCCATCGAGGACCAGCGGATCGAGGACTTCGACCGCGTGATGGCCGTCAATGTGCGCGGGGTGTTCCTCGGTATGAGCCATGTGCTGCGCTACATGACCCGGGGCGCCGTGATCGTCAACACCTGCAGCACCGCCGGGCACCGCGGCGCGGCCAACCTCGCGCCTTATATCGCCTCCAAGCACGCCGTTCTCGGCCTCACGCGGACGGTGTCACTTGAGAACCAGGAACGCGGGATCCGCATCTGCGCGGTGAGCCCCGGCCCGATCGAGGGACGCATGATGGCCAGCCTCAATACTCAGCGAGGCCTGACCCGACCCGATGACTCAGTCGAGGCCACCGCGATTCGGTACTCGGATCCCGCAGAGGTGGCGGCCGCAGTGATGTTCCTCTTCAGCGACGAGGCCAGTTTCATCACCGGTTCGGCCCTCGTCGTCGACGGAGGAAGGCTCTCCTAAACCTGCTCGATGCGACGAACATAGCCAGTACATGCCTCCGGGCATGTCCCGTACATCCACCGCACATGACCCGATCATGTCCAGTTCGATCGGGGCGCGAGTTTGCATGCCACCTAACGTTTTGCGCTATCGCATCCGGCCCACGGCACAGGTCCGAGGCCGACGACACGCATACGCCAGGAGGCACGCACATGGCACTTCGGATCCGCGCCCGAAAGACCCTGATAGGAGCAGCGCTCGCCACGAGCGCCATCGTTCTCACGGCCTGCAGCAGCACGGGCGCTGAGGCCCCGGCCAGCAGTTCAGCAGCGAGTCCTTCGGAGTCCAGCGCCGCTACGACGCAGGAGATCACCATCGGTTCCACCCTGCCACTCACCGGCACGGGAGCCGCCTACGGCAAGTCGATGCTCGAGGGCCTGCAACTTGGTCTCAAGGACGCCGAGGGCCTGCTCAAGAACGTGAAGTTCAACCTTAAGTCGATGGACTCCCAGGCACAGGCTGGTCCCGCGGTCACCGAAGCGCGGCAGCTCATGGGCCAGGACGGAGCGAAGGTCGTCGTCACGGCTTACTCGGCACCTCCGATGGCACAGTTGCCCATCGCTGAGCAGTACAAGGTCCCGCTGCTTAACGGCGGCGGAAACACCCCTGACCTCGCCGGCAACACGTGGTTGTTCAACGACGCGTTCATGGTCGAGCAGGGCGGCAAGGCGATGATGACCTACGCCCACGACACGTTGGGGATCAAGAAAGTCTCAGTTCTGATCGATACCAACTACCCGCAGTCAACCGCCGAGGCCTTTAAGACCATCTGGACGGACCTATCGGGGGAAGCTCCGCCGATTGAGTTCATTGCCTTCGACGCAACCGACGCGGGACCCGTGCTCGACAAGCTGCTCGCGTCGAACCCTGACGCCCTGTATGTAGCTGCGGGAGGTACCACGCTCGAACTGATCCTCACGCAGTTGGAACAGCGCAGCCTGAAGATCCCGTTCCTCAGCAACGACGGCGCCGTGGTCGGCACCAAGTCCGCGAGCACCGTGTCCTTCCCGATCTACTACGCCAACCCCGCCAAGGGCGCAACGCAGGCACTGAAGGACTCCTACAAGGCCGTCTACGGTGCGGAGCCCGATTTCCTCGCGGTCCAGAACTACAACCTCGGTCGCATCATCGGGGCCGCTGTCGGCAAGCTCATCGAAGCGGGCAAGGAGATCACGGGCGAGAACTTGCAGGCCCTGTTCAACGACCCCAGCCAGACGTTCGCCGTCGATGGAGGTGACACCTCGTTCAGCTCTCGACACATCGCTGCTCAGGATGCCGCAGTCATCAAGGTCGAGGGCGGCAAGTCAACTGAGATTGCGACCGGGCTCAAAACGACCTGATCGCATTGGCCTCCGCCGTGTCCCCCTCGCCTCGAGCGAGGGGGACACGGTCCCCACACTCGCTGGGATTCGACAGTGAACATCACGCTGAACGCTGTAGTGAACGGGCTGATCCTCGGGTGCGTGTACGGGATCGCCGGAATGACCTTCGGTGTGCTGTATCGCATCACAAAGGTCTTCCATATCTCCTTCGCCGCCATCGGCACACTCGGCGCGGTCGTGGCTGTCGCCGTGTCCGGCACATCAGGATCCTGGACGGCGATCACCCTCGGCATCATCGCCGGAGCGGCAGTCGCGGCCGTCGTCACAGCTGCGGCCTTTCTGGCGCTGTACCGACCGCTGATCCGGCGTGGGGCCTCTGCCGGCATCACCTTCATCGCATCGCTCGGTGCTTTCATGGTGATCGAAGCGGTGGTCGCGATCGTGGCAGGCCCCGACGATCGCAAGTTCTCCGTCATGGGCTTCACCCGCCAGTCAGAAGTGCTCGGGCTCAAGCTGAGCGGACTCCACGTCGCGAGCCTCGCCCTGTTCGTGCTGGTCGCCGCAGCGATTTCGTTCTACTTCGCAAAGACTCGCGCTGGGCGACAAACGCGGGCCCTGATCGGCAACCCGGAGCAGGCCGAGCTCGTCGGTATCCGCGTCCTCCTCATCTCGACACTGATGTGTGCCGCGATGGGTGGGATCTCGATCGTGGCCTTCGCCGTCAACGGAATGAACAGCAGCGTCACTTTCGCGGGAAGCCTCCCGCTGACGCTCTTCGGTGTCCTCGCGATGATGTTGGGCGGCGTCGACAATCTGGTGCAGACGGGCATCGCGGGTCTCGCGGTCGGCGCAGTCGGTGGGCTGGCGGCAGCGATTCTCCCCGGGCAATGGTCGAGCACGATCGTGTTCGCTCTGGCCATGGTGTACATCGTGATCCGCCCGACAGGTGGCTTCCTCCGGGTTCGTGCCACATGAACGAGGTCTATCTCGCCCTCCTGATCCAGTTCGCCGTGTTCGCCGTGGTGGCCCTCGGGCTTGACTTCATCGTCGGGTACACCAAGATCTTCTCGGTCAATCAGGGGCTCATGCTCGCTCTTGGCGCATTCAGTTACTCCTTCTGCGTCAAGACACTGGGAACCACCAGCCTGATCACAGCGTGGGCGATTGGCATCGCCGCCGCCTGCCTGGTGAGCCTTCTCATCGGAGTGATCTCACTACGAGTCCGTGGCGACTACTTCGTCGTCATTTCTTTCGGTGTCCAAATCATCGGCATGCAGGCAATCTTCAACTCATCGTCCATCAGTGGCGGTGCGTCAGGTGCCTTCGGTCTCCCACTCCCGTCGATCTTCGGCTGGACCCCTTCGTCGTTGAGCCAGATGGCCATCCTCGCCGTGATCATCACCGTGGCCCTCTACCTGGCAACGGCACTCTTGGTGAGATCCCCCTGGGGTCGGCTGCTTCGGGCCGTCGGAGACGAGGAGTCCGCGGTCGAGGCCGCGGGATTCAACGTGCGGCGAATGAAGTTGGTGGCATTCGTTCTGGGCGGCACTTTCGCGGCGATCGCCGGGCCACTCTTCGTCGGGTCGATCGGGGTCGCGCAGGTGGGCGATTACAGCCTGGGCCTATCGGTCTCCCTGCTCGCGATGGTGGTGATGGGTGGCGCAGGACGTCTCGCTGGCGGCCTCGTTGGCGCGCTGATCTTCGTTGGCGTTCCGTACGTTCTCACGTACACCCACCTGCCGCTCACGACGGCAGCGTTCCTACAACAGGCGATCTTCGGGGCGCTGCTACTCCTCGTCGTTCTGACCATGCCGTCAGGGCTCACCGGCGGTATTGCTCTGGGATGGAAGAACATGGCCCGTCGACGAGCGTCCCACGTCGGCACAGACACAACGGCCAGCGACGATTCCGGCCGTCTTCCGACTGGAGCGCAGCGATGACCGGCCTACTCACAGGACTCCAAGGCGGGCGGATCGACGCAGTCGGACTTACCAAGTCGTTCGGCGGATTCGTCGCCGTCGACAATGTCGACATCTCTATCGATGGCGCCGGTGTCACTGCCCTGATCGGACCCAACGGCGCCGGGAAGAGCACGCTCTTCAATCTGATCTGCGGGCAACTAACCCCCGATGCGGGTTCCGTCCACATCAACGGCATGGACTTCACCGGGAGCCCACCGCACCTCGTCGCGCAACAGGGTGTCGCACGGGGCTTCCAGGATGTTCGACTCTTCCCGTCAATGACCGTGCTCGCCAACGTGATGGTCTATGCACAGCCACAGTCCTCGTCCGGCCTCATCCACACGATGGTGCGGCCGTTCCACCAGTTCAGGCTCAACCGCGAGCTTCGAGCGACCGCGATGGAGTTGCTCGACTACCTTTCGATCGCCCAGCTCGCCGACCAGGAATGTGGGTCCCTCGGGTTCGCACAACAGAAACTCGTTGCCATAGCAAGGCTCTTGGCGTTGCGCCCCAGAGTTCTCATGCTCGACGAGCCAGCATCAGGGCTTGATCACGACGGCCGTGAGGTGCTCACAGACGCGATCACCCACCTCGCAAGTGATGGCCTGACCATCTGCTTCGTCGAGCACAACACCGAGATGGTCCGGCGCATCGCCGACCGGGTCGTGTTCCTGGCGCAAGGCAAGATCCTCGCCTCCGGGACGTCGGACGAAGTCTTCAACCACTCAAGTCTCGCGGAGGCCTACCTTGGCATCGCCTGAACCTCCCGCGCTCGAGCTGCGCTCACTGACCGCTGGCTACGGCGCCCGGAAGGTCCTCAACGGGCTCGATCTGCATGTGCAACCCGGTGAGCTCGTCGCAGTGGTCGGCCACAACGGCGCCGGAAAGACTACGGCGCTGCGGGTGGCCGCCGGACTCAAGACGCCATCGGAGGGCTCAACCTTTCAGTCCGGTCGGGATCTGCGAGGGATGAGCGCATCGGCACGGGCACGCGGTGGACTGGGGTTGGTGCCGGAAGGGGTTGCGGGCCTGTTCCCCACCCTGACAGTGCGCGAAAACCTCGATGCCGTCCAGGTCTACGCCGAGGCCAAAGATCCTGATGGCTGGGCGCATGTCGAAGCCGAAATGCGGGCACTCTTCGCGACCGTCCTCGAGGACCGCAGTGGCCAGGTTGCAGGGTCGATGAGCGGAGGCCAACGACAGATGCTGGCGATCGCGCTGGCACTGACGAGGCGCCCATCCGTCCTGCTCCTTGATGAGCCCTCCACCGGGCTCGGTCCCGCCATCGTCGGGACGATCTTCAAAGTCCTCGAAACCCTGGTCGCCTCAACCTCGACCGCGGTGGTGCTCGTCGAACAGAACCTTGCCGATGCGCTCAAGGTCGCGCATCGGGTGGTGGTCGTCCAGTCAGGCCGGGCGGTGGCGACCTTCCCACGGGACAACTTCCCTCCGGCGACTGAGCTCTGGAAGTACTTCTAAATCCGCGATACCCCGAATGGCGGGGTCGCTCCCCTGATCCAGGAAGGCACATTCATGGTCTACAAGGCGGTTTCGACTTGGTCCACGCCCACAGACATCGTGGAATTCGAGAAGTACTACAACGACGTGCACGTCCCCTTCGCGGCCCGGGTACCGGGCGCACTCAGGCTCGTTCTCACGCGCACCTCGGATGGCTTCGAGACGACCCCGTCCGCCTTCTACCGTGTCGCGGAGATGCACTTCGAGTCGCGCGCGGACTTCGAGAAGGCGACGACCACCCAGGAGTGGGCGGACATGCGGCAGGACGCCGGTTGGGTGCATGAGCGCTTCGGGGTATCCCTCGAGAGTGGTCTCGGCCTTCAGGTGGACGCAGTGCTCGACCCCAGCGGACCGCTGCCATCCATAGAGTCTCGAGGTAAACCCGAGTGACTTCCGATGGACGTCCATTACGCGCCCCGGTCCAGCCCTTCGTTCTGTCGGACAAGGTCGCGATCATCACGGGTGCCGCCAGCGGCATCGGAGCCACCGCCCTCGAGACCCTCAGCGAGGCTGGTGCGCACGTTCGCGGCTGCGACATTTCAGCCCTCAGCGGGAAGGCGCATCCCAACCTGACGGGTAACGTCGAGGTGCGCGATCCCCTCGCTGTCGGCGCCTTCGTGCAGTCGGTCATTGACGAGTTCGGCCGGATTGACATCGTGGTGAACTGCGCGGGCGTCGGTATCACCGCTGACGAGCCGACCCCCGTGCACCTGATGTCGGATAGGGACTGGGAGCTGACCCTCGGGGTCAACTTGACGGGCACGTTCAATGTCTGTCGCGCGTGTATCCCCGCCATGCTCGACGGCGGCGGGTCGATCATCAATATCTCGAGCGTCATGGGCCACGTCGGAAACGCGGGGGCGTCCGCGTACACCGCATCGAAGGCAGGGGTCCTAGGTCTCACGAGGTCCATGGCGCTCGAGTACGCACGACAAGGCCTACGTGCGAATGCCATCTGCCCCGGATTCATCGATACCCCGATGGTTCGTCGGCACCTTGACCAGAGTGCCGATGGCGTCGAGGAGCTCCGACTCATCGAGGCGTCCCACCCTGTGGGCCGCCTCGGAACATCACAGGACATCGCGAACGCCATCCTGTGGTTGGCAGCTGACGCTTCCTCGTTCATGACGGGGGCAGCTCTCACCGTTGACGGTGGCTACACCGCCGCCTGATCGTCCACGTCGAAGGGCACCAAGGGAGAAGCTGTGGCACAGACATCACTTCAGGGAAAGCTCGTCGTCATCACGGGCGGCGCGGGCGAGATCGGCGCGGCCACCGCGCGTGTGTTGGGCGCGGAAGGTGCGCATGTGGTGATTGTCGATCGCCTACAGCCGGACGTCGATCGGGTGGTGGCCGAACTGACCTCCAGCGGAGCTCAGGCTAGTGGGCTCGCCGCGGACGTGATATCCGCGACGGACAGCAGCCAGTTCATGGCCGCCGCCGCCTCGTTGGGCGGGGGTCGCATTGACGGAGTGTTCGCCAACGCCGGCGTACTCGGTGCGATCGGGTCCATCGAGGAACACGACGACGACGACTTCGCACGCGTGCTCGCGGTGAACGTGACCGGCGTCTATCTGACCCTCAAGCACGCGATCCCGCACATGGGCCGTGGCGGAGCCATCGTGGCAACAGGAAGTACTGGGAGCGTCTTCGGAACGGCTGGGCTTGCACCGTATGTGGCCTCCAAGCACGCGGTTCTCGGGCTTGTGCGTTCCGTGGCCAAGGAAGTCTCGGACCGGGGCATCCGGGTCAACTGTGTCTGCCCAGGACCAGTCGACGGATCGATGATGGGCGCGATCGAGGACGCGTTCGGGGGACGCGCACAGGCGCGTGAGTTGTTCGAGGCAACCGTGCCTCTGGGCCGCTACGCCAACTCCTCGGAAATCGCGCAGATGGTGTGGTTCCTCATGTCCGACCGCTCGAGCTACATCACCGGCGGTCACTTCCTCGTCGACGGCGGCCAACGGGCCTGACCCTCGCTACCAAGAACATCCGTCCCACACACAACAAGGGGATCAGAGTGCGCATCGGCCTAGCAATGGACCTGAACACGAACGGCTACAACCCTCCGATGCCATCACCACAGGCAGCGGCAGACGCCATGGACGCGATGATCGAAGAGTGCATCATCGCCGAGCGCGCTGGTTTTCACGGCATCCAAGTGCCCGATCGCCATGGCCGGACCGAGACGATCCTCCCGGGCCCGGAGCAGTTGCTCACGATCCTGGCCCGAGAGACTGAGCGAGTCGCGATCGGCAGTTTCACCTTCGTCGCCACCTTGTTCCACCCGATGAAATCGGCCGAGCAGTTCGCGGTGATCGACAACCTCTCTCGCGGTCGGCTCTTCACTACCCTCTCGCGCGGGTACCACACTGGCTACTGGAAGCAGTTCGGCATTCCGCAGGAACGCCTGCTCGGGCGGTTCAAGGAGTCGCTGCGAATCTGGGAGCTAGCTTTCACGGGCGAGCGGTTCAGTTTCGACGGTGAGTTCTGGCAGGTCGAAGATGGCATCTTGGCGCCGGGGCCCTTTCAAGAGGGTGGGTGGCCGATCTGGGGCGGTGGGCAGGCAACTGACGTCGCGATCCAGCGATGCGCTGAGTACGGAACAAGTTGGACGTGCGACCCGTTCCCGTTACGCAAGGACGTGTGGGACCGCCAGGTGCAGACCTACCGGGACCGCGCCGAAGAGCTCGGCAAGAAGCCGTTCGTCGTCCTCATGCGCGACGGCTGGGTCGGCGACAGCTTCGAGGACGCCACGCGCACCGTCGGTTCCTACTTCCAGGAAGAGATGCGCTTCTACTTCAGAAACGGGATCTTCAGCCACCACCCGGAGTTCCAGAGCGAGGCCGACATCACGCCGGAACGCCATGGCCGTCACATGATCATGGGATCGCCATCCCAGTGCATCGAGCAACTCGAGATGTACGCAGAAGACTACGGCGTCGACTACTTCACCATCCAGTTCCGCGTCGCGGGAGGACCTCCCATGGAGATGGTCCGCGAGCAGATCCAGCGCTTTGGAGAGGAAGTCGTTCAGCCGATCCACAAGAAATACCCCGCGATCGACCACCCCGCGATCCCGGTGGCGTGTCGCTGGTAACCACAAGGCGAAGGTGGTCAACGGCCAGGTGGTCAACCGTGCGGGCCCACCTGTCATACCAGCGGTCGATGCCGAGGGTTCCGGGTACCCTTCGACCCTAGAATCACGCGGTAGGAACGCGCTCGTGGGCACGATCCCCCCGGCCCGTCACCTCCACCCAATAGCATCCCGACACCCCCACCCGAAGGAGCCCACCGATGGCATTCGAGCCCAAGGCCCCGACGATCGACATCGATCCGGAGCAAGTCGCCCCCGACACTTTCGTCATCCACTCGGTGCAGAAGGCCGTCGGGGTTCCGCTCTTCGTCCAGCTCAATTCCCTGGTCATCAAGGGCCGCGAGCCGATCATCATCGACACCGGCACGCGCGCCAACCGCACGAAGTGGCTGAGCGATGTCTTCTCACTCGTCGAGCCCGAGGATGTCCGCTGGATCTTCGTCTCACATGAGGACAGCGACCATGTGGGCAATCTCGAGCAAGTGATGACCGCCTGCCCGAACGCCACGCTCGTATGCGACTGGGCTGTCATGGAGCGGTTCTCCAACTTCTTCGAATTCCCCGTCGAGCGCTGCCGCTGGGTCGAGCATGGGGAGTCATTCGACATTGGCGACCGCACGCTTCGCGTTCACCGGCCGCCGATCTTCGATTCACCCAGCACGCACGGCATCTTCGACACCTCCACCGGCGTCTACTGGGCCGTGGACGCCTTCGCAACCGGCATCCCCGACGCGAATATGGACCTCCACGACCTCAATTACGACGACTGGGCCGAGGGCATGGGCTTCGGTGCGTTCGACGGTGTCAGCGCATGGCTGCCACAGGTCGATCCCAAGAAGTTCAACGCCGCCATCGACACCATTGCCAACCTCAAGGCAAGTTGCATCACATCCGCGCACTCGCCCGTACTTCGGGACACCCTGATCGACAGGGCCTTCGCGCGGCTTCGCGAGCTGCCGTTCATCGAGGCGCCGCTGCCCCCCGGGCAGTCTGTCCTCGACGACATCATCGCGGCGGCTGCTGCCGCCCCCGAGTAGCCCGCGCCTTTCGAGCGATCACGAGCACCCCGCTCACGCCCCCGAGGACGATGCCGGCTCCGTAGACGCCCCAGAAACACAGTGGGCCCCATGTGGCCGACTGCGCCAATGGCGGATCGAACACGAATGCCACGGTTGTCAGGCTCCATACCCCAGCGCCGACAATCGCCACGGTGACGGCCGCAACCCCGAGCCGGCGCGCGAGGTGATCAAGGTGCGTCGCGAGCGCAAGGGCGAGCAGGATCGGCCCTGCGGCCTGCATGCCCCAGGCGAATCGTGTGCCGACGAGATCTTCGGCATAGGCCAGAAACCCCAGGCCAAACAGCATCCACCCCACCGCCCCGAGGGTGAGGGAGCTAAAGGACGCGTGGATGCCAGCGTCGCCCGTCGCCCCACCCTGCTCTAGTCGCGACTCCTTGCGACCCAGCACAAGGAACAGCGCCAGCGCGAACAGCAGATATGCGGCTGACCACGCAAGGTAGAGAACCTGGTTCCATCCCGGGGAGGCATAGGACTCCGGGCTGATCAGGAACGGGACACCACTTACGGCCCACACGAAGAGCCCGATGATTCCGAGCCGCACCGCCCACGAACCGATCCGCCGGGCCATGTGCTCGAGCTGGGTCGATAGCCCCACGGCGACGAGCAGCGGACCTACGACCTGAAGGCCCCAGGCAAGCCTCGTGCCCTCGGGGGTGATCCAGACCGCCAGGCATCCCAGGCCGTAGACAAGAGCCCCAATAGCGCCGCATGTCAGTGAGAGATAAGAGGCATCGATCGTCACCGAGCCTGACCTTGACGGTCGTTCGGCGGTCGTGATCATGGACACTCCTCGACGCTCATGCGTGCTCATCGGCTCTGACAACGCGACGTCAACCGAAGCCGACACCACACATTAGGCGCGCATCGGATCATCGCGTCGTTCATCGCCCGGTTCACCATTCACCCCACCTCGATCCGGATCGACTCCTAGACTCGGTCGTGAGGTGAGTGGCATGTGGGCAACCGCAACACGAGAGAACGATCGCTCCTCGCGCGAGACAGTCGCGAAGCAGCCGATCTCCATGCTGGGCAACGAGTTCTGCGACGCGTGCCACGGCCCTGGCCTGCCGCATGTGTCCCATGCCTATGTGCTCGTCCAGCTTCCCTCCGGGCGTCTCGCGCTGTGCTACCACCACGCGAACCTCTACCAAGGGAAGATCGAGGATCTCGGCGGCGTGCTGCTCGTGGACGAGAGATACCAGTTGCTCGGCCACAGCACCAAGGCCTAGGACAACCCGGGCTCACGCGCGCTGCCGTGAGAGTCAGGTGCGCCCCGGGCGAGCCGCGATCCGGCCCGCCTCTGGTTGGATCAGTGCATGAACCCCGACATCGACGCCGCGCTGGGTGAGGCCTCCGAGCACATGGGAGTCACCTTCGACGAGGGTGTCGCGACCGTGGAGTTCCGTCGGCCCGACAAGCACAATGCCATCTCCTTTGCGATGTGGCAGTGCTTCGCGCGGCTCATGCCCGCGCTGGCCGATGACGACGCCGTCGAGGTGGTCGTCATGCGCGGAACGCCTGGCGGTCCGTTCAGCGCCGGTGCCGATATTGCGGAGTTCGGCACGTTACGAGCGGACTCGGCGGGTGCGCAGCGTTACAGCGAAGTCCTCGCAGCAGGTGAGGGGGCGATCGTCACCTTCCCGAAACCGACCATCGCAGCCATTGAGGGTTTCGCCATCGGCGGTGGCACTCAGATCGCCATCGCATGTGATCTGCGGATCTGCGGCACCAGCTCACGGTTCGCCGTCACGCCGGCCAAGCTCGGTGTGGTGTACGCGCTGTCGTCCACCGCTCGGCTCGTCGAGGTCGTCGGCCCCGCGTGGGCCCGCTGGATCTTGCTCACCGCCGAGCCACTGACGTCCGACGACGCACTGCGCGTCGGACTCGTACACGAGGTTGTCGCCGATGAGCAGGTCATCGATCGCGCCGACTCGATCGCCCGGGTCATCGCCTCCCGTGCGCGGGTGTCGCTGCGCGGTGGCAAGGCGATGATCGACCTCGTCGTCGCTGGCAAGCTGGCCGAGGACGCCAATGTGCTCGCCATGTATGAGGAGTCCTACGCAAGCGCCGAGTACGCGGAGGGTGTCGCGGCATTCCTCGACAAGCGCGCACCTGATTTCCCGGGGGCTCGGTCACCGGGCTAGCTCACGTCGTGCGGCGCAGCGAGGCAAGCAGAGCCGCGGGCGCCTCGACGAGTGCCGGCCCGTACCAAGTGAGGGACCGCCCGCTGACGAGCGCGCAGGGTGCGCCGTCGAAAGCCTCCGGCCCATCGGCGGCGGTGAACAGGTAGGGCTCGTCCGGAAGCACGACGAGATCGAATCTCGGCAGGTCGGCGAGGGCGATCTTCGGGTAGCGCTCGGGATGGTCGGCGAGCACGTTGTCGACGCCCAGGCGGCGAAGGACGTCGCCTGCGAACGTGTCGCGACCGACGTGCATCCAGGGCCGCCGCCAGATCGGGATCACGGCTCGAAGACGTTTGGGCGCAACCGTTTCCAGTGCACCCCAGTTCGCGCGCGCAAGATCGAGCCATCCCAGGTGCGGAGCACCGAGTGCGGTGAGCAGGCGAGTGAGCGAGGTCAGTGCGTCGTCAACGGTTCGGATATCCGTGACCCACACCCGGAGCCCGAGTGCCCGCATCTCCGCGATATCGACCGCCCGGTTCTCCTCGGCGTTCGCGACCACGAGGTCGGGCGACAGAGCAGCAACAGCGGCAACGTCCGGGTTCTTTGTGCCACGGATGCGCGTGACCTTGAGATCCGCAGGATGGGTGCACCAATCGGTGGCACCGACAAGGACGCCGGGTGCACTCAGCGCGATCGCCTCGGTGATCGAGGGGACGAGGCTCACGACACTCCGAACGGCTGCATCGAGCTCGATCGCGGTTCCCTCGTCGTCGACGAAAGACCTCATCACGGTGCGGCCCCCATCAGATCGAGAAGTCCGAGGTCTCCCAGACGCCGACGGTGTTCATCTGCAGACTCGCGGGCTCGGCATGACCGGACACCAGAGTTTCGAGCGCAGCCACGCGGGCGAGAAGGGCCTGGAGCGTGGCCGAGACCGGATCGGGGTTCGAGGACGCGTCCTCGACGAGCGGAGCGGAATTCGGCGCGCGCCCCGAGGAGATCACCTGACCGGGCACCCCGACCACCACCGAGTTCTCACCCACCGACCGCACGAGCACCGAGTTCGCGCCGATACGCGATCCGTCGCCCACCGTGAG
Organism: Actinomycetota bacterium; assembly: GCA_009697815.1. Lineage (GTDB taxonomy): Bacteria > Actinomycetota > Actinomycetes > S36-B12 > CAIYMF01 > Longivirga. The sequence goes on from WLRQ01000033.1 coordinate 15,173, forward strand.
ATTGCCCAGCACCTTCGCACCCGCGCCTAGGACGACGCGATCGCCGATCGTCGGGTGCCGCTTGCCGTGCTCGAGCGTGGTGCCGCCGAGAGTGACGCCGTGATAGATCGTGACGTCATCACCAATCTCGGCAGTCTCCCCGATCACCACCGCCGCACCGTGATCGATAAAGACGCGTTCGCCGATCCGAGCCCCAGGGTGGATCTCGATCCCCGTCGCCCAGCGAGCGGACTGTGAGAGCCATCTCGCCGGGAACTGCGCCCCGTGGTGCCACATCCAGTGGCTCGCGCGGTGGGCCCAGAGCGCGTGCACCCCGGGGTAGAGAAGGGCGACCTCCCAGCCGTTGCGGGCAGCCGGATCCCGCTCGATCACCGCTCGCACATCACGCCTCATGTGCTTGAGCACGATGCCGCTCCCCTCAGGAGGATTCCTCGATCAGTCGCCGAGGCCGGCGAACAGGGCCGTGCTCAGATAACGCTCCCCGAACGACGCGATGATCACCACGATGACCTTGCCCGCGTTCTCGGGACGGCGGGCGACCTCGGCCGCTGCCCACAGCGCAGCACCGGAGGAGATGCCGACGAGCAGGCCCTCCTCGGTCGCCGCGCGCCGGGCGGTCGCGAAAGAGTCCTCATTGGAGACTGCGATGACCTCGTCGTAGACCGTCGTATCGAGCACGGGCGGCACGAAGCCCGCTCCGATGCCCTGGATCGGGTGAGGACCCTTGACCCCACCGGAAAGCACGGGCGATGCCGCTGGCTCGACCGCCACAATCTGGATCGAGGGCTTGCGCTCCTTGAGGGCCTGGCCGATTCCGGTGATCGTGCCGCCTGTGCCGACTCCGGCGACAAGAATGTCGACGGCCCCGTCGGTGTCGTTCCAGATCTCCTCGGCCGTCGTGCGGCGGTGGGCAGCCGGGTTCGCCGGGTTCTCGAACTGATGGGGCATGAAGTACTTGGGGTCGGAGTTGACGAGCTCCTGAGCCTTGGCGATCGCACCAGCCATGCCGTCGGGGCCGGGGGTGAGGATCAGCTCGGCACCGTAGGCGCGCAGGAGGATCCGTCGCTCGATGCTCATGGTCTCGGGCATCGTCAGCACGATCGGGATACCCCGCGCCGCGCACACCATGGCCAGTGCGATTCCGGTGTTGCCACTCGTGGGCTCGACCACCACGGTGTCGGGCCCGATGAGCCCCGCAGCCTGCGCCGCGTCCATCATCGCGAGGCCGATGCGGTCCTTGACGCTGTGGGCCGGGTTGAAGAACTCGAGCTTGGCCACGACCTGGCCGGCCGCTCCGTCCGTGATCCGGTTGATGCGGACGAGCGGGGTGTTGCCAATGAGTGCTGTGACGTCGTCTGCGATACGCATCGTGCTGCCTGCCGATCGAATCTGGGGGACTGGGGGTCGGCCCCCAACTCAGGTGGGGGCGCAGGGTGCGGGGGTGTCCGGTGCGCGGGCGGGCGAGACCACATGCGCGCCACAGGACTCAGTGGTGGCGACAGCCCATCGAGGTGGAGCGGCACAGGTCGACATGACGGCGACGGATGAGCACCAGCGGCGCACCCGCTCCGGCGCAGGAGGGCGCCGTGCCAGGAGTGCCGGCTGGACGGGGTGCCCCGGATCGCATCACGCCCATGAGGATACGGGCATAGGCCCCTCAGCGCGCCACCCTGGCCTTCTGAGGGTCTGCGTCCGATTGACGGACCCAGATCCCAGCATCGATCAGGCAGAACCCCAGCACCGCTGAGCACAACTCCAGCACAACCCCCGCATCCACCAGCCCTGCGGACGACGGGTGGAGGAATGCGCGGTAAAGCAAAGGCCAAGAAGGCTCGTATGCTGGTCACATAATGACTGTGACTGTGGACGGACCCGGGACGTGGCGGGTCGGCGACGGCTCGGCCGTCGAATTCATCGATGCTCAGGCCGAGTGGGCGCCTTTCGCCCGTGAGGTGCTGATCGAGACCGCGAAGAAGTACCACGGTTTCGTCACCTACAAGGACCTCGCCGAGCAGGTGCAGCTCAGGAGCGGCGTCCGTACCCGCTCCCAGATGCGCAACTGGCTCGGCTCCGTTCTCGTCATCGTCGCCGACGAGGGCAGCCTCAAGGGTGAGCCGGCGCTCACCGCGCTGTGCGTGCGCACGGACGAGACCGCCGGCGAAGGGTTCGCGCACGTCGTGGCCCTCACGGGAGCCGAGCCTTCCGTCGATCTCGAGCCCCTGGCCGCCACCGAGCGGATGAGTTGCTACCGCTTCTTCGGCGCCGAGATCCCGACGGGTGGTGGCCACCCGGCACTCACGCCCCGCGTAGCCTCCGCTCGCAAGCGCGCTGCCGCCGCGATCGTGCGCCCCGTCGTGGTCTGCGCCATCTGCAATATGCAGGTGCCAGCCTCGGGCGTGTGCGAGAACTCGCACTGATCTGCTCGGCACATCACCCGCCCGACGACTGCACTCGTCAGAGGTAGGGATGCAGCCGGAACATGCGGGGGGTCAGACCCCCGCGCCGCTCGAGATAGTTCGCGTAGCCCGGGTAGATCGCGACGAAGGCAGGAAACAACGCCTGCCACGCATCGTCGTCAAGGAGTTCGGCTCGACAGAGCAGGCGCTCAGGGCCGATATCGACCACCACCTCGGGCTGGGCGATCAGGTTCGCCGTCCAGGCCGGGTGCCGGGGCTGGCCGAAGTTGGTGCCAATGAGCACGACATCGTCGCCGTCGCGGATATAGAGCAGCGCGGATGATCGCGGCTGGCCGGTGCGAGCACCTGTCGAACCGAGGATGAGCACGGGGAATCCGTAGAGCGATGCCATCAGGCGGCCATCACGAATCCGCGCAATACGCGGGTCGATCACAGGACCAATCCGACGGTAGAGCGCAGAGAAACCCGCCGTTCGGCCCAGGGTCCGCATCAGGTGGGTCAGCGGGCCAATGTGCACCCGAGCCTCATGGGCGGCAATGCGGTTGAGCTGCGCGCGCAGCGGGCTCTGATCGTCCGACATGCGGGGAGGTTACCGCCGAGTGGGGCACGAAGGAGTGACAGTGGCACGGCCGCGTTCCGGCAGGGTCGGCTCTGGCGGCGACGCGTCGGGGGTCTTACGTCGTGTCGCACGGGCGAGGAGCCCCCAAGCGGGCATGCTGTAACACGAACGCGGGGCCCCTCGATGTATGAGATCGAGGGGCCCCGCTACACGTCCGCAAGGCCCGCGTCCGAGTTGCCCCGTGCGCAGTCACTGACGATCGTGCTGCCTCGCTCACGTCGGCACTCGACGTTTCCCAGTTGCCTGGTTCCTGTCGCCGGAGTTGCCTCCGAACGCACCTGACGATCACTTCGGCGCCGCCGCTAACTCACGCCGGGCCTCGCCGCCACATCGGTTTCCCGATCTGACACCGCCGGAGTTGCCTCCGAATGGCCCGCCGATCGCTCTCGACGTTCCCAGGTTCTCGTGATGGGCCTCGCCGTCAGACCGGTTTCCCGATCTTCCGCCGCCGGAGTTGCCTCCGAGTGGCCCGCCCCTCGTTCCTGGCGTAGGGCTAGTTCTAGTCCTGATTGGCCAAGGGGCACAAGGGGTTTGGCAAAAGAATCAGGACCAATATTTTCGCCCACAGGATGTACACAACTTGTCCTCCGGATTACGAAGGCAGTCCCCAGGTTGTCCCCACCTTGATCCACAGCCAGGCGCAGACTTGATTACTTCTGCATGTGCGAATATGGGTATCTCGCGTCCGCGCCCCCCGGAGGATCTCCATGACCGTCCCGCTCTATCAGGCCAAGGCGGAGTTCTTCCGCACACTGGGGCACCCTGCCCGGATCCGCATTCTCGAACTGCTCAGTGAGCGCGACCACGCCGTGCACGAACTCCTGTCAGAGATTGCCGTCGAGCCGAGCAGCTTGTCGCAGCAATTGGCCATCCTGCGACGTGCCGGATTAGTCGCGCAGCGACGCGTAGCCGGCGAGGTTGTCTACTCCGTGATCGTGCCCGAGGTACGCGACCTGCTCCGCGATGCCCGGGCCATTCTGCGCGGCGTCCTCGACGGGCAGGCGCAGCTCAAGCGCGACCTGAAACCCCCGGGCCGAGCTAAGCGATGAATCCCGGTGGCGCGCCCTCACGATCATGGGGCCGCGCCACGTCGCGGGCCATGGGCATCTGGGCCGCCAGCTCATGGGCTCGCACCCGGACACTGCTCCCGGGCCGCCCCGAACTGATGTCGGTGCGACGCAGCCCCCGTCGGGATCTGCTCGCCGGGCTCACCGTCGCGGTCGTCGCCCTCCCCCTCGCACTTGCATTCGGCATCACGTCCGGACTTGGGGCCGGTGCAGGCCTGGTGACGGCGGTTGTGGCGGGGATCGTCGCGGCCGCGTTCGGGGGGAGCAACCTGCAGGTGTCGGGGCCGACCGGTGCGATGACCGTGGTTCTCGTCCCGATCGTCGCGCAATTCGGCGCCTCGTCCGTGCTCGTCGTGGGCCTCATGTCCGGGATCGTTCTCTTGGGGCTGGCGTACTCCGGTGCAGGCAAGTACATGCGCTACATCCCGCTGCCGGTGGTCGAAGGCTTCACCATCGGCATCGCCCTGGTCATCGGCCTGCAGCAAGTGCCGGCCGCGTTGGGGGTGAAGGGCGCAGGAGAGAAGGTCGCCGTCATCGCATTCGACTCGCTACGACTGTGGTTCGCCCATCCACACTGGGCCGAGCCCGCGATCGCCGCAGGTGTAGCGATCACCATGTTGGTGGCGGTGAGATTTCGACCGACATGGCCGATGTCGCTGCCGGCCGTGATCATTGCCGCCATAGTCGTAGCTACGTCGCACCTGACAATTCCCATGATCGGGGCCATCCCTGCAGGTCTGCCCACACCCTCGATGCCCCATGTGGAGTGGTCATCACTCACGAGCCTGCTGCTGCCCGCAGTGGCCGTTGCCGCGTTGGGGGCTCTCGAAAGCCTGCTCTCGGCAACCGTCGCGGACGGCATGAGCGTCGGCGAACGGCACGACTCGGACAAGGAACTGTTCGGGCAAGGGCTCGCGAACCTCGTCGTACCGTTCGTCGGCGGAATGCCCGCAACCGCCGCGATCGCGCGCACGGCCGTGAACGTGCGTTCAGGGGCACGGTCTCGCCTGTCGGCCGGATTTCACGCGATCGTCCTGCTCGTCGTGATGATCGCGTTAGCTCCCGCGGTCGCCAATATCCCGCTGGCCGCCTTGGCGGGAGTGCTGCTGGCCACAGCGGCGCTCATGATCGAAGTGTCGAGTGTTCATGCGCTTCTGCGATCGACAAGGGGCGACGCCGTCGTGCTCGTGCTCACGACCGTCGCCACCGTGACGTTCGATCTCGTCACCGCAGTGATCCTCGGCCTCGTCGTCGCGGGCTTCTTCGCACTCCAGCAAGTGGCCCGATCCGCACGGCTGCAGGAAATCGCGATCCCCAGCGACGAGGCCGACCACAACGCCGAGGAGACCTCGCTCCTGGCCGACCACATCGTGGCCTACCGCCTCGAGGGGTCGCTGTTCTTCGGCGCGGCCCACTCGTTCCTGCTCGCGCTGTCGGAGGTATCCGACGTCCGGGTGGTCGTGCTGAGGATGTCGCGCGTCGCCACACTGGACGCGACCGGTGCCTCGGTGCTCGCCGACACGATCGCGCGCCTGGAGGCGCGAGAGATCACGGTGCTTCTCTCCGGCGTCAGGCCCGACCATGAGCGTGTGCTCACCCGCCTAGGTGTCTTCGAGCAGCTGGCGCACGCGCGACACGTCTTTGCCACCACTCCCGAGGCCATCGCACACGCGCGCGCGCACGTCCTAAGGGCGTCCCCTGCCGTCACCAATGATGACCACGGGCCGGAATGAACTGGCGGCTCCGTGAGTTCCCTTGTCCGCCGTCGGCCCCGTAGTGTGCGCGGGCAGTGGACTATCCGGCTCGGGATCCACTGATCGCGTTCGCCGAGCACCATCGCGTGGAGGTCACAGGTCATGAACGAAGATCACTCATCCCGGGACTGGCCCTCGGACCCACACATGCGCGAAGTCCTCCAGGGACTTCTCGACGCCGACGTGCCCCAGATCTACGCCAGCGGCGTCAACGAACTCCGTGACCGGATCCGCGAGATGCGCAAGAACCTGCCACCCGGCCCCGAGGTCGAGACCGTCACATCCTTCGTCGTCCCCACCGCATGGGGAGGCGTGCCCGTGCGCTCCTACGCCAGTGAGGGCAGCGGTGGCGGAGTGATCGTCTACATCCACGGCGGCGGCTGGGTCATCGGCGGTATCGACGAATCCGACGGTCTCTGCCGGTATTTGGCACGTGAGAGCGGCCACGAGGTGATCAGTGTCGGCTACCGCCTCGCCCCCGAGCATCGCTTCCCCGCCGCCATCGACGACGCCGATGCCGTGGTCTCATGGGTGTCACGCGTGTACGCGAAAGGTCGCCCGCTCGCGCTGGTGGGTGACAGCGCCGGTGCGAACCTCGTGATCGGGGCCGCCCGACGCGCACGCGACCGCGGCAACGAGCCGATCGACCTGCAGGTACTCGTTTACCCCGTGACCGACCACCGGATGGACACTGAGTCCTACCGGCGCTTCGATGTCGACGGTCTGCTGATGGTCTCGGCCGACATGCGATGGTTCTGGGATCACTACATCCCCGATGCCGAGGATCGCGCAACGCCCGATGCCTCGCCCGCACTCATCGCCGACCTCGCCGGCCTTCCGCCCGCGGTCCTGATCACCGTCGGCTTCGACCCCCTGCGCGACGAGGGTGTCGCGTTCGCCGAAAGGCTCGCCGCTGCTGGCGTTCCCGTCACCACAAGGGAATACCCCCAGATGATTCACGGCTTCCTGTCGATGTTCGCCCGGGTTCCGGATGCGGCAGACGCGATGAAACTCATCGTCGCGGAACTCACACGAGCGCTGAGAGCTTCTTAGCGCTCAGGCCGAGAGCTCGAAGCCAGGGAAGCCGGCCGCAATCTCCTCATTGCAAATAGTGCGGTACAGACCCATGCCGCCGGTGAAGAGCAGCACCACGTTGGGCTTCCCGTCGATGTTGCCGCCGTTGTACCAGGACCGCGTGGTCGAGAGCAGCATCGGTGCCGCGAGCTCAGCGACCCGCTTCGTCCACTCCGACTCCGCCTTCGCACTGGCCTCGATGACGGGGGTGCCCTTCTGACGCGCGAACTCGAGGGCAGTTCCGATCACGCCGATGTGCTGTTCAATCGAGTTGACGGTGTTGCCTAGCGCCGAGGGGCTTCCGGGGCCGACGACAGTGAACAGGTTCGGGAATCCGTGGACCATCAGACCCAAGAAGGTCACCGGCCCCTGGGCCCACTTCTCACGAAGTGACTGACCGTGGCGCCCCTGGATGTTGGGCGCGAGCAGGGGGCCGGTGAGGGCATCGAACCCTGTCGCGAGCACCACCATGTCGAACTCGTACTCGGCGTCGGCGGTACGCAGCCCGCTGGGAGTGAACTCCTGGATAGGTGCTTCGCGGACATTGATCAACCTGACATTAGGCCGGTTGTACGTCGCGAAGTAGTCGGTGTCGACGCACAAACGTCGTGCCCCGAACGGATGGTCGTTGGGTGTCAGCAACGCGGCCACCGCCGGATCGTGGACGGCAAGAGCGATCTTCTCGCTCACGAACGCGACGGCTGTGTCGTTTGCCGCAGGGTTCCGGCTGATGTCGTTGAAGGTGCGGAGGAAACGCGGCCCACCCCCGTCGGCCCACGCGGCCTCGTAGAAACGCCGCCGATCCTCATCGGTGTGGTCCAACGCCGAGCCCATGCTGGTTTGCTCGGGCATCCCGGCCAGCGCGTTCCTGGATGCCTCGCGACGTTCGGGATAGGTACTTCGCAGCTCATCCATCTCACCCGGGCGCAGCGGTCGGTTTCCCGCCGGGACCGACCAGTTGGCAGTGCGCTGAAAGACCAGCAGCTGCTCGGCCTCCTTCGCGATGAGCGGGATGGACTGGACGCCGGTGGAACCGGTGCCGATGACCGCCACCCTCTTGCCCGAGAAGTCGACGCCCTCAGCTGGCCAACTCGACGTGTGAAGAACCTCGCCCTGGAAGGACTCGAGCCCTGGGAAGGCGTCCTTCTTCGGCAGCGAGAGCACACCCGAGGCCATGATGACGTAGCGAGAGACGATGGTCTCGCCGCTCTGGGTCGAGACGCGCCAGAGCTGTGAAGAGTCGTCGAAAATGATGGAGTCGACCACGGTGTTGAACTGCACGTGGCGCCGCAGCTCGAACTTGTCGGCGACGAATTGCAGGTAGCGCAGGATCTCGGGCTGCCCGGCGTACCGCTCGGTCCAGTTCCACTCCTGCTGGACCTCCTCTGAGAAGGAGAAGGAGTAATCGATGCTCTCGGTGTCGCAGCGCGCACCCGGGTAGCGGTTCCAGAACCAGGTGCCGCCGACGTCGCTGGCCCTATCGATCGCTCGAACCGAGAAACCCAATTCGCGCATCCGGTAGATGGCGCAGAGGCCGCCGAAACCGGCGCCCACCACGAGAACATCGAGAAGGTCGCTGCCCTCATTGCCGTGGGAAGACGCGGATTCAGATGACGTTGACACTCTCTCACCGTAGCCTTCGCGACTGATCGCGCACTACTAGCAGATGGGCTAGTGCGACCCGGAACCGATGGTGAGGACCACAAGCCGGGCCTCCAAGGTCCGGCTAGGCCTCCTCGGCCTTGCCCCAAGCGCGCAAGCGCTCGGCCGCCGCGAACGACATCGCATGGTCGATCATCCGGCCCTCAAAGGTGGTGCTGCCGTCGCCCTCTGCGGACGCCACTCGCATCGCCTCGACCAGTCGGATATCACGCCGCATTTCGTGCTCGCCATAGCCGAACTCTTCGTTGATCACGGGAACGTGGCTGGGGTGGATCGCGAGCATGCCCTCGTAGCCGAGGTCGCGACTCTCACGGGCGAACTCCCGCAGGCCGCTGAGGTCACCGATGTCGGTCCACATGCCGGTGATGGGGTTGTGAGTGCCCGCAGAGCGCGCATCGAGGAGGATCTTGGAGCGCATCATGAGGGTCTCGGTGCCTTCGCGTGACCATCGAAATCCGAGTGCCCGCTCGACGTCGCCACCGGCGACGCCGAGTCCGCCCACATAGGCAACACGCGGCGAGGCCGACGAGATCTCATACGCCAGGCGCATACCGGAAGCGCTCTCGAGAACCGGGACGACGCACACGCTGCCGTTCTCGAGTCCGGCCTCGGCCTCGAACCACGAGAGCAAGGTGGCCACCACAGTGACGTCGGACGGCCTGGTGACCTTCGGCACGAGGACACCGGCGAGAGCGGGGCAGGTGATCGCGGCGAGATCGTGCAGGGCGCCGACTCCGTCGAGACCGTTGATCCTCACGAACTGCTTGAGAGGAAGATCCGCGGACGTTTCGAGATGTTCCCGCAGCTGCTCGCGCGCCCGCGACTTCTCGGCCTCGGGAACGGCGTCCTCGAGGTCCCAGATGATCGCGTCGGCGCCGCAAGCCACGGCCTTGGGTGCCAACTGCGGCTTGTTCGCCGGGATAAAAAGCATCGATCGAATTCGCGCAAGCCTGCTCGTCATCTAGAACTACGTCCTCATTGCTCGGTGGTGATGCGGCGGAGAAGGATCAGATGATCTTGTCGGCGGACAGCTGCTCGACATCATCGGCAGAGATCCCCAGCCACTCACGGTAGACGAGATCGTTGTCCTCTCCGAGTGCCGGACCCGAGCGCCACACCCGGCCGGGGTTGCGCTCGAAGCGAGGCACCACGGCCGGCATGCGCACCTCCCCGAGCGCGGCATCCTGAACAGTCACGATGTCCTCGCGCTCACGGTAAGTCTCGTCGGCGAAGATGTCCGCGATGGTCAGGATCTTCGAACCCACCACGCCTGCTGCGGCCAGCTCACGAATCACGTCGTCGGTCTTGTGCCCACCGATCCAGAGGGCGAGCTGGCGATCGAGCTCACGACTACCCGCGCGCTGCTGGTCGACGGTGGTGTAGTCCTCAGCGGGGAGCCCGAGCAACCGCACGATGTTCAACACCGACCGCGGAGTAGCCGAGGTGACGGTGACCCATTCCTGCTCAGCCGTCAGGAAGGTGTTGATCACGGCCCCGGGTGCGACGGCGAGTGAGTTGCCGGCTCGCACAGGAACGGTGCCGAGCTGGTCGTGAATGATCACCCGCCAGTCGATGAGGCGGTAGAGGGTCTCGAAGAGTGCGAGGTCGATCCACTCGCCGCGGCGCTCAGGATCGGCGCCACGCCTGACCAGAGCCGAGGTGACCGCGAACGCCCCCATGAGACCGGTGGTGGCGTCGCCGTGGGAAAACCCGGTGTGCACCGGAGGCCCGTCGGCGAAGCCCGTCAACTGCACAACTCCGCTGCGCGCCTCGCCCATCTTGCCCAGGCCTGGCTCGTTGCGAAGCGAGGTGTTCGAGCCATACCCCGAGATCTGCAGCAGGATCGCAGAGGGGTTAATGCGCGACACCGTCGGCCAGTCGAGCCCGAAGGCCTCGACCGTCTCGGCGCGGAAGGTGACGATGACAACGTCGGCCCAGGCCACCAGCTGGTGAGCGAGATCGAGCCCGGCCTGCTGGCGCAGGTCGAGGGTGACAGAACGCTTGTTGCGTCCGATCACCTTCCACCACAGGTAGTGCCCGTCCTTCGTTGGCCCCATCTGACGGGCAGTGTCGCCCGCACCCGGTGACTCGACATGCACAACATCGGCGCCCAGATCAGCCATCAATGTGCCGGCCAACGGGCCTGCGATGACCTGCGCGAACTCCACAACCTTGATACCGCTGAGCGGGCCTTGTGCGGAACGTGCGTCGGACATGGGAGCCTCCGGGGTTTCCAGGCTCAACGAGTTGCGCCCATGCTCAGTAGTTTCAGGTGACGGGCAGCCGCCGCCTTGGGGGCGATCATGTCAGGAGTCCAGTCCAAACCCAGATCGTTGGTGACGACCACCGACGTGACGCCCTCAAGAACACCCACGCGCTCGGTGATCTCGTGGGAGAAGTAGCCGACCTGCAGGCAGGTGGGTGAGGTCAACCGGAGCCGAACGGTGACCTCACCACCATCGTCGATCTCGAGTTTCTCGAGCAGACCCATCTCGACCAGACCCATCGGCGAATGCGCGGCGACACTGCAGGGATCGGGAATCGAGTTGATGGCGCTCTCGATCTCGTTCCACATCAGCGATCCGCGCTCGGCGAAATTCACCGACTGCCCGCCCCGAAAGGAGTCCTGACGGCACCCGCGAACTGGGTGGTCGAGTACGGGTCGGGCAGACCATTGGCCTTGATCCTGGCGAACTCGTCATCGGCGATATTGGCCTTGAGCGCGTCGACGTCGAGGCCGTGCAGACGCGCGAGGTTGCCGTGCAGGATCTTCTCCTTGTGCGCGCGCGTGATCTGCGGGATCGGGAGGAAGACCCCGTTGTTCTCCAGGATGTCCTCGGGGAACTCGAAGTCGACGAACGCCTGCAGGCTCAGGTTCGGGTGGCAGTTCATCGCACCACTGGCCCAGTACATGCGGTCGAGGATCTCCTCCCCACCCACGCTGAGGAGCCCGGCCAGAGTCTGGGCGAAGACCCGCGGGCGGTTGGAGAGCATGATGTTCAGCGTCTCCATGTTGACCCAGATGTTGGAGAACCGTGCCAAGAGCCAGGCCGTCTCCTCGGTGAACGCCATACCTCCGTGCACCAGCGCGAACGTGAGGTCGGGGAACGCCGACGCGGCACCCTCGACGTCACCCGGGCCGAAGGGCGCCATCCCACTCGGTGCGGGGCCCAGTGGCAGCGACTTGTGGACGGCGACAGTCTTGATACCGAGCTCGCGGGCCTTCTCATACAGAGGGAAAGCGATCTCCGGGTTGTCCATGCGCCACGCGTCGACCTTGCCCGCGTAATAGCTGATCGGGTAGAGCTTGAGGCCCATGACCGAGGGCAACTCTTCGAACTGACGCTCCATCTCATCGAGCGCACCCGGGTGGATGGGGTCGATCGCGATGTAGCCGCCGATGAAGCGGTTCGGGTACCGCTTGACGGCCTCGACTCCCTTGTCGAATCCCGACAAGCCGTCCTTGTAGAAGTAGATCGGCGTCGCGTGGTAGATCGCAACGTCAGTGTTGCTCTCCTTGAAGACGATCCCCGCGGTGTCGTCGACCTGCCAATCCTTGGTCAACTGTGCCGGGTCGAGGTCGTAGCCCGGAGGCTGCGCGGCCAGGAGCCCGCAGTTGAGCTGGTTGATCGGATTCGCCAGCTTGGGATCGGCCTCGTTCTCGGGGCTCATGTCGAAGCAATGCGTCACGCCGTCGATCACGAAAATGCCGTCCTGCACGTTGATCCCTCACTTCTAGTGGGCGGTTGCTACTACGAATGGCACGAGATTGGCGAGTTGACTTTCAGGACTTGAGATCCGCACCGCAGTCGACCGCGAGCGCGACGCCGGTGATGTAGCGACCCTCATCGCTGGCGAGGAAAAGAATCGCGTTGGAGATGTCGACCGGATCAACCCACGGGACGGGCAAGACGTGCATCGACTGTGAGACGTCAGCGATGTCAGCCTTGGTCGGGTTAGGCAGATCCGGACGGAAGAGCTGGTAGCAGTAGTCGTTCATCAACATCGGGGTGTCGACCTGTGTTGGGTGAATGGAGTTGACGCGAATGCGGTTCGCGCCGAGCTCGAGTGCAAGCGAGCGCATGAGCCCGACCAGCCCGTGCTTGGCAGACACGTAATGCCCGATGCCGGGGATCGCGTGCAGGCCCGCTGCCGAGCTCGTGATCGCGATCGAGCCGCCAGACTCCAGCATGTGCGGCACGGCGAACCGGCAGGTGTTCCAGACGCCCGTGAGGTCGATGCCGAGCATCATGTCCCAGGACTCGCGGCTGAGTTCGTGCACGGCGCCGAAGTTGCCGGAGATGCCGGCGTTGGCAGCCACGACGTCGAGCCGGCCCAGCTCGGCGACGCCCGCGTCGATCGCGGCCTTGAGGATGTCGTCGTCGCGCACGTCGGCCTTGTGCCAGCTGATGCGACGGCCCAAGGCCGTGACGAGCCTGACGGTCTCCTGCATGTCCGCCTCGTTGGACATCGGGTAGAGCACACCGTCGATCTGCTCGCAGACGTCGATGGCGATGATATCCGCGCCCTCTTCGGCCAGGCGAACAGCGTGTGAGCGCCCCTGCCCGCGGGCGGCGCCCGTGATGAGCGCGACCTTGCCCTCCATGCGACCCATGATCGGTTCCTCTCCACGGACTCTCACGCTGGCCGTCGGCGTGGTCGGCCCTGAAGTCACGGGAACCACCTGCGACGGATGGCCTCGAACGTACGTCCCCCGCTCACGGCTGACTACTGTCGGTTGCGCCAGGACTTTCCGCGGGCAACCGACCTCACGAGCGCCTCAGGGAACGATGACGGGTTTGATCTCGCGCATCGCGAGCATCGCCTCCATCGCCTCGCCGAGCTGGTCGAGGGAGTAGCGCTGCCCGAGCATGAGGTCCCAGTTGAATCGGTCGCGGTAGCGGGACAGGAATGCCATCGCGTCGGCGTAGTCGCCCACCTCGCCGCTCATCGAACCAGTGATACGCAGACCCTTAGTGACGATGCGGGAGACATCAACCGGTTGCGCTCCACCACCAATGGTGCCCATCACGACATAGCGGCCAAAGGGTCTGAGCAGCTCAACACCTTCGGCAAAGGCACCCGACACTCCGGCGAACTCGAGCGCGAGGGTGGCCCCGCCACCGGAAATCTCACGGACCGCAGCAATGCGCGCCGCAGCGTCGGGCATCTCCTCGATCGACACGGTGTGGGTGGCCCCCCACTCGCGCGCGAGGGCAAGACGGTCGTCAGGGCCGCCCACGACGATGATCTGCCGAGGCCCCATCGTGGACAGCACCGCCGTGGCGAAGAGTCCGAGGGGCCCCGCACCCTGGATTACGACGGAGTCAGTGAAGCCCACCGGCCCTGCGACCTTGAGCGCCTTGACCACGCTGCGCAGCGCGCAACTTCCGGCGGAGGCCCAGCCGCTCTCGACGTCGTCGGGAACGCGGATTCGACCTGCGTTGGAACGGATGTAGCCGATCTGCGCGAACGCCCCCGTGAAGTGCGGCGGCACGCTGCAGTCGTTGAGGTATGCGACGTACCGGCTGCGGCACAGCTGCGCCTGATGCAACACCGTGCACTCGACGCAACGGCCACACGGCGCATGCGCCCACACGACGCGATCACCGAGCGCAAGGGGCGCGCC
>WLRQ01000034.1 GCA_009697815.1 Actinomycetota bacterium
GCGTACGGGGAGTGCTTCCCCCCGGCTTTGATTTCCCACCGGATGAGAGGATGACCCCCGCGCGTACGGGGAGTGCTTGGGTTGCCACCGGTCCACGAGCTCGGCCAAGGGATGACCCCCGCGCGTACGGGGAGTGCACTTGCTGACCTGCGGTGATGCTAGCGCGTGTCGTTGTTCGACATGCGTCGACGGGTTGGGAGTGGCCAGCCACCGTGATCTTTCATCTGCCACACCCCGTCATCTCGGTGGGCTATGCGATAGCCGATCTCTTCTCCGGTGGGAGTAACCATGAAGGCGTCTCCGGCCCCAGCTCGTTCGTCAATCACTCGCCACAGGCGTTCGGCCACTGGGCCGCTCAACGAGCCGACGAAGATGCTGGAGCGCACTTCATTCAGGTATCGGTCCAGGTACCCGCGGAGGTGTTCTGGCACGGTTTCGACGTAGACCACGACGAGCATGGCTAGCGCCCGTGCCAGTTGGTGTGCCCGGGGACGAGTTGCCCGTTGTCGCCTAGGAGCATGTCAGCGTCGGGGGTGGCCTTTAGCCCTGGGGTGAGAACATCTTGCGCGAGGGCGAACATTGCGTGTAGGAGTCGGCGTCGGTGGATCTCTCGTCGAACCGCGCGTGAGACGTCCGCGATGGGGTCGTCCGAAGTTGCCACGCTGAATGCGGCTGGGATGGTGACCTCGCATTTGTAGACGTCAGCAAGGTCAAACAGGAGTGCTGCGGAATGACCTTCATGGATGAATCCCAGGGCGGGATTGAGTGAAAGCGCCGCGGTAACCGAGGCCGCCAGCCCGTAGAGGATGGAATTGCCGATGTTGAGCGCGATGTTAACGGGATCAGTGGCGCCCTTGCTGATCCGCTTGAAGTTCTTGACTCCGTGCACTTTTGCCATGGACTGGTAGGTGCTCTTGACCTTGTGCCCCTCGATGCCTCTGAGCACGGCGAGGCTGACACCCGGTGGCATTTCCTGATCGGGAAAGCGGGCGACGTAAAGGGACACTGCTGCCGCTCGACGCAGGCCGGGGTCGACCCAGATGCGCGCTTGGGCTGCTGCCCACCGTCCACTGCTGGTCAGTGGGCGCCCCACTGAGTAGGCGACGAGTCCATCGCCGGAGGTAAGGATGACTGTGGTGCCGCTGCGATGGAGCGTGGTGAGGGCGGGCGTGGTGATGCTGACCCCTGGGCCTAGTGCCAAGACGCTTAGGTTTCCTGCGGGGATGGTCGTCCTCCATAGTTCGCCCTCTTCTTCCTGCCAGGATTCGACACCCGTGCGTGTCTGTTCGATACGGCACTGATCAAGGAACAGGAATGAAACGCGATCTTCTACTCGCCCCAGGTGGGTAATCGAGGGGATTCGTAGGTTGAGAGCCGCCGCGCCGTAGGCCATGGGTCAAGTGCCCTTCCGAGTATCAGCTCAAGCCGGTGCGATGGTGAGAAGTCCACAGCCGTATGACTTTCCACGCCCC
Organism: Actinomycetota bacterium; assembly: GCA_009697815.1. Classification (GTDB taxonomy): domain Bacteria; phylum Actinomycetota; class Actinomycetes; order S36-B12; family CAIYMF01; genus Longivirga. The sequence continues at coordinate 1,473 of WLRQ01000034.1, forward strand.
ACCCCGTTGATGAGCTTCTCGGCTAGTACACCAGGGTCCGCCACGATGGCCTCGCCAGTGATCCGGGCCACTCTCAGCGGGATGCCACCGGATGAGCGCAGCACGGGGGTGACATCGAGGAGGGTGAGTGAGCCGAAAGCACCGTGGAGGAGGCCGGGGCGGTCCAGGTCGAGGGGGTTGAGCAAGAAATCAGAGAGGTCTTCGGCGGCGACGGGGACGCGCTTACCTGTGCGTGATTGGCTACGAACCGCATTGATGTCGATCCGCACGCGGACAGCGAGTCCTGGCGCAAGCACGGTGGCAAGTCCGGCGAGAGTGGTGCTCGTCATTCCGAAGTCGCTCTGGCGCGGAGCCGCACTCGACTGCACCAGGACCCGGGGGCTACCGATGAGGGTTTCCAATCGGTAGAGGATCGCCGAGGAGGCCCGCTTCGCCCCTTCGGGCCCGGGTAGTTCGGGTGCGAACAGCGACATCACTGCGCGGTGCACTTCTGCCTGGTCGTGCCAGTTGACCCGTCGCGAGGTGAAGCTCGGATGGGTCGCCGGGACTGCTGTGAGGTTCACGCCGGCAAGGTCAAGGGTGCTCATCGCAGTGCTCACGTTGAGTCCAGATGTGTTGTGGCCCAGACCAGAAGGCCCAGGCGGTCGGACACGGGCGCTGACACGGTGCTGATGTGACGGACACGGGGGGTGTGCCCGGCGTGCGGATGGGACCCGACCGGGTCATCCGTATGGGTGATCGAGGTGCCACCTGTGACAGGGATCGCGCCCATGGCGGTGAGCATCTGGAGTTCCACGTGGCGAGTCAAGATGACCGGTGTTTCGGGATCGGCCTGCTCCCACGGCCGATATATTGATCTTGGTGATGGGTCGGCGACTGGGACCATGCTTGCGAGATCAACAAGGGTTTCCTTCGACGTACCCAGGAGCAGTGGCCAGTCGGGAGGGCAGGCCTTGCGTCCCAGACTTAGTTGCCATTTCGGGCGTCTCAGTGCCGCGGTGAGGCGCTCAATGTCCGCTGCGGGTCCCTCCACCAACCAGGTGAAGGCCGCATCGGCGACGTAATGCCGTTCGGTGATCAGTGTTGAGGGGGTTTTCCCCACAGCCCAGGCGCGACCGTTGCCCATCGGGACGATGTAGGGGGTTTGGTTTGCTTTCGAGCTCTTCCTCTTTGCACCAATGGCAGAATCCCAGGAGCCCGATGGTGGTGGATTGACGGTGTGGAAGTCTCGCGCGACTGAGCCGGGGGTGTCGATGCGGATTGCCATGGCCAAGGTGCGTAGCCATGACCAACTCGCCGGGTCCGCCTCGCGGGAGGAGCCCAGAGCCGCACGGGCTAGGCCCAGTAGCCCGGAGTAGGTCGGGTAGGGCAGTGTTCCGCGTTGGGTGTATGGGGAGTGTTCTCCCCATGACTGCAGCGGACCTGAGAGCCGCGCCACCAATGTCTGCCTTGCGTGAGAGTCTTCGGGGCTCACCGATCAAGTCCTGACCCCAGTGCCCATGCCGCGATCGCAGCGCTCGCGCGGGGGAAATCAACGGCGCCTGCCCCTTCGGTGTCAGCATGCGTTCCGGTGGAGAGGGAGGAACCGAACAATGCGGGGGCGTACGCGGTGTTGCGCTCGTGCTCGTTGAGCAACGCCTGGATAGATCCGTCTACGTGGCCCCCGTCCACGCCAGGGGTGACCGGTTGCTCGAACGCCGCCTGGAGGCTGACCGGGGCGTCAGCTTCGCTGATCAAGACAAACACGGGCAGGTTGTGGTGCGCGGAATTGTTCTGAGATCCCTTGGGAAGGTCATGGAGTAGGTGTCGTGCCAGGGCGGTCAGGTTCCGGGCAGCGTCCTGGACATCTGTGGTGTCCCACACTGCGTTGAGTTGGTCGCGATCGATGTTGGCGTGCCAGTAGTACACGCCGCCGGTGTTCTGTTTGAGGCCAATGTGGCCCGCGCCCCGATCTACGGTACGAAGATCATCCATGGCCGTGAAGTAGTCAAGATCGACACTGGCAGCGTGGGTAGTGAATGCGTGGGCGCGCTGGATGGCTGCCTCGTTCTGCAAGTCTGGGCGTTGGGCGAACATTCGCCCGAACGCGGCGATCGACAACGACGCGGTGCGTCCTGCGATCACGAAATCGGCGGGGGTGATCGCAGCGTCAAGGTCACTTGCAATCTTGTGGGCCGCATTAGCAACTTCCGCCTCCGCAAGCCAGACGAGGGTGTCTCCCGAGTCTGTATCCACGTCGTTATCAGCAGCGGATTCGATGGGGGTGCTACCCCCGCGTTCCATCGCTGCGGCAGCCTCCACGCCCTTCTTCTCGGCTTTCGCCTCTGCCATCACGAGTGCATTCACGGCCGTGACGGCCTTCTGCACGATCTTCGCTCGCATCTTCACGTCAACATTGGTGCCGGCTTCTAGGAGAAGCTTCTCGGCCGCAACGCTGATATGAGAACCTAGTTGCGCGGAGCGGTAGGAACGTTCCCCGTCCGGATCATTCTCATAGCCCAGCCGCTTTGCGCGGGTGAGGGCCTGGGAACTCATCCGCGAGCGTTCGACGCCGCCGTAACGCAGAGACTTTGGTGTTCCGGTGTCGTCGCGGTTCGGGTTCGCGCCCACGATTGTTGTCAGGACGTGGATGTTCAGGTACTTGCGGCTCATGGGCTGGAGTCCTTCGCTTGTCGGTAGGCGCGGTCAGTTAGTGGAGGTAGAAGTCGGACAGGATTTGTTTGCGACTGGGGTATGCGTCGGGACGGGAGTTCCAGTACCGGTAGGTGCGCCAGAGGGAGAACCAATCGAGGGTGATTCCGCCGCTGGAGTGTGCGGCGGCGAGCAGGCCACCGAGGATCTTGTGCGCTTCAGGTAGGGGTTTAAGTTGGATCGCCAGAAGTCGGGTTTCCACCGACGACTCCTGGATCACTTTGCGCTGGACCAGGTTTCGAGCCATCCGCCCGATACCTTGGTTCTCACCTTGCCGCACCCGGTCATAGCGGGCGGCCGCCGCGGCATGTAACAACATCGGCGTTCGAAGACCAGGTTGATCTGCCCACCGAGGGGCGAGCAGCGGGTAAGCCATGTGTTCGGCTGCGGGCATGTCAGCCCGGCGAAGGGAGGCCCGCGACGCTGGGTCTTTCACTGCCGCGAGAAGCCATCCCACGTAGGCGCCGTCGTTGAATGCCGACTCCAGTGGGGTGGGGGTGGGTTGTCTCATGTACGGCTCCTGACTGCGGCAACTGCTTGGACGACGCCACCCGCGTATCGGGTGGTGGAGGCATAGGGGGCGAGTACGGCGCTCACGGCATCGCGGCCGACCTTCCAGAGTGCGGCTTCGGCCTCTTCCAAGCTCCTCGTCCCCGAGAGGGCCTCGGCGGTGATCGTCTCGGCCGCGGCGAGCCAGCGCCGGTGAGCGGCGGCTGCCAGGGGGGCACCGACCATGGACTTCTTCGGGTCTTCTTGTCCCCGAAAGACACTGGTGATGGCGTATCGGATGGTCGGGTAGACCCCGCGTTCTCCGAAACCAATATCGATCAACGCATCGAGGTCGATTGATCTTGACCACTCGGGATCAAGATGAGCCGCGGGAAGCGCGACCGTGGCCGCGGCAGCCCATTGCGGCGAGGTGGCTGAGCCAGCCAAGTTCGCCAGCGTCAATTCGAGGGTCTCGTCCCGGCGACGGGTGGCGTCGCTAAGCCACAAGTCGTTCTCGCGCACGACCCCAGTGGCTGACACGTTTCCAGCTTCGATGATGCCGCGACGCAGCACAGCAAGTCGGCGCAACGGTGGCTCAAAGGCCGACAGGCGGACATCGGATCTGGGCTTGCCTTTGGCATCAAGCGTTCGGCGAATCCGGTGCGGGTCATCCTCACGGGCCGCCTGCTTTGCCACCTTGCGCGTTTCCTTACTCCCGGCAGGGTCGTCGATGCTGCCGCGTAAGGCCTGATGGATACGTGCGTCACTAGCAACCGGCCCCAGCAGGCAGGCCGTTGCCGTCGTGCTGTAGCGGTAGAGCCCATCCCCGCCAGTGCTGGGGTGACGTGGGTCGGCCCACGCAAGACCTGTCATCGGACTTCGCGGGCTCTCGATGACGAACTTGGCAATATTGCGCAGCAACGTCCCGAACAGCCCGGCTGGGTCTACGCGGAAGGCGTGAGTGAGAGGCGCGTCTGAGGTTCCGTTGGGGAAGGCCCCACCCATGTCCCCGCCTCCACCATTACCTGAAAGCCCGTAGTACCAACGCGCAACGACGGCCCGCGCTGCGCGGTCCCACGTGAGTCCGGAATCAACACCAAGATCACCAGGCTTGAAGGCCCAAGCGCGACTCGTCGATCCAGGAAGGGGGGTGAGCAGTTCGTCGCTGTTGGTCTCCCAGTTGCTGTCGAACTTCCGGGCTGGCTGGAGGAATCGGCCGTCCTGCATGAAGGGGGTCCGTGGGTGGAAGAGCCACAAGTGCTCTCGCTGATCGGTGATGAGCGCTTCGACCTCATCTGATGTGAACCCGGTGGATGCGTCGAGACGGCTCAGCCACGCGAACTTGTCGGGCGAACCAGGGAGCAGCACAAGGCGCGCGGTCAGCGCGGTGAGGTAGCGGCGCAGCGCTGCGCGCACCAACGGATCAGATTCGGTGATGTCGAGGATCGTGTGCGACGCGGTGAACAGGTCTCTAGCACCGATGTTCGCCCGAGTCCCGTCGCGATACATGACCGGGATCCAAGGTTCCTGGGCAAGGTCATACGTAGCACTTGCGTGTGCGGCGAGGAACAGAGCTGATCCCTGGAGCACATCCGGTGGCGGAACCAGAGCGGTTGGTGTCATGGCGGACTCACTCACTTGTTAGCCCCAAGTCGGGGTGAAGGGTTAGACCGAGGGATGCGAGCTCGCTGATCGCGATCGGCCGCAGGCTGCGCAGGATCGCTGTCGCCTGGGTCTGCCATCCGTTAGGAACATCAATGCTCCGAAGGATCTTTGTTGCGAGGTTGCCGCTCACCGGGAGGACACAACTGAGCGCGACATTGACCACGTCGGGGTTCTGAAGCGACGCCATCAGCCCGGCCATGTTGTCCGGGTAGGCGTACCGGGTGAGCCCTGTGGGGTCGTAGATGAGCAATTGGATGTTGGCACCCTCGCGCAGTCGGGTCAGTGCCTCGGCATCCCAGAGAGTGCCTTCGGTGAACCCATCGAGCATTGCGTTGGAATCCCAACGCGGGGTGTATTCCCATCTCTGCTCGAACTCGGTCAGGTCGGTACCGACACGCATAGCCGCACCGGCGTCGGCGGCTTGCTTACCCAGGTGGGACATCAAGTTCTGGACCGACGCCACATCAGCATCGTCGATGGTGAGGTCCGCGAAGGTGACATCACAACCGTCAACCAAGACCTGCAGGTCCCCGGGGATAGCAACGCGATCGCGCGCCCCGCCATCTAGGCCTGCCGCGAGTGTCTTGTCGATCTCCGCATGGGAATAGGGCACTGCCGCGTGCCGGTGACGGGCACCCTGCACATCTCGGGCCACGAGAACGTGCACGACTGGCTCAGGGGTTGTTCGCCGGCGCCTCGGCGGATGAATCCAGGCGGACCCTTCCACATGCGATTGGCGCCACTGACGACCCATGCGTTGCAGCAGAGAGGTCATCGGGGCCAGGTCGCAGACCAGGACGTCGAAGTCGATATCGAGCGAGGCCTCCGCGATCTGAGTTGCGATCACCGTCAACGGCCCCGGTGTCCCATCTGGGCCTGTCATCTCCAGCAACGCCTTGGTCTTCTCCGCACGCTGCGCCGCGGTCATCCGGGCATGAATGACCAGCGGGGTGACCTCCCCCCCAAGGGAACGGGCCACGGCGATCGCGCGATTGACCGTATTGACGATGAGCCCCATGCACGAATCGGGATTCTCCTCGCGCAGGCCACGCATCAACGTCGCGGTCCCAACCGCGAACTCATCCACGAACTCCTCGTAGTTCGTCGACCCCACCGTGATCTCCGCTACCGACACCCGATGTTCGTAACTGCGGTGGGCACCGAGTTGCACCTGCGTCAGTTGCCCATCGGGTGCTGTGGAGGTAACGCACGGATACAGGCCGCGTACCTCGCCACTGAGTGTCGCCCCCGCGCCCTCGGCATACGCGCGCGCATAGTCCGCGGCCCGCCTGGTCGGCAATGTCGCGGACAGCAACGTAACGCGCGCACCGTAACGGCCCAGCCACCCCAGCAACCGGATCAGCAGCAGATCCTGATACGGGTCATAGGTATGCACCTCATCTAGCACCACGTGCTTACTGGCGAGGGAAGCCAACCGAACCGGAAGGAACTTGTGATTGACCGCCGCAGCCAGCACCTGGTCACAGGATGAGACCGTGACCGGGGCCGTCAAGGATCGGTGACGACCGCGCAACCATTCCGAACCCGTCAGGCCCCCAGCCCCGTCACAGACCCCCGTTGGGGTCACAGTGGCCGGGTCATAGAACGAATTGAGGACGGCCTGCCCGTGACGCAGCGCAGCGAGTGCCGGGGTGCTGGCATAGAAGCGTTGGATCCGGGTGAACATGGCATCTGCGGTCGCCATCGTCGGTAACGCGAACACCAGGCCATCACCGACCTCGCTCGCCGCATGCATCCACAGTGCGGTCTCGGTCTTGCCCTCACCCATCGGCACGGTGATCAGCGTCAGTCCCGGGCCATGCAACCCTTGCTCGACTGCCCACCGCTGACTATCGCGACTGGGTGAAAACCCCGGGAACACCTGGGCGAACGTCCCCCGGGGGCGAACCGGAACACCAATCGTGGTGGGGATCAGCGCCAGGGCTTGCGATGAACGGCGCCGGAAATACTCCCCTGGCTCCGAGTAGAGCAGCTCCAACGGCGCGCTCGCAATGAACATCTCGTCACTTGCGCACCAATCGGCAAGACAGATCAGCCCCGTCATCAGTGGAATCAGCGCTCCGACACTCCGAGTCTGCGCAGCTCCCGCAGCGAATCCCTCCCAACCGACGGCATTAGCAATCCTTTGCAGGTCACGCGACTGCTCAATCGCCCACCCGCTGCCCGCAACCCACGCCCGATATTGATCTACCGGTCGTGTCACCGCTGGCGGGGCATCGGGCATGTAGCGCCCGTGATGCCCCGAGACAGCGGCAACAACCCACGACGGCGCCCCAGATCTCTCCAACGCAGCAGCGGACCCCGCCTCATGCCGCAGCAACCGTCGCATCGTCGGGTTGAGCAGAACACGCCTCACCAGCGGGGCCGAATCGGGAAACCTTGATAGCCCAGAAGCCGACAACAGTTCTGAGTTGGCTGCGAACTCGGCCACTCGTCGAGACGCAAGTTGACCTTGGAACCAGGGATCGGCCTTCCCACAATCATGAGCCGCAGCCACGAAAGCGAACCCCGCCCGAGCAGCCACTGAATCGCCGCCGAAGCCCTCACCCAACCGGTCACGGGTCGTCGTCGACAACGTGACGTCCCATAGGCCGGCGGCGAAGGCCGCGGTATCAAGAAGATGCGCCGCCAAGGGGTACGAGTTCGCCGCACCATCCCACTTGCCCCACACCACGCCGACGTTGTTCTGCGCAACTTCGGCTATATCGGTACTGGACATGTCGCCCCTGCCGCTGATCTTGCTCGTTGATCACTCTGGCACGAAGGTCCGACAATGGGTAGAGATCCCGTGGCGGCTCTCTTTCCATCAAGGCAACTTCAGCCAGATTCGGTTGCGAGGGGGAACTGTCGATTCCTCCGATTCGCGCTCGAGAGTTGGTTGATCTGGCAGTGCCCTAGCGGCCCCAGAACCTCCGAGGGAGGCGATCATGCGTGTCTAAACCAGGACAAAGGCCTGCGGCAGAGGCGATTGAGCACCGGGGTAGGAACACACCTGTCGGCAGATCCGGGACTGTCTAGACCCCCCCTCGCCGAACTCGGCCGTGAAAATGAGCCCACCAGGTTGGGATCCCGCGACGTGTGTTCGTCGTTCCCTAGTGCGTTCAGTGCGTTCAGTGCGCTCCCCGAGGGACCAGGGTTGGTCTGTTTGCGCCGGTATTCGGCCCTCATTTGTTCCGCTCGCAGGGCGCGCAAAGATTGGTACCGGCGAGGAGGTCAGCTTCGTACAACTGCCTGTTGCAAACCCTTGCTTCGTTCTTGCTGATGGCCACGGGGAACACTGGGACACCACGCGCCGCCCAAGAGAGTGCAAGGTGGGTGAGGTCGGAGGACTCGTTAAGAGCGTTGAGGGCCATGGGGGCTCTCCCTTCTGTGGGTTCACAGGAGGACAGGGCCACGGGCCTCCTTTTTGCTCGCATATGCACGCACCACTTTTCGTAGTTGCTCATGCCACGCGCTGGCATACGAGCGGCCATGCAGGACACGCTTGCCACGCGGAACCCATTTTGGCCCTCGCCATGTTCGGCGCCAGTAGTCCAACGTAAAGATCGAGGAGCGGGCCATTTCGTCGACCTCGACGCCCGTGACTCTTTCGTCGGTTGGTTCGCCGGCGCTTCTCCTGTGACTTGTTGGGAGCGCGAGCTAGGCATCCGGAGTTCTTCACCTATGGACAGGGCCATCAGGGGGCGGTCTGCTCGCACCGACGGCCGGAACCCCCCGGAGATCTTGTTGCCAGGTGACGTGAAATGTCCTACAACGGCGGCAGCGCGATTCCCGTCTCTGCGTGACAGTCATAGCCACGCGGGTTTTTGTAGAGGTACTGCTGGTGGTAGTCCTCGGCATAAAAGAATGGCAGGCCTTGGGCCGACCCGAGCTCGGTTGTGACACCGCCATAGCCGCGGGCTTGGAGAACGGCGTCGTAGGCATCGCGGGTGCGCTGTGCTATGTCGGCCTGCTCATCGGTTGTCCAGTACAGCGCAGAGCGGTACTGCGTCCCGATGTCGTTGCCCTGGCGGAAGCCTTGGGTCGGATCGTGGTTCTCCCAGAAGACTTTCAGGATGTCGTAGGTGGACACGATTGCGGAGTCGTAGACCACGAGGACGTTCTCGGCGTGGCCCGTGCGACCTGAGCACACCTCTTCGTACGACGGGTTGGGCGAGATCCCGCCCTGGTAGCCGACTGCGGTGGTGTAGACCCCGGGCACGCGCCACAGACGCTTTTCGGCACCCCAGAAGCAGCCGAAGCCGAGGTAGAGGATCGACATTCCATCAGGAAACGGGCCCTCGAGTGGGGTACCGAGGACCTCATGCCTCGTAGGGACGTTGAAAGTCCGGGTGGGGCGTCCGGGCAGTGCTTCGTCGGGCGTGACGAGCCGTGATTTCGCGGACGATCCGAACAGCGAGGAGGTCATGTTCCAACCCTTCCTGCAGAAGCCCGATTCGGCAACCGCGACGCATCGAATCATCGCAGCTTCGGGTATCGGTCCCGGTGTTGGTGCCTAGAGCGTTGTCGCGAACGTCCGTCGAGCGCCCGGCTCGACGTTAGGGTTCCCATCATGACCGAACCTCCGGTGTGGACCCGCTTCGAGACAGTGGCGCTGCACGCTGGTCAGGAGCCCGATGCGGCTACCGGGTCGGTGGTGCCGCCGATCTACCAGGTATCGACCTACAAGCAGGACGGGGTCGGCGGACTCCGCGGCGGCTATGAGTACTCACGATCCGGCAACCCCACACGGGACGCATTGCAGGCCTGCCTCGCCGCGCTTGAGGACCCACTGGGCGCTGCGGCGGGAACGACGCGCGGCATGGCCTTCGCGTCTGGCCTCGCAGCCGAGGACACCCTGCTGCGCGCGGTGTGCGCACCGGGCGGACACGCCGTGATCCCGGATGACGCCTACGGCGGTACTTACCGGCTGTTCGCGAAGGTGCTCGCGCGCTGGGGCCTGGACCACACCCCCGCTCGGCTCACGGATCTTGACGCGGTGGCTGCCGCGATTGAGCCTGGCCGCACCAACGTCGTGTGGGTGGAGACGCCCACGAACCCACTGCTCCGCGTGGCCGACATCGCGGCGATCGCCGAGGTCGCACATGCGGCAGGTGCACTGCTTGTTGTCGACAACACCTTCGCGTCGCCATATCTGCAGCAGCCTTTGTTGCTCGGTGCCGACATCGTGGTCCATTCCACGACGAAGTACCTCGGCGGACACAGCGACGTCATCGGCGGCGCTCTCGTTGCTCGCGATCCCGAGATCGCCGAGAAGCTTGCGTATCACCAGAACGCGATGGGCGCCGTCGCCGGCCCCTTCGACTCCTGGCTCGTCCTGCGCGGGGCGAAGACCCTCGCCGTGCGCATGGATCGGCATTGCGCGAATGCCAAGGTGATCGTCGAGATGCTGCTAGCCCATCCGAAGGTCATCGAGGTCTTTTACCCCGGGATCGAGGGCCATGACGGATATTCACTGGCCCGCAAGCAGATGCGTGATTTCGGTGGCATGGTCAGCTTCCGCGTTTCCGGCGGTGAGTCGGCCGCGGTGGAGGTCTGCAACCGGGCGAGACTGTTCACCCTGGGAGAGTCCCTCGGTGGCGTCGAGTCCCTGATCGAGCACCCGGGGCGGATGACCCACGCCTCGGTGGCCGGCACACCACTCGAGGTGCCGGCAGACCTCGTTCGGCTCTCCGTCGGGCTCGAGCATGTCGACGATCTCATAGCCGACCTCTCGCAGGCTCTGGGGTGAAAGAGAAGTACGTCGTGTGCGTCGATACCGGGTCGACGTATACGAAGGCGGCAGCAGTGGTTGTTGCGGGCTCCTCTGCCGGACGGCTTCTCGCCACAGCCGCCGTTCCCACCACGGTCGGGCCAGGTCTGGATATCCTCACGGGGATCGACGATGCCGTGGCTCGCGTTGTTGCCGAGGCCCGTGGTGAACCTCTCGATGTTCGTGCCTGCTCGTCTGCCGGTGGCGGCCTCCGGCTCGCAGTCGTGGGCCACGAACGAGTGGTCACCGCTGAGGCCGGTGCTCGCGTCGGACTCTCAGCTGGCGCGAAGTTGGTGCACATCTCCAGCGGCCCACTCGATGAGTCGGGACTGGACTTGCTGTCAGTTGCAGGTCCGGACATCGTCCTTCTCGTGGGTGGCACGGATGGCGGCGATGGTGATGTCCTGCGCCACAACGCATCCGCGCTTGCACGGGGTGGACCGCTCGTGCCCTACGTCGTGGCCGGAAATGCGGTGGCTCGCGAAGCCGCTGTTGCGGAGTTCACCGGCCGCGGTCACACGGTCACGGCTGCCGCCAACGTGCTGCCGCGGATCGGGGTGCTCGACCCCCATCCCGCGCGGGCCGCGATCCGTGACGCTTTTGTCCACCACGTGATCGGTGGCAAGGGACTCACCCAGAGCCCCCGTTTCGAGCAGATGGTGCGTGGGGCGACGCCGGATCTCGTCCTCGCCGGTGTCGAGTTGCTTGCCGACTCTGGAGTTGGGGATGTGCTCCTCGTCGACGTCGGGGGTGCCACCACGGACGTGTACTCGGCGCTCACCCCTGATCCCGACGCTGCCGCTCACCGCGACGTGGTTGAGGTGATCTGGCGTGGGCGAACTGTTGAGGGCGATCTCGGAATGCGCTGGGGCGCAATGGGTGTGGCGCTCGCGGCTCGAACTGAGCGTCTCATAGCCGAAGCTATCGGGCTCGAGGGACTCGACGCAGCGGCCAGGATTCGGCACGAGAATCCAACGTGGCTCCCCACCAGCGATAAGGAGCTCGCCGGCGAAGCCCTCGTCGCACGTCTCGCTCTCACCGTGGCGCTGCGGCGCCACGCTCGTGCGTCGGACACAGTTGAGGGGCGCGACCCAGGGCGCGACCTCTCGGGCGTGCGCATCGTCATCGCCAGCGGAGGCGTCTTCCGACACTCCTCTCCCGCGTTCATTCGGGAGGTTCTCGCGCCGATCACAACAGATATCGCGGGCGGATGGCGGATGCCCAGGGCTCCGCGGGTGTGCGTCGATAGTCACTACGTCGTTGCCGCCGCGGGCCTGATGGCCGCCGAATATCCCGAGGCTGCTCTCGCACTTCTCCGTGGGAACGTCCTGATCGATTCGTGACAAATGGCCGAGGATCGCCGTGGAGTTCTCCGGTGTGGGGCCGCGTGCGAGTGATCCGGGGCATAGTGGAGTTCGACGTGTCGTCGATCAGGGGGTTCGCATGAGTGAGCAATCGTCCGCGGTTCCATCGGGTTCGACGAAGCCCCGGTCATCGCATGGAAAGGGCGCTCTGATCACGGGTGCCGTGCTGCTCGGTGCTGGCCTACTCGTGGGCCTGGTCGGGGTGGTCGGGGTGGCGGTGTCCGCGTCGAATCTCCTCTCGGGGCTGAGCGGCCCCGTGACGACCCCGACCACGATCTCTCGCCATCTCGACGCGGGAACCTCGTATTCGCTGTATCAGAGGATCGCGACGGAGGGCGAGCCTGACCTCACGGGTTCGCGGCTCACCCCAAGTGACATCACCATCACGGGCCCCGGTGGGAAGACCGTGCCCTCCTACCTGCCCGGCTCAATGATGCAGAGGTACGACAGTGGGAGTTCGACATACGTCGACGTCGCGTCCTTCGACGTGCCGTCGTCCGGCGTTTATGCCGTGGTGGTCAGGGGTTCTGGCGCCACGGTGGTGCTCGGGCCGTCGATCAACTCGCTGATCAAACTGCTGCCGTGGATCATCCTGATCGTCGTCGGGGGTATGACCGCGCTCGCGGGTTTCGTCACCCTGATAGTCGGCATCGTGCGCAGGTCGGCCTCGCACAAGGTGACCGCGATCCCGGGGTACACCGCCCCTAGCCATGTGGGGGCAGGTGATGGCGCGTCGGTCGCCGCGGCCATGCCAGTCGCCGCCGCACCCGCGTTGCCGCCGTCGGGCTGGTATCCGGACCCCTCCACCGGGAGCGGCGTCCGCTACTGGGACGGTTCCGCATGGACCGAGTACCGAGCCTGACAATCATTCGCTCTCCAAGGCGCGGCGCCTGTGTGGCGGTCTGACTCACTCAGCCGAGCGACCAGTCGACCACCTGGCCACCGGAACGCTCGAGCAGTTCGTTTGCCCTGGTGAACGGGCGCGATCCGAAGAAGCCGCGATTCGCTGAGAGCGGGCTCGGGTGGGCACTCGCCACAATGGGGGTGGCCCCCAGAAGTGGCTCCACTTTGTGGGCGTCGCGCCCCCACAGCACTGCGACGAGCGGGAGGTCGCGTGCCACGAGCGCGCGGATCGCTTGTGTCGTCACGCTTTCCCAGCCTTTGCCCCGATGGGATCCGGCATGCCCCGGTGACACGGTGAGCACTCGGTTGAGCAGGAGGACCCCCTGATCTGCCCAGCGCGTGAGATCCCCATTGCGAGGGGTCAGCAGGCCGGTGTCGGCCGTGAGTTCGCGGAATATGTTCGTCAAGGTCCGAGGGATCGGCCGAACATCGGGGTTCACCGAGAAGGAGAGCCCCATGGCGTGGCCGGGTGTGGGGTACGGGTCCTGGCCCACGATCAGGACGCGCACAGAGCCCATCGGGCGCGTGAATGCCCGAAGAACGTGTGCGGGCTCCGGGAGGAATCCGCGTCCCGACAAGCTCTCTGCGCGAAGGAAATCGGCGACGGACGTCAGATCCTGCGCCACCGGCTCAAGGGCACGTGACCAACCCGGATCGACTTCAGTGTCGAAAGGGCTGGGCACGGGTCAGGCCGCCGCGACGATCCGGGTCTCGGGCATGCGAATGGCCATGATCAGCCCGGCGGCCACGACGATCGCACCGATCGCGAATCCGGCCGCGTACGACCCGGAGGCCACCACGATCGCGCCAGCGACGAGGGGGCCGGTGATGGTTCCGAGGTCGGATGTCATCTGGTAGGTCGCGACGAGCTCACCGCTGCGTCGACCACCGCCGACATCAGCCACGATCGCGGCTGGCGCCGAGCCCAGGAATGCGGCGCCGGCGCCGAGAACCGCCATCGCGACGAGGAACAGCACGGGACCGCTTGTCAGCGCGAGTAGTACCAACGACAGCAGGGTGACGGCTGTGCCGATGATGACGGGATATCGGCGCCCATGGAGATCTGACATCCGCCCGGCGGGCCACAGGAGGGCTCCGGTCAGTACCGCTGAGACGAGGAGCCCTGCACCGGTGAGCCGCGGAGTCTCGTGCAGAACGCCGACGACGAACAGAGGCACGAGCGCGGACCTGAGCCCGAACGCGGCGAAGCCACTGCCGAAATTGACCACCAGGGCCGTGACATAGGCGCGCGAGGCCAGTGCGACCCGCACGGCTTTCCAGCCCAAGTCCTCCGTGACGACGGCGCGCTCGCGAAGCTTGCTGCCGGCGAGCATCGTGATCGACACGAGGGCTGCGGCCCCCAGGGTGCCGGCGTAGACGAAGAACGGGAGGCGTACCGAGGCTGTGGTGACGATGCCCCCGAGTGCCGGGCCAACGATCCCGCCGAGCAGGAATCCACTCTGGTAGAGGCCAGCGGCCCGTCCGCGGACCTCGGGCGAGACCACGCGAATCAGCAGGCCGAAGCTCGACACCGTGAACATCGCCGATCCAAGGCCGCCGATTCCTCGTAGCACCAGCAGTTGCGGGTACGAAGTCGAGAACCCGGCCAGAAGACTGGAGATCGCCACAATCGAGAGCCCAATGCCGAGGACGGTGCGCTCGCCGACGCGGTCGACCATGAGGCCAGCCGGGAGTGCGCTGACCAGGCGCACCAGCGCGAAGACGCTGACGACGGCGCTCGCCCAGAAAGCCGAGACGCCGAACGTCTCGGCAAAGAGCGGGATCGCCGGGGCCACGATGCCGAAGCCGAGGGCGACACAGAAGGCCACCAGTGCGAGCACGAACACTTCGCGCGGCAGCTTGGCCTTGGCCTTGGCCTTGGTCGCGGTCGCGGTCGAGGTCGATGTCGAGGTAGGGGCTGCCGCGGCTGCCGCGGCCGACGCTCCGGCAGGGGTCTCCGCCGGATCTCCGGAGGACCGGGTGTCGGGCTCGGTCATGCGGGGTTCATCCAGGCGGTCACTGTCACATCCTCTCAGCCTTCTCTGCGCGCTCGCCCAGTCGGATTAGGCAGAGCGGCGGCGGCCGGACCGTCGGCTGAGGTAGTCGCTCACGACGTAATCGCCGAGACGGTCGCCCTCGGGGGCGAGGACACGACCGCCGTTGCGCCGCGCGATGTCGTCGAGGAACCGCGCGAGACTGGGATCGTCACCGAGTCGGAAGAACGAGAGCGGCACTCCGCGACGCGTCATCTTGTCGACCTCGGCGAGTGTGAGTGCGATCGTCTCAGGGCCGGGAGGCCAGGAGAACCGCCATTCGCCGTCGCGGTCGAGGTGGGCGGTGGGTTCACCGTCGGTGACGATCAGCACGACGGGTTCGGCGTCGGGGTGCTTGTCGAGGAAGCGTCCGGCCAGCATGAGTGCATGCTGGAGGTTGGTGCCCTGCACCTCGTTGGCATCGAGATCGGGCAGCTCGTGGGGCTTGATCCGGCGTGCGAGATTCGCGAAAGCGATGATCTCGACAGCATCGAGCGGAAACTGAGTGGTGGCAAGGGAATGCAGCGCCATGGCGGTCGTCTTGGCGGTGCGCCAGGTATCGTTCATGACCATCGAGAACGACTGGTCGACCAAGAGCACCACCGCTGCACGTGTGCGGCGCTCGGTCTCGCGGATCTCGAAGTCTTCGGGGCGCAGTAGAGGGCTGTCGCGATCGATCATCCGGCGGCGCACCGCGTTGGACACGGTCTTGACGACGTCAAGGGATTGCTCATCGCCGAACTGCCACTCGCGCGTGGTGCCAGTGAGCTCGCCTGCGGAACCGGTGTCGCGTACGTCGTGGTCGCCGCGATGGCCAGTTTCGAGCGAGGCGAACACGCGGCGCAGCGCCGTTTGCCCGATGCGCCGGATCGCCTTGGCAGTGAGCTCGGTCTGGCCCCCGGAACGTGTGAGATAACCCTGGCGCTCGAGCTCGCGCTCGACCTCCTGCAAAGCGCGGAGGTCGTCAACGGCCTGCCGACCGAGTGCGCGCGCGACAGCCTCCTCGTCGACGTCTGCGAGGCTCGCCCCGGGGTAGTCCTGGGCCAGCGACTCGGCGAGGGAGTCGAGGTCGGAGAGCTCGGCAAGTGCCTCGGTGGCATCGCCCAGACCCAGTGGCTCGTCGCCGCGCATCCGTTGACGGCCCGTCCAGGGCATATCGGGCCGCAGCGCCCGCAGGTTGTCGTTGAGCCTGCCCATCTCCGAGGCGAGGTCGAGATCGCCAAGAGCGTCTGCCATCAGCTCCGAGAGTTCTTGCCGCTGTTCGGGAGTCATCGACTCGAGCATCCGAGACATCGCGGCCGCTCGACGTGCGAGCTCGTCGAGCAGCTGCTCGATCGACTCAGGCTTGTCGGGGAAGAAGTCGCCGTGCTTGTCCATGAAGTCGGCAAAGTCTTGGGTGGTGTCCTCGCCGCGACCGTGCTTATCGAGCATCGAGTTGAGGTCGGCCATCATGTCCTTGAGCGCCTGACGAGACGGCGAGCCTTCGGGGGTCTTGAGAGCCTGCTTCATTCCGCGGAACTGCTGGTCGAGCACCTCACTGCGCAGCATCTCCCGCAGTTCGTCATATGCGGCCCGGGCTTCGGGTGATTGCCACTCGTACTCTGCGAGCTCACGCACTGCGGGGGCGGTCTGTCGTGGGAGGTTGTCGAGTTGGGCCTCGCGGAAGCGGGCGTCGTCCGACGGGTCCGGGAACAGCGCTTGGCGCTCGGCCTCGACTGCCCGATCGAGCAGTTCGCGTGCCTTCTCGAGGGTGCCGTCGAGCCGGCCGGATCGCTCGAGTGATCGTCGACGTTGCTGGACACGTCGCATGAGATCGTCTAGCCCGCGCAACCCATCTGCGCCGCGCTGCATCAGATCGCGAAGTGCGTCGCGCACCCGTGCACCGTCGAGGACTCGTTCGCCGAGCTCGTCGACAGCGCGTCCGGCGTCATAGGGCGGTGCCAACGGGTCAGGCCCGTCGTCATATGCGCCGTAGCGGTATCCGCTCATCGGCTCAGGCTCCGCCGTAGACCGAACGGGAGCCGCCGGGAACTGCGTCCTTGGAGATCCGTCGCGTGAGGTAGAGACCCTCGAGGGCGGTCTCGATACAGGAGGCGACGACGCCGGGAGACTCAGCACCGGACTCGTCGCCTTCGAGTGCCGCGACGATCCGGCCGAGGCCCTCGAGTGCGCCGACGCGGCTGAGAACCTCCTCGCTCGTGACGAGATCTCCGACCTCGACGGTGTCGCCCTCGTCGAATCGCGTGATGAGTGCGGCGAGGTCGACACCGCCCAGATGTGCGCGGAAGGTCTCAGCGACGGCACGGCGCAGCAGGTGCCCGAGGACTTCCTCCTCGCGACCCTCTTCGCTGACCTCGAACTCGACCTTGCCCCGAAGGGTCGGGACGACCGCAGGCAGATCGCCGACTCGTGCCACCGCGGTGGCCTCGCCCGTGATCGCCGCGCGACGCAAGGCGCCAGCCGCGAGTGATTCGGCTGCGGCGACAGCGAATCGGGCAGACACACCCGATCGGGCATCGACCGCGGGCGACTCGCGCACGAGTCGGGTGAATCGAGCGACGACCTCGAGCAGGTGTGCCGGCACTAGTGCGCGGAGGTCGGCCTCCTGGCGTACCAGCGTGATCTCATCAGCCAGCCGCAAGGGGTAGTGCGTGCGGATCTCGGCTCCGAACCTGTCCTTGAGCGGGGTGATGATCCGCCCGCGGTTGGTGTAGTCCTCGGGGTTGGCGCTTGCCACGAGCAGTAGGTCGAGGGGGAGCCGCAGGGCGTAACCGCGCACCTGGATATCGCGCTCTTCGAGGACATTCAGGAGTGAGACCTGGATGCGCTCGGCGAGGTCGGGGAGTTCATTGATGGCGAAGATGCCGCGGTTGGTGCGAGGGACGAGTCCGTAGTGCACGGTCTCCGGATCGCCCAATGTGCGTCCCTCGGCGACCTTCACCGGATCAACGTCACCGATGAGGTCGCCGACGCTCGTGTCGGGGGTTGCCAGCTTCTCGCCGTACCTCTCACTGCGGTGCATCCAGGCCACGGGAGTGTCGTCACCGTGCTGTGTCACCGTGCGCCGCGCCCACACACTGACAGGCTCGTACGGGTGTTCGTGCAGCTCGCTGCCCTCAATCACGGGGGTCCACTCATCGAGAAGGCCCACCAGTGTGCGCAGGAGGCGGGTCTTCCCTTGTCCTCGCTCGCCGAGAAGGACGAGGTCGTGACCGGCGAGCAGCGCCCGCTCGAGCTGGGGACGCACGGTTTCCTCGATGCCGACCACACCAGGGAAGGGATCTACGCCGGCACGTAGCCGCGCGAGGAGATTGGCGCGGAGCTCATCCTTCACGGTGCTGTACTCGTGGCCCGAGGAGCGCAATGCACCCAGGGTGCGGGGGAGGTCGGCAGGGGCGTCGGGGACGCGGTGATCGGTCACCCTCCGACGGTACGGTGCCCACGGCGGTTGCGCGATCCCGTTGTGAGGATGAGATGGTCGCCCCTCGGCCGCGTGAGTCCCCCGACCGGGGCTTCCGGACCGCGTGGCCCCACGCGCCGCGAGCGCACCCAGGGCGGCAGGATGGGTGCATGATGTCTGGGCCCCGGATCGGTGACGGCTTCGCGATGGGTGATGACCTCATTGCCGCCGCCGACTCCGCCGTCGCCGATGCGCTCGCGTCGATTCAGGGCTCGCTGCCGGATCTCGCATTCATCTTTGTTTCGGGTGGATCGCCCGACGAGGCAGCCGCCGCGCTCGCCTATGCGGCGACGGCGACCGGCGCCCGCACCAGCACCGGCTGCAATGCGCACGGCGTGATCGGGGCCGGTCAAGCGGCCGAGGCGGCCCGCGGCGTCAGTGTCTGGGTCGCGAGCCTGCCCTCGGTCGAGGTGCGTGCGTTCCACCTCGAAGTGCTTCGAACGTCCGAGTCCATCGCGGTCGTTGGCATGACCGAGAGGCGAGACAGCGATGTTGTCGGGGTCATGATCGCGGATCCGTGGTCATTCCCGGTCGACGGATTCGTGGGGCACTCCCATGAATCGCTTCGTGGACTCCCCCTGGTGGGTGGGCTCGCGAGCGGTGCCGGACAGGCGGGAGACACCCGGCTCCTCGTCGATGGTCATATCCACGATCGGGGTGCTGTGGGCGTCGTCATCGGCGGCGACGTGTCCGTGCATGCACTTGTCTCGCAGGGGTGCCGACCGATCGGACGACCGATGACGGTCACCTCGGCAGAGGGTTCCACGATCCTCGAACTCGCGGGGCGTCCTGCCCTCGAGCAGGCCAAGGATGCCGTTGCGATGCTGCCTACTGAGGAGCAGCCGCTCGCCGTTCGTGGTCTCCACTTGGGGGTCGCGGTCGACGAGTACGCCGACGATCACGCTCACGGCGACTTCTTGGTGCGGGGCATCGCGGGTGCGGACCAGGCCTCGGGCTCGATCACGATCGGGGACGTCGTCGAGATCGGCTCGACGGTGCAGTTCCTCCTTCGCGATGCTGACGCAGCTCACGATGATCTCGTGTCCGTCCTCGGGCACTTTCGCACCACAGCCGGTGGAGGATCACCGGCCGGAGCGCTGCTGTTTACGTGCACCGGGCGGGGTCGTGCGATGTTCCCCTCCGCCGACCATGACTCCACCGCGGTGCGACGTGGTCTCGGGGTTGACCATGTCGCCGGCTTCTTTGCCGCCGGAGAGATCGGACCCGTGGGGGGCCACAACCATGTGCACACGTTCACCGCGACCGTTCTCGCGTTCGGGTCCTGACCGGCGATGACGTCACAGGTCGCCGCTCTCGCCCTCGACATCGGGGGTACGAAGCTGGCCGCCGGGGTGGTCGACTCTCGGGGTGTCGTACTCGTGCATGCGCGGGTGCCCACCCCCGTCACTGACGATGCCGGGGTTGTGTGGGCTGCTCTCGTCGCCCTTGTCGACAGTCTGCTGGCAGACCCGGCGACGGGCCGCTTCGCTGCGGTCGGCATCGGCTGTGGCGGCCCCATGGTGTGGCCTGCCGGACTTGTCTCACCCCTGAACATTCCCGCCTGGCGGGGCTTCCCCCTGCTCGATCTGGTGCGGGAGCGCTACGCGCGAACTAAGCCTTGCGTGATCCACAACGACGCGGTCGCGCTGGCGGTCGCCGAGCACCGATGGGGTGCTGGCCGTGGTGCCGATCACGTGCTGGGAATGGTCGTCTCGACCGGGGTTGGTGCTGGTCTCGTCCTTGGCGGACATCGCGTCGACGGCACGAGCGGAAATGCAGGACACATCGGACATCTGATCGTGGATCCGCAAGGGCCCGATTGTGCCTGCGGCGGCAGGGGTTGCCTCGAGTCGATCGCGCGCGGCCCCGCAATCGCCGCGTACGCCGTCGAGCGCGGGTGGACGGGTGAGCCGACGGCGGTGGCTGTCGCGACTGGAGCGCGTGAGGGGAACCTCGCCGCGATTGCTGCCTTCGCACGCGCAGGTCGTGCGGTAGGCGTCGCCGTGGCCTCGGCCGCCGCGTTACTTGACCTCGATGTCGTGATCATCGGAGGCGGGATCGCCGAAACAGGAGATCTCCTATTTGAGCCGCTGCGGGCGGCATTCGACGAGCATGCTGGCTTCGAGTTCGTCCGACGCTGTCGGATAGTTGCTCCTGAGCTCGGGCCTCGAGCGGGGCTTTCCGGTGCCGCGGCTCTCGCGTTCGACCTCGTCATCCCGCAGCACTGAGAGAGGCGGGCGGCGGCGCCTCAGACGATCGAGTTCGTCTCGATCTCGGCTGCCGCATCAGACGGGGTCTGGTCGCTCTGCATGTCCTGTGCCATGTCCTCACGAGTTCGCAGCTTTTGCTCCGGCAGGAACAGCGAGAGCACGAAGGCCAGCAGGCACACGGGAACGGCCCACCAGTAGACCGAGGACAGAGCCACCACGAAGGCTTCGCGTACGGCGGTGCGCACGGCCTCGGGCAAGGCGGCGATCACGGCTGGTGACCCAGTGAGCTTGGAGGCATCGACGTGCATTCCGGCGGGGATGGCGGAGGCAAGCTGCGAGGCCAGGCTCGAGGTCATGATCGCCCCGAACACCGCCACACCGAAAGATCCGCCCACCTGGCGGAAGAACATCGACGACGACGTCGCGGTGCCGATCTCCCGCGGGGACACCGCGTTCTGGACGGCCAGGATCAGCACCTGCATCACCATCCCGATGCCGGCACCGAGAACGAGCATGCCGAGCGAGAGGTACCAGTAGGGAGTGTCGATTGCGAGCCTGGTCAGCATCCACATGCCGATCGCGGAGAGCAATGTGCCCGCGATGGGGAACGTGCGGTAGCGCCCGACACGGCTGATGATGCGCCCGGAGACGACCGAGGTGATGAGCAGCCCGAGCATGAGGGGCAGCAGCATCAGGCCCGCCTGGGTCGGGGCAACACCACGGGCGACCTGGAGATAGAGGGGCAGATAGACGATCGCCCCGAACATCGCGATGCCGATGATGAATCCGACGATGGCCGACACACGGAACACCGGGTTGGCGAACAACGACATCGGGACGATCGGCTCGGGGTGGCGTCGCTCCTGTAGCACGAACAACGTGCCGAGAGCAATGGCTCCGGCGCCCATCCCGACCATGGTGGGTGAACCCCACGGATAGGTGCGGCCGCCCCATTCGAGTACCAGGAGTAGCGCCACGACGGTGGCGATCGCAAGGCTCGCACCGAGCCAGTCGATCGAGTGCTCGGAACGCTGCGCGGGGATGTGTAGCACGGCGCCGAGAACCACGAGAACCACGAGACCGAGCGGGATGTTGATGTAGAAGATCCAGCGCCAGCTCGAGTTGTCGACGAAGAAGCCACCTGCGAGCGGGCCAAGCACTGAGGC
Source organism: Actinomycetota bacterium (assembly GCA_009697815.1). Classification (GTDB taxonomy): domain Bacteria; phylum Actinomycetota; class Actinomycetes; order S36-B12; family CAIYMF01; genus Longivirga. The sequence continues at coordinate 23,227 of WLRQ01000034.1, forward strand.
GACACCGAACACCGCTCCGAACAGGCCCTGATAGCGCCCGCGCTCGGAGGGCGGGATCACGTCGGCAATGACGGCCATCGCGAGCACGATGAGCCCGCCGCCGCCCAGCCCCTGGATCGCCCGGAACGCGATGAGTTGACCCATGGTCTGGGACGCACCCGCCAGCACCGAGCCGAGGAGGAAGACGATCACTGCCGATTGCAGCATCAGCTTGCGGCCGTAGAGGTCAGAAAGCTTGCCCCATAGGGGGGTGGTGGCGGTGGAGGCGAGCAGGTACGCGGTGACCACCCAGGAGAGCTTCTCGAGGCCGCCAAGATCGCCGACGATCGTGGGGAGCGCCGTTGAGACGATGGTCTGGTCCAGCGCGGCCAGGAACGTCGTCATGAACAGGGCCGCGAGGACGAGGTGGAGCCGCCGCCCGCTGAGCAGGTTTGAGCGCTCTCCGAAGGCAGTCGACGTCGTCAAGGGGTCAGGGGACGTCATGGCGTGGGACTCGATCCGCTGGAGGACGATGTCGACGCGTCGGTGTCAGGCACGCGCGACAGCCGGAGTTTACCTCTCGTCCATTGCCGGGGCCGACGTCTGAGAAGGGCGGGCCCGGCGGTGAAGGGTCATCGGGAGTCCGTGGCGAGGCCGCAGGGTTACGGCGGCGGTCGTGTCCACGACGGATCCCGGCACAAGTTCGGGGCGCCACCGAGAGGCCAGGGCCGCGAGGACGAGTACGGCCTCCGTCCACGCGAACTGCTCACCGATGCAACGGCGGTTGCCGAACCCGAACGGGATCCATGCGCCTCGCGGCTGCCCGGGTGCGGTTTCGTCGAAGTGGCCGTCGCCGTTGAGCCAGCGATCGGGGACGAAGCTCGTAGCGTCGTCCCAGTAGGCAGGATCGCGGTGCAAGATCCACGGCGGACCGAGCACGATCGATCCTGACGGAACATCCCACTCACCGATGCGCATGTCGTTGAGGGTGCGCCGCCCCATGATCCACGCCGGCGGGTACAGGCGGATCGTTTCCGCGACCACGGCATGGGTGAGAGGGAGTCGAGGGATGTCGTCGAAGTTTGGTGCGCGAAGGTGCGCCTTGCCGAGAACCGACGTGAGCTCGGCGTGTATCCGCTCTGCCACGTCGGGGTTCTCGGAGAGCAGCCACCAGGCCCATGACAGTGCCATGGCCGTGGTCTCGTGCCCGGCGAGCACCATGGTCATGACCTCGTCGCGCAACTGCGAGTCGCTCATCGCGGTGCCATAGGTCGAGGAACCCTCGTCGTCGCGAGAGGAGATCATCCAAGACAGCAGGTCGTCGTGCTCGATTCCCGCTGCCGCATCGGCGCGGTGCTCGTCGATGATGCGCTGCACGACGTGGTCGAGATCCTCTACGCGCGCCAGGAGCCGACGTCCCTTGGGAAGTGCGCGGACGATGCGCTCGTTTCCGATCGCCGAGAGTTGGCCGAAGCCAGTCATGAGATCCGCGAGGGTGTCGCCGAACGTGCGTGCATCGCCTGTCAGATCGGCGCCGAACAGGGTGCGTCCGACGATGGCGAAGGTGAGAGAGGTCATCTCATCTACCATGTCGACCTGCGCTCCATCAGCCCAATTCCCTTCGTGCTGAAGGGATTCAGAGACCATCGTGGACGCGTAGGACTCGATACGCTCGCGATGGAAGCCCGGTTGGGCGAGCCGTCGCTGGCGCAGGTGGAACTCGCCCTCGCTCGTGAGAAGTCCGTTGCCCAGAAGTGGCCGGGCTGCCTGAAGGCCACGGCCCTTCATCACCTCACGGGCTCGGGTAAGGAACACCTCGGTGACGAGATCGGGGTCGCTCACGAGGTAGACGTGCTCCCCGGCCATGTGGATGTGGGTGACAGGTCCGTGTGCTCGGGCGGCCGCCTCGAAGATCCGATTTGGAGTATCGCGGCGGGTCAGCAGCGCAAGGACGACCCGGATCCCTGAAGGCCCCGACGGCCGGGCCACCCGGCCGAGCACACTCGGGGCCGGTACCGGCGAGTCGACGGGAGGCTTGCGCCGCGCTGAAGCCCGTGCTGCGGCCTCTCGCGTGGCACGAGCGGATCCCTGGCGGTTCATGTCTCCGTTCTACGCCCTCGATCGCGCGGGGGCACCCCGGGGGCGATACCTGTCCCGGTTCAGCCGGTGTAGGCCTCCGCCGACACGATCTCGACGGTCATCGGCTTCCCGCTGGGGGTGAGGTAGTCGACGCTGCTTCCGACTTCCTTGCCCAGGACTGCAGAGCCGAGTGGTGAACTGGGGGAGTAGACATCGATCGACGCCGTCGCCGCCTCCTCCCTGCTGCCGAGCAGGAAGGTCTCGGTCTCGTCGAACGCGGGGAATCTCACCGTGACTACCTGCCCCTGGGCGACCTGGCCCTCGGGTGCGTGTGGCTTGCCGATCTTGGCGTTCTCGAGCAGGTGACGGATCACGCGGACGCGTGCCTCGTTCTTACCCTGCTCCTCCTTCGCCGCGTGGTAGCCGCCGTTCTCCTTCAGATCGCCCTCTTCTCGGGCAGCCTCGATCCTTTTCACGATCGCCTCGCGACGGGTGCCGGTGCGCTCGGTCAACTCTTCCTGGAGGCGGTCGAACGCCTCCTGGGTGAGCCAGGTCTCGGTGATGACGGGGTCGGCCACGTGGATCATTGCCTTCGCTTGGTCGATCCGGACGGGTGTCGCGGGCAGTCTGGCCGCCCGGTGATGACGCCCAGCCTATGTCGCGCTGCCGGATGTGCCCTCACGTCCCGTCGATCGTCCTTACCTGCGGTGGATTGGCGGTTCCCGGTGGGAACGCCGCTGCGTCGACGCGCGGCACCTCATTGGCCGCGCAGCCCAGTACCTCCCCCGATGTGGCTTGGGCCCGGGTGGCCAACCGATAGGTCGGCTGGACGTACGTGCGCCCTCGGGTGATCGTCACGGTGGCGTATCCGACGTCGGTGTGGTTCTCGGCCTGGGCGCGCAGTACACAGATGGTGTCGCTGGCCTCGTCGCGATGGATCTCGAAGGTGATGTCGATGCGTGAGTCGTTCACGACGAGGAATGCGAGGAGGGTGGTTTGGACAGGCGGCGTGGCCATGCGCCAGGTGACGTATCCGATCGTCGAACCAAAGGCGAGCACGAGGGCGGTGATCCCGATGATCATCGTGCGCGAGCGCTGGCGCAGCCCGTATCTCGCCGCCATGGCGGCGCTGGGCGTCTCGGAAGTCACGGTGGCCTTTCGGCGGGGACCTCGCTGGCGGTCGCGGGGTCAGGAGTCTGGGACACTGGCAGTCTCTCCCACGATCCCTTGGAGTTGGACGTGACCCTGCCCACGCCTTCCGCGCCGCACCTGCCCCAACCGGGTGAACTGCTGCGCCTGATGGCCGTCCACGCCCATCCCGACGACGAGTCGAGTAAGGGTGCGGCCACGATGGCCCGCTACGTCAATGAGGGCGTCGAGGTGCTCGTCGTGACCTGCACCGGCGGTGAGCGAGGCGACATCCTCAATCCGGCACTGCTCGACAACCACGCCGTCCTCGCGGATCTCCCCGCAGTGCGACGGGCCGAGATGGCGACGGCGGTCGAGATCCTCGGTGTGCAGCATGCCTGGCTCGGGTTCCCCGACTCCGGGCTTCCCGAGGCTGACGAGAACGGGGTTAAGCCAGATTTGCCGGAGGGTTGCTTTGCGGTCCTTCCGCTCGAGGAAGCGTCGGAGCCCCTGGTTCGTCTGGTGCGTGAGTTCCGTCCTCACGTCATCACCACCTACGACGAGAACGGCGGCTATCCCCACCCGGACCACATCCGCACGCATGAGATATCGATGCGCGCCTTCGAGGCGGCCGGCGACCCCGACCAGTTCCCGGGCACGCGTGATCCCTGGCAGCCGAGCAAGCTCTACTACCACTTGACTTTCCACAAGTTGCGACTGGTCGCACTTCACGATGCCTGCCTCGACGAAGGGGTGGAGTCTCCGTTCGCGGACTGGCTCGCAGGATGGGAGGACAAGCCCGGCGACGCCGAGCGCCTCACAACGAAGGTCCACTGCTCCAACTGGTTCGCGACCCGCGACGCCGCACTCAAGGCCCATGCGACCCAGGTGGATCCTGATGGCCGCTGGTTCACCGTGTCACTCGACTCCCAGAGCCGCGTCTGGCCGACGGAGGACTACCAGCTCGCCCGCTCGCTCGTCACCGACTCGACCCTCGCCGACCCCGCGGGAGGCTACGAGGACGACCTGTTCGCTGGCCTTCGCGTCACAGCCGCATCCGTCACTTCCTGAACCGCATCGAGCGAGGATCATCATGAGCTTCTTCACCCAGGTCCACGCGGCCGTCGCCCTCGGGGTGTCGCCGTCACCGAGCCCAGCCGTAGTCGAGCCCGATGCCGACCGCGTGAGCCCCGGGCTCTACGGATTCCTCGCGGTCGTGTTCCTCGGGGTGGCCATCTTCGTGATCTGGAAAAGCATGAACAAGCAGATCAAGCGCGTGGACTTCGACGAGGACGCCACCACACGTCGGTGATCGAATGAGAGTGGTCGTCGTCAGTCCGAGTCGCCCCGCCGCAGTTTCTTAACCTCGCCTCGGCGCTTCTTGTCATCGACCCTTCGTCGGCGCGAACCAGCCGTGGGCCTGGTGGCGACGCGCGGCCGCGGGGGTGGTGCGATCGCGGCGGCAAGCACCTCGGCCAACTTCTGCTCGGCCGAGAGGCGGTTCTGCCATTGGCTCCGCTGCTCGGACGCTGTCACCGACAGGAAGCCGTCGACGAGCCGTTCGGCCAGGCGGGCCAGGGCCCGCTCACGCTGGGTTGGTCCGAGGGCGGACGTGGCCGTGATGTCGAGCCGGAGCTCGACCCGTGAGTCGGTGGTGTTCACACCTTGGCCCCCTGGGCCGGACGATCGCGAGAAGCGCCACATCAGTTCGGATTCGGGCACCGTGACCGAACCTGTGATCCTCAGGTCTCCGGGCATGTCACCAGCATGCCTGCTCCGCGGGTCCGCCGGGTCCGGCGGCAGATCGGGGTGCGCCCGACGGCTACCGTGGTCTCGTGTTCCGAATGCTGACGTCGGCGAGGTGGATCGGCCTCACGCTGACCGCTCTCGCGGTCATCGTGGCCTTCGGGGGGCTTTCGTGGTGGCAGTGGGAGCGGGCCCAGCGCGACGAACCGGGCGTGGTCGCCCCTGTGGCGGCTTCTGAGATCTTTCTCGCCGGACAGGTGCTTGCCGATGCGTCCTACGGCACGCGTGTGGAGATCACCGGGGTCTACGACAGAGCCCATCAACTGCTCGTCAGGCGAGGACCTGCGACCTTCTGGATCGTGACGACGCTGCGGCCCGAGTCCGGAGCTGCCGTGGCAATCGCGCGCGGGATCGTGTCGTCTCCGCAGGACCCGTCCGTATCGGACGTTCCCGCAGGGGTGGTCACCGTGGCCGGGGTCGCGCAGCCTTTCGAGGGTGACCCGGGCACTCCCTCCACATTGCCGTCGGGCCAGGCAGACAGGCTCACCGAGGCGGCGCTCGCCCTGCCATATTCCGCGGCCTCGGGCTGGATCGCGCTCGAGTCGCAGACACCACGGGCAGCGCGCGCCCTGCCCTCGGTTCCGGCGGCATACGGTCAAGGATCGACGTCCTCGCTGAGACTTCAGAATGCGATGTATGCCATCCAGTGGATTCTGTTCGCGGCTTTCGTGGTGTTCTTCTGGGCCCGAATGCTGCGGTTCGAGGTGCGTGGTGTCACCACGGCACCGCCCGCCGCACCCTCGTCCCCGGTGCGTGAGGTGTACTGATGTCAC
>WLRQ01000035.1 GCA_009697815.1 Actinomycetota bacterium
CCGGCCTGAAGACCTTGCCCGTGCGCTACACGCCAGCCTGAGCGGATCAGACGGTGCTCGGACCGATTCCTGCCACGCGAGGGCCGGGCGGTGCGGGCTCTTTGAGTTCGACGAAGATCGTATGAGTGGCGCTCTGGCCGGTGTTCTCGCCCGCGTGCTCCTGGGCGGGAACCCAGTGCGCGCCGCCTGAGGAAATCGAGACGTCCCTATGTGCCCCGTCCTGGTGGAGGCGGCGCTCGAAGGAACTCAGGGTGAGCATCACACTGTCGGGATGCTCGTGGGGAGTTGTCCGCTGACCGGGGGAGTCGGTGTACTCCAACACCCGCACCCGGTCATTCTCGAACATCACTCGGTAGTGGTCTGGATTCGAAGCGACGGGATCGAGACTCATAGTGAACATGGTGCTCCGCACCGCAGGGCATGTCAGCCGATTGAGGTGATCGGCCCCGGTGCGCGGATCTCGGTCTCTCTCGGTAACATTGCCCTCACTAGTGTCCGGTGAGAACCCTCGTCGGACGCGTCGTCACTCGGGATCCCGTGCGTGGGCTGCCGACACGACCAGACTCCTCAGGAGTGCGAGCACTTCGCGATCCTGAGATCCCTCGGAGGTTGGTTCACGCCAATGAAGATCGTCGTATTGGTCAAGCACGTGCCCGACGCCGCGAGTGATCGGGCCTTCGCGTCCGACACCACCACTGACCGCGCCGCAGTCGACTGCCGCCTCAGCGAACTTGACGAGTACGCCGTCGAGCAGGCGCTCCAGGTTGTCGAGAAGGCCGGCGAGGGCGAGATCACCTACCTCACGATGGGCCCCGAAGCCGCCGGAGAGGCGCTGCGCAAGTCGCTGTCGATGGGCGGTGACGCCGGTGTTCACGTGATCGACGACGCCCTCCACGGATCCGACGCGCTCGCGACATCGTTGGTGCTTGCTGCCGCACTGGGCAAGATGGAGTTCGACGTCGTCATCTGTGGGATGGCCTCGACCGACGGCACGATGTCGGTGGTTCCCACGATGCTCGCCGAGCGACTGGGCCTTCCGTGCCTGACCTGGGCCTCCTCGCTCAGTATCGACGGCCCGGCCGTGACCATCCGTCGTGACGATGACGATGCCTCGACCACCATCACCGGGACCCTCCCCGCGGTCGTGTCGGTGACCGATCAGACCGGTGAGGCTCGCTACCCCTCGTTCAAGGGGATCATGGCGGCCAAGAAGAAGCCCGTGACCACCTGGAGCCTTGCCGACCTGGGAATCGACCCGGCGCAGGTCGGCCTGTCGGCTGCCTGGTCGGTCGTCGACTCGGTCACCAAGCGCCCGGCCCGCCAGGCCGGAACCATCGTGACCGACGAGGGTGATGGTGGCGTCAAGATCGCCGACTACCTCGCGTCCGGCAAGTTCATCTGAGAGGCGTAGAAGCCATGGGAGAGATCCTCGTTCTGGTCGACCACGTCGACGGAGCCGTCCGCAAGAGCACGACCGAACTGCTCACCATCGCCCGCCGACTCGGCGAGCCCGCCGCCGTCTTCCTCGGTTCGGGCCTCGACTCTGCGCTGGAGGTCCTGGGACGCTTCGGCGCCACGAAGGTGTACGTCGTCGACGACGCCACGATCGGGGAGTACCTCGTCGGACCCAAGGCCGAGGCGCTCGTCGCGATCGCAGAGAAGGCGTCGCCGTCCACGATCCTGGTCAGCAGCAACGCCGAGGGCAAGGAGATCGCCGCTCGTGCGGCCGTCCGCCTCGGAGCCGGCCTGATCACCGATGCCATCGACGTCGATGCGGACGGTGTCGCCACGCAGTCTGTTTTTGCGGCCTCGTACGTCGTCACCGCCAAGGTCACCACCGCCACCGCGATCATCACGGTCAAGCCCAATGCGGCGGCGCCGGAGATCTCCGAGACCACACCGGCGGTTGAAAACGTCGCGGTGTCCTACAGCGCCATCGCCACGTCGGCCAAGATCACGTCAGTGGCGCCTCGTGCGAAGTCGGGCCGCCCCGAGCTGACCGATGCCGAGATCGTGGTCTCGGGTGGGCGCGGAGTTGGGGGCCCCGAGGGATTTGGCGTCGTGGAGTCCCTGGCTGACGCGCTCGGTGCCGCCGTTGGTGCCTCACGCGCGGCAACCGACGCCGGGTGGTACCCGCACGCGTTCCAGGTCGGCCAGACGGGCAAGACCGTCTCGCCGCAGGTGTACATCGCCAACGGCATCTCGGGTGCGATTCAGCACCGCGCGGGCATGCAGACCTCCAAGACGATCATCGCCGTGAACAAGGACTCCGAGGCGCCGATCTTCGAGCTTGCCGACTTCGGCGTGGTGGGCGACCTGTTCAAGGTCGTCCCTCAGCTCACCGACGAGATCGGCAAGCGCAAGTCCTGAGTGGTCTGCGTGTCCCAGGCCGACAGGAAAGACCCCGTCACTGACCTAGACTTCTGACGTGGTCGAGTCATCGGTGTACCTAGATCATGCGGCGACCACCCCGATGCGCATCGAGGCCCTGGCCGCGATGGTCGAGGAGCTCTCGCGCGTCGGCAATCCTTCGTCCCTGCACGCATCCGGACGTGGGGCCCGACGCGTGGTCGAGGAGTCCCGCGAGTTGATCGCGGCTGCACTCGGCGTCCCTGCCGGTGACGTCCTGTTTACCTCGGGCGGCACTGAGGCGGACAACCTCGCGGTGAAGGGTGTCTATCGCGCCCGTCGGGGCCAGGATCCTCGGCGCACGCGAGTTCTGGCGACGGCCATTGAGCACCACGCCGTCCTCGACCCCGTCGGCTGGCTAGGAGACTCCGAGGGCGCCGACGTCCGGTGGCTACCCGTCGACGGGCTCGGTCGGCTCGACGTGATCTCGCTGGAGAGCGAGCTTGCCCAGGCGCCTGACGAGGTCGCACTCGTGAGTGTCATGTGGGCCAACAACGAGGTGGGCACGATCCAGCCCATCGCCGAGGTGGCTGCGCTGTGCGATCGCTACGGGGTGCCGCTGCACACCGACGCCGTCCAGGCCGTCGGGCAGATTCCGGTCGACGCCTCGATCGTCGACTCGCTCGCGCTCTCGGGCCACAAGGTCGGAGGCCCGCATGGCGTCGGCGCACTGATCGCTCGACGCGGGCTCGACATCGCCCCCCTGATGCATGGTGGTGGGCAGGAGCGCGATGTTCGCTCTGGCACCCTGGACGCGCCCGCGATCGTGGGGCTTGCCTCGGCGATTGCGTCGTCGATGGCCGACATGGACGTGCGCACGCGTCGCGTCGCCGAGCTCCGTGACCAACTCGTGTCAGGGGTCATGACCTCGATCGAGGGCGTCACGCGCAACGGCGACCCGCTCAGGGCTCTCCCTGGTATCGCCCACCTGTCTTTCGACGGGTGTGAGGGCGACGCGTTATTGCTTCTGCTTGATGCCGCGGGCATCGAGTGCTCGCGGGGTTCGGCCTGTTCGGCCGGGGTGCCGCAGCCCAGTCACGTGCTGCTCGCGATGGGTGTCGAGCCGCTCGCTGCGCGCAGTGCACTCAGGTTCTCCCTCGGCCACTCCTCGGCCGCATACGAAGTCGCGTCCCTTCTCGAGAAACTTCCCGCCGTGGTGGCGCGCGCCCGTCGCGCAGGTGTGCCGCGATGAGGGTCGTGGCCGCGCTCTCGGGCGGAGTCGACTCCGCGGTGGCCGCATCCCGAGCGGTTGAGGCAGGGCACGACGTTGTGGGGATTCACCTCGCCCTCGCGCGATCGCCGCAGAGCCACCGCACTGGCGCCCGCGGTTGCTGCACTCTCGAGGATGCTCGCGATGCCCGACGGGTTGCCGACATTCTCGACATCCCTTTCTACGTATGGGATCTCTCGGAGCAGTTCGCTGAGTCTGTGATCGATGACTTCGTGGCCGAGTACGCAGCGGGGAATACGCCGAACCCGTGCCTGCGCTGCAATGAGAAGATCAAGTTCACCGCCGTGCTCGACCGTGCCCTCGCCCTCGGATTTGATGCGGTGAGCACAGGGCACTACGCGCGGATCGTCGATGCGGCGAACGGACGTGAGCTACATCGAGCCGTCGACCCCGACAAGGACCAGTCCTATGTCCTCGGCGTACTCGATGAGAGCCAGCTCGCGGGGGCGATGTTCCCGCTCGGTGATTCGCTCAAGTCCGAGGTCCGGGCCGAGGCCGCGCTGCGGGGTCTACTCGTGGCCGAGAAGCCAGACAGCCACGACATCTGCTTCATTCCCGACGGTGACACCGGTGCCTGGTTGCGCGATCGGCTCGGCGACGCCCCCGGTGACATCGTCGACGTCGAGTCGGGTGCGGCCCTCGGACATCACGACGGCGCGTTCGCCTTCACCGTCGGGCAGCGCCGAGGGCTCGGGCTCGGCCGTCCGGCTGCCGACGGCGCACGCCGCTATGTCGTGGGGGTCGACATCGCGAGTTCGACCGTGCTCGTGGGCCCGCCCGTGCTCCTGGACGTCGACCTCATCCACGCCGATCGCCCTCGCTGGTGTGGCCGGGTACCCGGCGGGATCGTCGAGGGCACCGTTCAGATCCGGGCTCACGGCGATCCGGTCGACGCAGTCGTGCAGATCAACGACGCAGATGTTGTCGCCTCGCTGCGATCCACCGTTCGCGGAGTCGCGCCTGGCCAGGCGCTGGTGATCTACGACGGCACGCGCGTCGTCGGGTCGGCCACGATCACGCGGTCGACCCGGACGAGGGCGCACGTGCCTGTGTCAGCGACAGGCCCCGAGAGCAACTAGCCTGCGAGGGTGCTCGACAACCTGATCCCCTCGACCGTCACGACCATCGGTTCGATGCCCGGGACGTCGGTGCGCGCCGCGGTGGCCCTCGTCGTCGACGCTATGGCGTCCGGAGACGGCATTCCGCACCTGCCTGAGCTTCCCGCACGCGGGCCGGGCTCTGATCTCGTGGGGCGCACGGCCGGGCTGCTAGCCCAGGTGGTGCCGGATTTGGCCACCGAGACCACGCCGACGGGCTGGCGCTTCGCCGATGCACCCGGGCGTGAATCGCGCCGGGCGCTGTCCTGGCTCGGCGAGGATCTCGACGCCTGGGAGGAGGCGCTGACCTCCTACGAGGGAGTGGTGGCCGTATCCCTCGCTGGCCCCTGGACTCTGGCGGCGACCATCGAACTTCGCGGCGGAGATCGGGCGGTGCGCGATGTCGGCGCCTGCCGCGATATCGCCGGCGCCCTCGCCCATGCGGCTGCAGATCACGTGGCCGACCTTCGCAAGCGCCTCCCTGCCGCGCACATCTCCCTGTGGCTCGACGAGCCCGCGCTGCCCTCGGTCATGCTGGGCTCGATCGCCACCCAGAGCGGCAACAGCCGTTATGCCGCGATAGACGAGTCGGTCGTCGAGGCTGCCCTGCGACAGGTGATTGAGGCCGTGCACGCCTCTGGGGCTTCCGCGGTGGTGCATTGCTGTGGGGCGAGACCGCCCTACCAACTACTGCGTCGCGCTGGGGGTGATGCTCTCTCGGTCGACCTGCTCCTGCACGACCGTCACGATGATGACGCGATCGGCGACCTGCTCGAGTCGGGTGGTCTGCTCGTGGCGGGAGTGCTGCCGGCCATTGACGGGCCGCTGTCAGGGGTGAGCGATACCGTCGCACTCGTGCGCGATCTCGGACACCGCCTTGGACATGCGCCCGACGCTATTGCGGGGTCGGTTCTCCTCGCGCCCACGTGTGGCATGGCGGGTGCATCGCCCGATCACGTCACCGCCGTGCTCTCTCGCCTGCGCTCGGTGGGTCGTGGTCTTCGTGAGGAGGAGGCCAAGCGTGGCGAAGGCCAAGGCTGAGTCGGGCCTACCCGATCCCGTTGTCCGCTGGCGCGAACTCGTCGACATCGTCGAGGACGCCCGTCAGCGCTACTACGTCCACGACTCGGCGACGCTGTCCGACGTCGAATACGACGCGATCTTCCGCGAACTCGAACTGCTCGAGTTGGCCCATCCTGAGCTGGTCTCGGCAGACTCACCGACTCAGGCGGTGGGGGGTGAACGCTCGGAGATGTTCGAGCCGGTCGAGCACCTGCAGCGTCTGCTCAGCCTCGACAATGCCTTCTCCGCCGAGGAGTTGGCGGCATGGGCCGGGCGTTTGGAACGTGAGCTCGGCTCGCTGCCCTCACTCCTGTGTGAGCTGAAGGTCGACGGCCTGGCCGTCGACATCGTCTACGAGCGAGGCCGGCTGCGGTCGCTGGCAACCCGCGGCGATGGCCGCGTGGGAGAGGACGTCACCTACAACGTGCGCTTCATCCCGGGAATCCCGCGCGTCCTCACCCCGGCACCGGGGCATCCTGTGCCCGACCTCGTCGAGGTGCGCGGCGAGGTCTACTTTCCCGTCGTCGACTTTGACTCTCTCAATGCCGAGATGCTCGAACTGGGCCTGTCGCCCTTCGCCAATGCTCGCAATGCTGGCGCTGGCACACTGCGCCAGCGCGTTGATCGACGTGAGCAGGAGCTGGCCGCGGCGCGCGGGCGAGGGGCCGGTGAGCGCGGGGCTGCGGCGGTCGCACGTCTGCAGGCTGACCTCGATCGGGCGGTGCGTCGCCTCGCGAGGTTGCAGCTCGTGGTGCACGGTGTCGGCATCTGGCAGGGCCACGAGCCGGCTGCGCAATCCGAGGCATATGTGGCACTTCGTGGCTGGGGCCTTCCCACCAGTGATCGGATTCGGATCGTCGAGCGTCTCGACGACGTCTCGGAGTTCATCGAGTTCTACGGCCTGCACAGGCACGACGTCGAGCATGAAATCGACGGTGTGGTGGTCAAGGTCGACGACCTCGCGACCCAGGGACGGCTCGGATCCACCTCGCGGGCGCCCCGATGGGCGATCGCCTACAAGTACCCACCCGAGGTCGTGCGTACCCGGCTCCTCGACATCGAGGTCAATGTGGGTCGGACAGGCCGGGTCACACCCTTCGCCGTCATGGCACCGGTCAAGGTCGCGGGGTCGACGGTGGCGATGGCCACCCTGCACAACGAGCAAGAGGTACGTCGCAAGGGTGTTCTCATCGGCGATCTCGTGTTCCTGCGCAAGGCGGGCGACGTCATCCCTGAGGTGCTCGGTCCGGTCGTCGAGGAGCGCACCGGTGACGAGCGCGCCTTCGTCATGCCTACTCACTGTCCCTCGTGCGGCACCATGCTTGCGCCGTCGAAAGAGGCAGACGTCGATATCCGTTGCCCCAACGCGAGATCGTGCTCCTCGCAGCTGCGCGAGCGCGTCTTCCATGTCGCGTCGCGCGCGGCCCTCGACATTGAGGGCTTGGGCTTCAAAGCTGCCGTCGCACTGCTCGAAGAAGGCGTCATCTCCGACGAAGGTGATGTTTTGCTACTCGGTGCCGACGATCTTCGGCGCAGCCAGTTCTTCACCCGCGATGGCGGCGAGGGAGCCGAACGCCCGCTCACGGCCAACGCCGAGAAGTTGCTCGTCGAGCTCGAGGCCGCGAAGGCCCGTCCGTTGTGGCGGGTCTTGGTGGCTCTCTCGATCCGCCATGTCGGACCCACCGCGGCTCAGGCTCTCGCGCGCGAGTTCGGAGATCTCGACGTGATCGCCGCAGCCTCCGTCGACGAGCTCTCCGTCGTCGAAGGGGTCGGCCCGATCATCGCCGAGGCCGTCCTCGAGTGGTTCGGCGTCGACTGGCATCGCGAGGTCGTCGATAAGTGGCGTCGTGCGGGGGTGCGGCTCACACAGGAACACGTCGCCACCGGCCCACGTCCCCTCGACGGGCTCACCGTGGTGATTACCGGCACGGTCGAGGGATGGTCGCGTGACGCCGCGACCCTCGCGGTGCAGGAGCGTGGCGGCAAGGTCAGTGGGTCGGTGTCGAAGAAGACCGACTTTGTGGTCGTGGGGGAGAATCCCGGTTCCAAGCATGAGAAGGCGATTGCGCTCGGGCGCCCGGTCCTCGATGCCGCCGGATTTGGTGTCCTCCTTGAGCAGGGGCCAGAGGCGGGCCGTGAGGCCGCGCTGCCACCCGAGGAGTGATCGCGGGTAGGCCACCTGTTCCCTAGGGCGGTCACCGGCATCGGTCAGGTGCGGCCGATCGAGGTCGATGATCGGTCCGTAGGATGAGCGACATGTCCGACACCCCCTCGATCACCCGCGACGACGTCGCGAGCCTCGCGCGGCTGGCCCGGATCGATCTCGCGCCCGACACCCTCGATCACTACGCCGAGCAACTCGCGCAGATCCTCGGTGCGGTGGCCCAGGTCTCCGAGGTCGCGGCCGATGACATCCCACCGATGAGCCACCCGCTGCCGTTGGTCAACGTCTTCCGCGAGGACGTCGTACGTCCGGGCCTGTCCAACGCCGAGGCGCTCTCGGGTGCACCGTCGGTCGAGTCCGACCGGTTCCGCGTCCCGCGGATCCTCGACGAGGAGTGACTGTGTCCCTGGGCGCCGACCTGATCCGCTTCACCGCATCCGAGACGGCGGCAGCTATCTCCGCCGGCGAGGTGTCGGCCGTCGAGGTCGCACAGGCACACCTCGACCGCATCGCCGCCGTCGACGGCCGCGTGCACGCATTCCTTCACGTCGACACCGAGGGCGCGCTTGAGGCTGCCGCCGCGGTCGACGCATCTCGTGCCGCGGGTGAACGACTCTCGCCATTGGCGGGGGTCCCGCTCGCGCTGAAGGATGTCTTGACCCAGCGCGGGATCCCCACCACCTGCGGATCGCGAATCCTTGAGGGCTGGCGACCGCCCTACGACTCCACCGTCACCGCGCGCCTCAAGGCCGCCGGGGTGGTCATCCTGGGCAAGACCAACATGGACGAGTTCGCGATGGGCTCCTCCACCGAGCACTCGGCCTACGGCCCCACCCACAACCCCTGGGATCTCGACCGGATCCCCGGCGGTTCCGGAGGTGGTTCTGCCGCGGCACTTGCGGCCTTCGAGGCCCCTCTCGCGATCGGCACCGACACTGGCGGCTCCATCCGTCAGCCCGCAGCCGTCACCGGCACGGTGGGGGTCAAGCCCACGTATGGCGGTGTTTCGCGATTCGGCCTGGTGGCACTGGCATCCTCGCTCGACCAGGCGGGCCCGTGCGCGCGCACCGTGCTCGACACGGCACTACTTCACGCCACGATCGCGGGCCACGACCCGCTCGACTCAACCTCGGCGGATGTGCCCGTCCCCGACGTGGTGGCTGCCGCGCTGCGGGCCGATGTCCGCGGAATGCGGATCGGGGTCGTGAAGGAACTCAGTGGCGAGGGTTACCAGGCGGGGGTCCGTCAGCGCTTCGACGAATCGGTCGCGATCCTCACCGAACTTGGGGCCGAGGTTGTTGAGGTCGCGTGCCCCAACTTTCCCTATGCCCTCGCGGCCTACTACCTCATCTTGCCGAGCGAGGCCTCGAGCAACCTCGCCAAGTTCGACGGGGTTCGCTTCGGTCTTCGCGTGGGTGAGGACGATGGCAGTCCCTCGATCGAGCAGGTCATGGGCCGCACGCGCGCGGCCGGATTCGGCCCCGAGGTCATCCGTCGCATCATGCTCGGCACCTATGCGCTGTCCTCGGGCTACTACGACGCCTACTACGGCCAGGCCCAGAAGGTCCGCACCCTGATCGCACGCGACTTCGCCGCGGCCTTCGAGAAGGTCGACGTTCTCATCTCACCGACCGCACCGACCACCGCCTTCAAGCTCGGCGAGAAGCTCGACGACCCGGTTGCCATGTATCTCAACGACATTGCGACGATCCCCGCGAACCTCGCGGGCACGCCCGGCATGTCGCTCCCCGTCGGCCTGGCCCCTGAGGACGGCCTCCCCGTCGGCCTGCAGATCATGGCCCCGGCGATGGCTGATGACCGTCTCTACAACGTCGGTGCCGCACTCGAAGCCGCGCTGCTCCGCCAATGGGGTCACCCGATCCTGCAGGAGGCTCCGTCACTATGAGCATCACGACACCCGAGGCAGTCCTGACCTACGACGAGGTCATGGCGAACTTCGACCCGGTGCTCGGGCTCGAGGTCCACGTCGAGCTCGGCACCAACACCAAGATGTTCTGTGGCTGCCCCACGGAGTTCGGCGCCGACCCCAACACCCAGGTGTGCCCGACTTGCCTCGGGCTGCCCGGTTCGCTGCCGGTGGTCAACGCAGTGGCGGTGGAGTCCGCGATCCGTATCGGTCTCGCATTGAACTGCTCGATCGCCGAGTGGTGTCGATTCGCGCGTAAGAACTACTTCTACCCGGATATGCCGAAGAATTTCCAGACCTCCCAGTACGACGAGCCGATCTGCTTCGAGGGCTATCTCGACGTCGAGGTCGAGACCGACGAGGGCATGCGCACCTTCCGCGTCGAGATAGAGCGCGCGCACATGGAGGAGGACACCGGTAAGACCTCCCACCAGGGTGGGGCAACCGGGCGTATCCACGGCGCCGACTACTCCCTGGTCGATTACAACCGGGCGGGTATCCCGCTGATCGAGATCGTGACCAAGCCGGTAGCGGGAACGGGCAAGTACGCACCCCAGGTCGCGAAGGCCTACGTCGCGGCGCTGCGCGAACTGCTGCGCGGGCTCGGGGTTTCGGACGTCAAGATGGAGCAGGGCTCGTTGCGATGTGACGCGAACATCTCGTTGCGTCGTTCGCCCTCGGACCCTCTGGGTACCCGCACCGAGACCAAGAACGTCAACTCGCTGCGCTCGGTCGAGCGGGCGATCCGTTACGAGATGACCCGTCAGGCCGCGGTGCTGCAGTCCGGCGCGAAGGTCACGCAGGAGACGCGTCACTGGCATGAGGACACCGGGGTCACCACCTCGGGTCGCGAGAAGTCCGACGCCGAGGATTACCGCTACTTCCCCGAGCCCGACCTCGTGCCCATTGCGCCCTCGCGCGAATGGGTAGAGGAACTGCGTGCCGCCCTGCCGGAGAACCCGGCCGTGCGTCGTGCACGCGTCCAGAGTTCTTGGGGCATCAGTGATTTCGACATGGCCGCAGTGGTGAACTCCGGTGCGCTTGATCTCGTCGAGGCCACCGTCGCCGAGGGAGCCGACCAGGCCGCCGCACGCAAGTGGTGGCTCAGTGAACTCGCACGCACCGCGAACGAGCGAGGTGTCGAGCTCATCGACCTCCCGATCACGCCCGCGGATGTTGCTCGGGTCGAGGCCTTGGTCGTGGCGGGGACCCTCAACGACAAGATCGCACGCCAGGTGATCGAGGGAGTGCTCGCGGGCGAGGGCTCCCCCGATGACGTCGTCGCGGGTCGCGGGCTCGGGGTCGTCAGTGATGACGGCCCGCTGCTCGCGGCCATCGACGAGGCGCTCGCGGCCTCACCTGATGTCGCCGAGAAGATCCGTTCGGGCAAGGTGGCAGCCGCGGGTGCGATCGTCGGCGCCGTCATGAAGTCCACGCGCGGCCAAGCGGACGCCGGCCGGGTGCGTGCCCTACTTCTTGAGCGCCTCGGCGTCGCCGAGTAGTTCACCTCGCCTCGGGCGCTAGGGCAGTAGTGGTGCGCTCAGCGTCTGGAACGGGGTCGGCGGGTTCAGGGTGAACGTCGCCGGGGATCCTGTTCCGCCCCAGGAGAAGCCGACGGCCCCGAGCGCGATAATCAAGCACGCCAGTGCCGCCACGATCCACGGCGCGCTGACTTCCAATCGCGGTTCGACAGGTTCAGCAGGCGGGGCCACGGGCCCACGCGGGGTCGGCTGCTTGTCCGTGCGGGCCCGCGGCTCGATGTGGTCGAGGATGACGGAGATCGTGGGATCGTGCACCACGGTGATCGCGTCAGTTCGAATCTTGTCCGAGCTGATCGTCTTGGTGCTTGAGTCAGGTGCCCTCGTGTAGGTGACCATGACGGCCTCCCCCGGGAGCGGCCCGCCGACCACGACAGCCGGGCCTCCTCCGACCGCTCCGCACCTTCATCATCCCGCTCGCCGAGCGAGGTTGCACGGCGTTCGTCCAGCCGAAGGACACCAGCTGGCGAGGGCGGATCTCGTCAGTACCTCGTGCCGACGGGCGCCGGCAGCGAGGTGAGCGTGAGGACCTCGTCGGCGCTCAGGACGAGATCGGCTGCCGCCATGTTCTCCTCCACGCGAACCCTGCGGCGAGTGCCCGGGATGGGCACGACCTGCTCGCCCTGGGTGAGGATCCATGCCAGTGCCACCTGAGCGGGTGTCGCGTCGTGGGCCGCGGCAATCTCGCGTACCCGGTCGACGATCGTCTGGTTCTGTGCCTTTGCCTCCGGCGCGAATCGAGGCATGGTCGCCCGGTAGTCGTCTGCGCCCATCTCGACCGAGGTGATCGCGCCGGTCAGGAAGCCCCGGCCGAGAGGTGAGTACGGCAGGAACCCCACGTTGTTCTCCCGGCACCAGGGCAAGACGTCGTCGGCCCACTCGCGTGTCCACAGCGAGAACTCACTCTGCACCGTGGCGACGGGGGAGATCGCATGGCAGCGCTGGATCTCCTCGAGTGTGGCCTCGGAGATCCCGATCGCCCGGACCTTGCCAGCCTCAAGCAAGCCGACGAAAGCGCCCCATGTCTCCTCGACGGGCACGTTCGGGTCGACGCGGTGAAGCTGGTACAGATCAATCACGTCGATGCCGAGCCGCTCCAAGGACGCATCACAGGATGCGCGCACGTAGTCCGGCGATCCGTTGCGACCATGCTTGAGATCGGGTGAGTGCACGATGCCGCACTTGGTGGCGATGATGACGTCGTCGCGCAACTCTCGCAGTGCGCGACCGACCAGCACCTCGTTCGTGTGCGGGCCGTAGATGTCGGCAGTGTCGAAGAGGGTGACGCCAATCTCGACGGCCCGGTGGATTGCGGCGATCGACTCGTCGTCGTCACCTTTGCCACCCTCATAGAGGAAGGACATTCCCATGCACCCGAGCCCGATCTCGCTGACCTCGATGCCACTTCCGCCGAGCATGCGTGTTCTCATGGCGCGAGGCTATCGGGTGGGCGTTGATCGGGAGCCTCCAAGGGTTTGTCGCGGCGGCAGGTCGTGACCACTAACGTCAGCGCCGTGACCGAGGAACTTCTCCTGCTGCCCTGGGCCGACCACGCGTCGCTGCTCGAGGGCGCCACCGAAGGTCTCCAGGTCGCGATCTATGACGGCCGCGACGAGCCGCCTGCGTCTGTGCTCGATCTTGTGACGTTCTACGTGCCGCCCTACATGGGCACGGCCGAGGCGCTGGGGCTCATGCGACGGATGCCCTCGTTGCGCATCGTTCAGACATTGACTGCGGGCGTGGACAGCGTGTGGGCCGATCTCCCAGACGGCGTCGCGCTGTACAACGCGGCAGGGGTCCACGACGCGAGCACTGCGGAGCTCGCGGTGGGCCTTGCCATCGCGAGCCTGCGCCACCTCGATGATTTCTCTCGCGCCCAGGCTTTGGGGGAGTGGCGGCACGGTCGGTTCGACTCGCTCGCCGACAAGTGCGTGATGATCCTGGGCTACGGCCATGTGGGCGAGGCCGTGGATCGACGACTTGCCGGCTTCGACGTCGACGTCGTCCGGGTAGCGCGAACGGCACGGACCTCACGGGAGGGCGACGTCGTGCACGGTGTCGATGAACTGCCGGCGCTGCTGCCGAGCGTCGACGTCGTCATCGTGATCGTGCCGCAGACCCCGGAGACCATCGGGATGGTCGATGCCGAGTTCCTGTCACGGATGCGCCCCGGCGCATTGCTGGTGAACGTGGCGCGCGGGCCGGTCGTGGTCACCGACGATCTCGTCGCCGCTCTGCGCGAGGGTCGAGTGAGGGCCGCGCTCGACGTCACCGATCCGGAACCGCTTCCACCAGGTCATCCCCTGTGGTCGGCGCCGGGCGTGTTGATCTCCCCCCATGTGGGAGGCAACACGTCGGCGTTCCTGCCGCGAGCCCATCGCCTCGTCGCCGCTCAAGTGCGTCGATGGTGTTCAGGGGAGCCGCTCGAGAACGCTATGGACCGCCCCCGCCCCTGACGGGCGTGGCCCGTCGACACCCGGTGACCCACCCGCGAGGCTCACCGGAACACCCGATCTCGTAGGCTCGCGCGCATGAGCAGCGACCAGCGCACCCAGCCTGACATCAAGCCCCGTTCCCGCCTGGTGACCGACGGCCTCGAGGCCACGGCCGCACGCGGGATGCTCCGCGCCGTCGGAATGGGTGACGACGACTGGGTCAAGCCGCAGATCGGCGTCGCCTCGTCGTGGAACGAGATCACCCCGTGCAACCTCTCGCTCGATCGGCTCGCCAAAGCAGCCAAGGAGGGTGTCCACGCTGCCGGTGGCTATCCGCTGGAGTTCGGCACGATCTCCGTGTCCGACGGCATCTCGATGGGCCATGTCGGCATGCACTACTCGCTCGTGAGCCGCGAGGTGATCGCCGACTCCGTCGAGACGGTGTTCGAGGCCGAGCGCCTCGACGGTGCCGTGCTTCTGGCCGGCTGTGACAAATCCGAGCCCGGCATGCTCATGGCCGCCGCACGGCTCGATATCGCGGCCGTGTTCCTCTACGCCGGATCGACCCTTCCGGGCAAGGTGGGCGACAAGGATGTCACCATCATCGACGCCTTCGAGGCGGTCGGCGCATGTGCGCGCGGGCTCATCACCCGCGCGGAGGTCGACGTGATCGAGCGTGCCATCTGCCCCGGGGAGGGTGCTTGTGGCGGCATGTACACGGCCAACACCATGGCCGCCGCGGCCGAGGCGATGGGTATGTCGCTGCCCGGATCTGCAGCCCCGCCCGCCGTCGACCGTCGCCGTGACGGCTACGCCCGCAAGTCCGGTGAGGCCGTCGTCGAGTTGCTGCGCCGCGGCATCACGAGCCGCGACATCATCACGCGTGAGTCGCTGGAGAACGCGATCGCAGTCGTCATGGCACTGGGCGGCTCGACCAACGCGGTACTCCACCTGCTGGCGATCGCCCACGAGGCTCATATCCCCCTCGAACTCGAGGACTTCAACCGCATCGCGGACCGGGTTCCCCACCTCGCGGATGTCAAGCCGTTCGGCCGCTACGTCATGAGCGACATCGACCACGTCGGTGGCGTTCCTGTGGTCATGAAGGCGCTCCTCGATGCCGGGCTTCTCCATGGAGATTGCCTCACGGTCACGGGCAAGACGCTGGCGGAGAACCTCGCCGACATCGCCCCGCCCGACCCAGATGGCAAGATCCTGCACGCGCTCACCGATCCCATCAACCGCACGGGTGGGCTCGCGATCCTCACCGGTTCGCTGGCCCCGGAAGGTGCGGTCGTGAAGACGGCTGGCTTCGACGCCGAGGTGTTTGAGGGCACGGCCCGTGTGTTCGACGGTGAGGCCGACGCCATGGCCGCCGTGTCGGGCGGAGTTCTCCAGCCGAATGACGTCGTGATCATCCGTTACGAAGGCCCCAAGGGCGGCCCCGGAATGCGCGAGATGCTTGCGGTCACGGGTGCGATCAAGGGCGCAGGGCTAGGCAAGGACGTCCTGCTCCTGACCGACGGCCGATTCTCCGGTGGCACCACCGGCCTGTGTGTCGGGCACGTCGCCCCCGAGGCTGTCGACGGTGGTCCGATCGCCTTCGTCCGCAACGGTGACCGCATTCGCCTCAATGTTGCCGACCGCACACTCGACCTGCTCGTCGACGAGGCCGAGCTCGCGGCGCGACGCGTCGGCTGGGCTCCGCCACCCGTCAAGCACGACCGCGGTGTCCTGGCCAAGTACGTCAAGCTCGTGGGCTCGGCCCGCTACGGGGCGGTCTGCGACTAGCCGGGGCGAGGTGCCGGCCCGTCTCATCACGCACGTCTCCTCCCGCGCCGGACCCGCAGCGGACCACGTCCGGGGAGTCGTCTCGGATGATGAGATGGAGCGTGTGAATGCTTGACACGCATCGGGCATCGGGGCGACGGTGGTCGCGTGCACAAGCCACGCTCACTCGTAGTTCCCAGGCGCGCAGCCTGACGGTCACCTGTCATCTGCGCGCACCCCTCGCCGCCCGCTCGGGCCGGGGGGTTTTTTGTTGCCCCTGATCCACCCACCCACGACACCCCCGACGAGGACGCAATGACCGACCAGATCACCGGAGCCCAGAGCCTCGTGCGCTCGCTGGAGCACGCCGGCGTCGACGTCGTTTTCGGCATCCCCGGCGGTGCCGTTCTCCCCGTCTACGACCCGTTGATGGACTCCACGAAGGTCCGCCACATCCTCGTGCGACACGAGCAGGGGGCTGGCCATGCCGCCGAGGGCTATGCCCAGGCCACGGGCCGTGTCGGCGTCTGCATGGCTACCTCTGGTCCGGGCGCGACCAACCTGGTCACCCCCATCGCCGACGCCTACATGGACTCCGTGCCGATCGTCGCCATCACCGGCCAGGTGCCGAGCGGGGCCATCGGCACCGACGCCTTCCAGGAGGCGGACATCCGCGGCATCACAATGCCGATCACCAAACACAGCTTCCTCGTGACCGATCCCTCGAAGATCGCACGGGCCGTCGCCGAGGCTTTCCACATCGCCAGCACGGGCCGGCCCGGCCCGGTTCTGGTCGACGTCTCCAAGGACGCACTCCAGGCGCTCACGACGTTCGAGTGGCCGACCTCCTTCGACCTCCCCGGCTACCACCCCGTGACCCGCCCGCACGCCAAGCAGGTGCGCGAGGCAGCTCGCATGATCGTCGAGGCGAAGCGCCCGGTGCTGTACGTCGGCGGCGGGATCATCAAGTCACGCGCCCACGTCGAGTTGCTGCGCCTCGCCGAACTCACCGGGATCCCGGTGGTCACGACCCTCATGGCCCGGGGCGCCTTCCCCGACAGTCACCCGCTCCACCAGGGCATGCCCGGGATGCACGGTGCGGTGGCTGCCGTCGGGGCACTTCAGAAGAGTGACCTGCTCATCACTCTCGGCGCCCGGTTCGACGATCGCGTCACCGGCCGGCTCGACACCTTCGCACCCGACGCGGCAATCATCCACGCCGACATCGACCCCGCAGAGATCTCCAAGAACCGCGTCGCCGACGTGCCGATCGTGGGCGATGCCAAGGAGGTCATCCTCGATCTCATCGTCGCCCTCGAGGCAGAGCACTCGGCGGGCAATGTCGGCGACTACGCCGAGTGGGTCTCGCTCCTGGGCCATATGAAGGCCACATACCCGCTGGGCTACGACATCCCCTCCGACGGCACGCTGTCACCTCAGTACGTCATCGAGCGGCTTGGCCTGATTGCCGGGCCCGAGGCGATCTACGCCGCAGGCGTGGGCCAGCACCAGATGTGGGCCGCGCAGTTCGTGAAGTACGAGATCCCCGGCACCTGGCTCAACTCTGGCGGCCTCGGCACGATGGGCTACGCCGTCCCTGCGGCGATGGGCGCCAAGGTGGGCCGTCCCGACGCCACTGTGTGGGCCATCGATGGTGACGGCTGTTTCCAGATGACCAACCAGGAACTCGCCACCTGCGCGATCAACGACATCCCGATCAAGGTGGCGCTGATCAATAACTCGTCACTCGGGATGGTCCGCCAGTGGCAGACCCTGTTCTACGAGTCGCGATACTCCAACACCGATCTGCACAGCCACCGCATCCCCGACTTCGTCAAGCTCGCTGACGCCTACGGATGCCACGGTCTTCGCTGTGAGCGGGCCGAGGACGTCGACGCCACGCTGGAGAAGGCGATGTCTCTGAATGATGCACCTGTCGTCGTCGACTTCGTGGTGCACAGGGATGCCATGGTGTGGCCGATGGTGGCCGCCGGTACGAGCAACGACGACATCAAGGTCGCGCGCGACCTTGCCCCGAGCTGGGATCGCGAGGAATGAGATGAGCCGCCACACACTCTCGGTACTGGTCGAGGACCAGCCCGGGGTACTCGCCAGGATCTCGGCGCTGTTCTCGCGCCGGGGCTTCAATATCGAATCACTGGCCGTCGGACCGACCGAGGTCGAGGGCATCTCGCGCATGACCATCGTGGTCAACGTCGAGAGCAACCCGCTCGAGCAGGTCACCAAGCAGCTGAACAAGCTCGTCAATGTGCTCAAGATCGTCGAACTCGATCCGGATTCATCCGTTCAACGCGAACTTCTCCTGGTGAAGGTGCGCGCCGACCTCGAGACCCGGTCGCAGGTTCTCGAGACCGTCTCGCTCTTCCGCGCCAAGGTCGTTGACGTCGCTCCCGACACCGTCACGATCGAGGCGACGGGCAGCCACGACAAGCTCCAGGCGCTCCTTCGAGTCCTCGAGCCGTTCGGTGTCAAGGAGCTCGTGCAGTCCGGAATGGTGGCGGTGGGCCGAGGCACCCGTTCGATCTCCGACCGGAGCGCGCGCCCGACCGACCGAACCGCCTGACCCCCAGCCCCGCCCCGGGACGGCCAATCCGCCCCTGTCAGACTTCGCCCAGCATCCATCTCGCAAGGAGAGAACCACCGTGGCCGAACTTTTCTACGACAAAGACGCCGATCTTTCGATCATCTCTGGACGCAAGGTTGCTGTGATCGGTTACGGCAGCCAGGGACACGCGCACAGCCTGAACTTGCGCGACTCGGGCGTCGACGTCCGCGTCGGCCTTCTCGAGGGAAGTGCCTCGCGCGCCAAGGCCGAGGCCGAGGGTCTGCGCGTCGTCACTCCCGAGGTGGCCTGTGCCGAGGCCGACGTCATCATGATCCTTGCCCCCGATCACAAGCAGCGTCAGCTCTACAAGCTCTCGGTTGAGCCGCACCTGACCGCCGGCAAGGCTCTGTTCTTCGGCCACGGATTCAATATCCGCTTCGGATATATCACCCCGCCGGCCGATGTCGACGTCATCATGGTGGCGCCCAAGGGACCCGGACACATCGTGCGCCGCGAGTACGTCGCTGGCCGCGGAGTCCCGGTGATCGTCGCTGTCGAGCAGGACGCCACGGGTTCGGCCTGGGCGCTCGCGCTGTCCTACGCCAAGGCGATCGGCGGCCTGCGTGCGGGCGGTATCAAGACCACCTTCACCGAGGAGACCGAGACCGACCTCTTCGGCGAGCAGGCCGTGCTCTGCGGCGGCGCCTCGCAGCTCGTGCAGTACGGCTTCGAGGTGCTCACCGAGGCGGGCTACCAGCCTGAGGTTGCCTACTTTGAGTGCCTTCACGAGCTCAAGCTCATCGTCGACCTCATGTACGAGGGTGGCATCGCCAAGCAGCGTTGGTCGGTCTCGGACACTGCCGAGTACGGCGACTACGTGTCCGGACCGCGCGTGATCGACCCCCACGTCAAGGACAACATGCGCGCCGTGCTCGCCGACATTCAGTCGGGCAAGTTCGCCCAGCGCTTCATCGACGATCAGGACGCCGGCGCTCCGGAGTTCAAGGCGCTTCGAGCTGCGGGCGAGACGCACCCGATCGAGGGTGTGGGTCGCCAACTGCGCGGGCTTATGTCGTGGGTGAACAGCGACGACGACGACTACGTCGAGGGCACCGCGACGCGCTGATCCGAGCGCGAAGCGCGAGGATCATGGCGGCGCAGTCCAGTAGAGCGACGCGCTGATCCGAGCGCGAAGATCCTCATCGACGACGGGAGGGGGAGTGGCCTTCGGGCCGCTCCCCCTCCCGTAGTCCGAGGGTCCAGCATGCGGACCTCGTGAATGCTTTCACAAGAGCATCGGTAAACTACCCCTGCCTGACACCCGACCTCGACCCTCGAAGGTGCGCCCCGTGAGCAACCCCATCGTCCTCATCGCCGAAGAGCTTTCCCCTGCCACGGTCGATGCCCTGGGCCCCGATTTCGAGATCCGACATGTCGACGGCGCCGATCGAGCGGCACTTCTCGCCGCCATCGTCGACGTCGACGCGATCCTGATCCGCTCGGCCACCAGGGTCGACGCCGAGGCGCTGTCATTCGCTAAGAAGCTCAAGGTCGTCGCGCGCGCGGGCGTCGGGCTCGACAACGTCGACGTCAAGGCGGCTACTCAGGCCGGTGTGATGGTCGTCAATGCCCCGACCTCGAATATCGTCTCGGCCGCTGAGCTCGCCGTCGCCCTGCTTCTGGCGTGCGCGCGCAATATCGCCCCGGCCAACCAGTCGCTCAAGGCCGGTCAGTGGAAGCGCACCAAGTACACCGGTGTCGAGCTGACCGACAAGACCGTGGGTGTGGTTGGCCTCGGGCGCATCGGGCTCCTCGTCGCGCAGCGGCTCTCGGCCTTCGGCGTCAAACTCATCGCCTACGACCCCTACGTGCAGCCGGCCCGTGCCGCCCAGCTCGGTATCCGCATGGTGACCCTTGACGAACTGCTCGCCGAGTCCGACTTCATCACTGTGCACCTGCCCAAGACGCCGGACACTGCGGGCCTGCTGGGCGACGAGGCTTTCCACAAGGTCAAGCCGACAGTGCGGATCATCAACGCCGCCCGAGGTGGGATCGTCGACGAGCAGGCCCTCTATGTCGCCATCAAGGAGGGTCGTGTCGCGGGCGCCGGGATCGACGTCTGGGATACCGAGCCGTGCACCGACTCCCCGCTGTTCGAGTTCGAGTCCGTTGTCGTCACCCCGCACCTCGGAGCCTCCACCGACGAGGCCCAGGAGAAGGCCGGTATCGCCGTGGCGCGGTCGGTGCGACTGGCGCTCGCGGGTGAACTCGTGCCGGACGCCGTCAACGTCAAGGGTGGCTCGATCGCCGAGGCTGTTCGGCCTGGAATCGCGCTGGCGGAGAACCTCGGACGCGTGGCCGGCTCGCTGGCCAACGCGCCGTTGCAGGCGGTGGAGGTCGTGGTACTCGGTGAGGTTGCCGAGCATGACGTCAAGATCCTCGAACTCTCGGCTCTCAAGGGCGTCTTCTCGGTGCTCGTCAACGACCCGGTGTCCTATGTCAATGCGCCGGTCCTCGCGGGTGAGCGGGGCGTCGAGGTGTCATTGACGACTGACGTCGAGAGCCCGAACTTCCGCAATCTCGTGCAGATCAAGCTCACCCTCACCGACGGACACACCGTCAGCGTGTCCGGCACCGTCACCGGGCCGCGAAATGTGCAGAAGATCGTCGACGTTGACGGCTTCGACGTCGATGTCCCGGTCAGCGCACACCTCGCATTCCTGCGTTACGCAGACCGCCCCGGCGTCGTGGGCATCGCAGGCCGGATCCTCGGTGACGCGGGTATCAACATCGGCGGAATGCAGGTCAGCCGCGACGACGTCGGCGGCCATGCGCTGATCGCGCTCACCATCGACTCGGTGATCCCCGCCGACGTCCTCGCCTCGATCACCGCGGAGATCGGCGCCACCTCGGTCCGTTCCGTCGACCTCGAGCTCTGAGCCGCCCACGCAAAACGCTCGACTGGGACACCCCAGCCGAGCGCTTGCGTGTTCTACTCACCACCTAGAAACCAAGCGGTGTTGCGAGCACCCCTTGAATCCGCCTTCTCGCGTGGGGGCCCTTCGTTATGAGACGCCGATGACGTCGCCGGCGACGTCGCCGCGATGAGGATCAGTCGGAGGCAGCGACGCTGCTGTCGCGGTGGGCGCGGTTGACTGCGCTCACCACGGCCTTGAGGGAGGCCGTGACGATCGAGGGATCGATCCCGACGCCCCACAGCACGCGCCCACCAACGGCGCACTCGAGGTAGGCGGCCGCGGACGCGTCCCCACCGGAGGACATCGCGTGCTCGTGGTAGTCGAGTACCCGCACGTCAACCCCGTGAGAGGACAGGGCATCGCAGAATGCTGCGATAGGTCCGTTGCCGACTCCGGAGAGCTCGGACTCGACGCCGAAGTCGGTGAGCACGACGCGCACCTGGGTCTCACCGTCGACCTTGGAGTCCTGGGCGATCGTGCGCAGAGCGAATCGGCCCCACGGCGCGGCGGGGTTGGGGAGGTACTCGTCGGTGAAGTAGTCCCACATCGCCGCGGGCGAGACCTCGCCGCCTTGGGTCTCGGTGACCCGTTGGATGACCTGGCTGAACTCGATCTGTAGGCGTCTGGGCAGGTCGAGCTTGTTCTCGGTCTTCATGATGTAGGCGACGCCGCCCTTGCCAGACTGCGAGTTGACCCGGATGACGGCCTCGTAGGTGCGGCCGATGTCCTTCGGGTCGATGGGCAGGTACGGGACCTCCCAGCGGAAGTCCTCGACGGCGACGCCCGCGGCAGCCGCATCGACCTCCATGACCGAGAAGCCCTTGTTGATCGCGTCCTGGTGTGATCCGGAGAAGGCGGTGAAGACGAGGTCGCCACCGTAGGGGTGGCGCTCGGGCACTGGCAGCTCGTTGCAGTACTCGACGGTGCGACGGATCTCGTCGATGCCGCGGAAGTCGATCTGCGGGTCGATCCCCTGACTGAACAGGTTGATCCCCAGTGTGACCAGGCAGACGTTGCCGGTGCGCTCGCCGTTTCCGAACAGACAGCCCTCGATGCGGTCGGCCCCGGCCATGAAGCCGAGTTCGGCCGCGGCCACTCCGGTGCCACGGTCGTTGTGGGGGTGGAGTGAGAGAACCAGGGAGTCGCGACGGGCGAGGTTGCGGTGCATCCACTCGATGGAGTCGGCATAGACGTTGGGCGTGGCCATCTCGACGGTGGCGGGGAGATTGACGATCGCCTTGCGATCAGGGGTTGGCTCCCACACGTCGAAGACGGCGTCGCAGACCTCGACGGCGTACTCGAGCTCGGTGCCTGTGAAGGACTCGGGGGAGTACTCGAAGTAGACCTCGGTACCCCGGAGGTTCTCGGCGTACTTGCGGCACAGCTGAGCGCCGTGGGTCGCGATGTCCTTGATGCCATCGCGATCGAGGCCGAACACGACGCGACGCTGGAGCGTGGACGTGGAGTTGTACAGATGAACGATCGCCTGGGACGCGCCGGCGATCGCTTCGTAGGTGCGCTCGATCAGGTTCTCGCGCGACTGGGTCAGAACCTGGATCACGACGTCGTCGGGGATGAGATCGGTCTCGATGAGCTGACGGACGAAGTCGAAGTCGGTCTGACTCGCCGAGGGGAATCCGACCTCGATCTCCTTGTAGCCCATCTCGACGAGCAGCTGGAACATCCGCAGCTTGCGCGCCGGGGTCATCGGATCGATGAGTGCCTGGTTTCCGTCACGAAGATCCACGGCACACCAGCGCGGTGCCTTGGTGATGACCTTCGTGGGCCAGGTCCGATCCGGGAGATCGATCGGGGTGAAGGGGGAGTAGCGACGCCAGGCCATCTCAGAGGGCCGTTGGGCGTTGCGCACGTCATAGGACGACGCGTAGTCGTTGGTGCTGGTCATGATGTCCTCGCAGGGTGCGGTGGGGTCAGGCCGGGATCGAACGGTCGACCGGCGCGCCAGCACCCCGCAGCGAGGAGGCCGGCCTAGGCCTCGCTGCGGCCGCTAAGAAGCAGAGCCACGGGAGTCATCAGGGCCACGGTAGCAGCGTCCTGGCCCGAAATCCTCCCACCCGGGTGTAGACGTCTCACGATCTGGGACGCGGGTGTCGGATGCTGGGACGCGGCGTAGCCTTCCGGCCATGTCACAGCATTATCGCCTTGCCATTGTCCCCGGTGATGGAATCGGTGTGGAGGTGGTCGCC
The DNA here is from genome assembly GCA_009697815.1 of Actinomycetota bacterium. GTDB lineage: Bacteria > Actinomycetota > Actinomycetes > S36-B12 > CAIYMF01 > Longivirga. Next base: position 23,385 of record WLRQ01000035.1, read on the forward strand.
GAGGGGCTCAAGGTCCTCGATGCCGTGGCCGCTCGCCACGGGGTCTCCTTCGACCGTGTCGACTACGACCTCGGGGCCGCGCGCTACAACGCCACGGGTGAAGTGCTCCCGGACTCGGTCATGGCAGAACTTGCAACCGCGGATGCAATCCTGCTCGGCGCGGTCGGTGATCCGTCCGTGCCTCCGGGCGTCCTTGAGCGCGGGCTTCTGCTCAAACTGCGTTTCGCGTTCGAGCAGCACGTCAACCTCCGCCCGGTGAAGCTCTACCCCGGCGTGGCAACCCCGCTCGCGGGCAAGGGCCCCGAGCACATCGACATGGTTGTGTGCCGTGAAGGCACCGAGGGCCTGTATGCCGGTTCGGGCGGCAATCTGCGGTTCGGCACACCTCAGGAGATCGCCACTGAGGAGAGCATCAACACCGCCTATGGCGTCGACATCATCATCCGCGATGCCTTCGCGCGCGCGGCCAAGCGCCGCAAGAAGGTCACGCTCGTGCACAAGACCAATGTCCTGGTCCACGCGGGTGGGCTCTGGCAGCGCCGGTTCGACCTGATCGCCGCGGAGTTCCCCGACATCGCGACCGACTACTGCCACGTGGACGCTGCGAGCATGTACTTCCTGACCTCACCCGAGCGGTTCGACGTCGTCGTCACCGACAACCTCTTCGGCGACATCATCACCGACATCGGTGCCGCGATCGCGGGTGGCATCGGGCTTGCCGCGAGCGGCAACCTCGACGTGAGCCGCAAGTTCCCGAGCATGTTCGAGCCGGTTCACGGCTCCGGGCCCGATATCTCCGGCCAGGGCAAGGCAGATCCCACGGCTGCCGTGTTGTCGGTCGCGATGATGCTCGCGCACATCGGCGAAGAGGCCGCATCGGCTGAGGTCGAGTTGGCCGTCTCCGACGATCTATCCGAGCGGGCCGGTTCGGCCGTACGCTCCACCAGCGAGATCGGTGACGCGCTCGCTACACGCGTCGCCGGCTGAGCAGACCGGGCACCCAGCCCGATCGCGCCCCCGCGCCCCCGCGCCCCCACGATCGGCACGAGAGGTACCTTCACGTCATGGCGACGACCCTGATCTCCCGCACCCTCAACCCGAATCCTCGGACGGCCGAGCACATCGCCGAGATCCTCCAGGACCCAGGGTTCGGCCGGTATTTCACCGACCACATGGTCACCATCCGGTGGACCGAGGACGACGGATGGCACGACGCCGCCCTCGTTCCCTACGGCCCCATCGCCATGGACCCTGCCACGACGTTCATCCACTACGGGCAGGCCATCTTCGAAGGGCTGAAGGCCTACCGCCAGCCCGACGGTTCGATCTCCACCTTCCGCCCGGACGCGAGCGCGGCCCGGTTCGGCCGGTCTGCGGCACGGCTGGCGATGCCCGCAATGCCCGAGGACCTTTTCCTCGCGGCACTCGAGGCGCTCGTGGGGCAGGACGTCGCTTACGTCCCGTTCGGACAGGAGAAGTCGCTCTACATCAGGCCGTTCATGTTCTCCACCGAGGTCGGTCTCGGGGTTCACCCGGCGAACGAGTACCTCTTCGTGATGATCGCCTCGCCCGCCGGTGCGTACTTCTCCCGCGGTGTGAAGCCGGTGTCCGTGTGGCTGTGCACCGACTACATCCGCGCGGCTCCGGGCGGAACAGGTGAGGCCAAGTGCGCGGGGAATTACGCCGCCTCACTCCTCGCTCAGTCCGAGGCCGCCGACCAAGGGTGCGACCAGGTGGTGTGGCTCGACGCCCTCGAGCACCAGTGGGTCGAGGAGATGGGCGGCATGAACCTGTTCTTCGTCCACGGATCGGGTGAGGATGCTCGGCTGGTCACTCCCGCTCTCTCAGGGAGTCTCCTTCCCGGCATCACCCGCGATTCGCTGCTCACACTTGCCAAGGACACCGCGCTGCGGCCTCGGGAGGCCCGGGTCAGTGTCGAGCATTGGCGTGAGGGCAATGCCTCGGGAGAGATCACTGAGGTGTTCGCGTGCGGTACCGCCGCGGTGATCACGCCCGTGGGGTCAGTCTTGAGTGACGATGATTCCTGGACGGTGGGCGATGGCCAGCCCGGCCCGGTGACGATGCGCCTGCGTCAGGAACTCCTCGACATTCAGACGGGTCAAGCCCATGATGTCCACGGCTGGATGTACACGCTCGTCCCCGCGCCCGAGTAACGGCTCGGAGAGTAGTTCGGCGAGGGCGTCACTCGCCTCATCAGTGTGCTACTGCGCTGTCACTGTGGGTACCGGTGACACCGTCGGGGTCGGCGAGATAGCTGTTGGGGTAGGCGAGAGGCTCGCGCTTGTAGGGGCTGTCGCCGAAGGCGAGGGAATCCCGCTCGTCGATCCGGTGGGAACGGGCGAACCCGCAGGACTTGGCGAGGCACTGCTGGATCCGGACGGCCCGGCCGTGGAGGCCGAAGCCGAAGGCGCCGCATCGCTGACACTGCGGATCGGACCGCTGAATGCGCTCGGGGGCAAGTACGCCCGCGCGGCCTGGGGTGCGGCCGGGTCGGTGGGCGAGCAAGCCTGCGCCGCGGCCGCGAAAGCCTGCGCCCGGGCCTGAGCGCCGATCGCGGTGGGGTGGACACCGTCGCCACCGATCCAGTCCGGGTGAGTGTCGATCATCTCCGACCATCGCAGCACACTGACATTGGAACGACCTTCGACGGCCCGACCGATCGCCGCATTGATCTCGGCCTGCGGATCCCCGACACGATCGGGTCGGACGACATCGACCCAGACCACGCATCTCTCGGCGCCGAGTGCGTCGAGAATCTTGCGGGCGGATGCTTCGACGGTGGACGCGGAGGCATCATTGGTGCCCGAACTCACCAGCACGACTGAGGGGATGGCATCGAGCTGAGCGAGCGTGTTGGCAGATGACGGTGTGGATCGTCCGACGAGGGCCGCGTAGGAGACATAGCGGTCGGGCAGCAGATCGGCCAGCCAGGGGTAGACCACCAGGCCCAAAGAGTCGCCGACGACCAGGGTGCCCTCGCCTGCGGGCAGCATCGCGGACGTGCGTGCACCTGGCGCCACGTCTGCCATCGCAGCCTTGGCCGCCTGGACCCGCATACCGAACCCCGGGGCTCCGGGCTGGACCGCGCCAGCCGCCTGCGAAGGGGCGAGGCCGCGGTCGACGGCGAGCGCGGCGAGTCCGGCGATCACGGCGATCACGGCGATGATCCCGAGTGCCCCCAGGCTCGCGGCCTTGTTCCGCCGCGGATCGAGTGCGTGACGTGGCCGGGAGCGATTGTCGAGGGGGATGTGGGTCGCCGGGGTTGCCACGTGGTGGCCGGGCGCGGGCTCGTGGTCGGACGGGGGACCGGCGTCGGCCGGCGCCGGGTTCCGAGTGAGTTCCACGCTACGAGGGTACGGTCACCCGGGTCGCCTGTGCTTCCTCAGTGTCCGATCGGTGAGACGAGGCTGTCCAGAACGCGGTGAGTGTGGCACTGTGGGCTCATGACATCCCAGGTGATCATTACCTAGCGCGTTCGCGACCTCGTCGCCGACGCGCAGCCTCTCGCACCCATGCGGGGGGCTTTTTCGTTGCCCGACGGCGAACTGCTTGCCCCCTGCAGCCAGCCAGCCCGCCAGCCAGCCCGCCAGCCAGCCCGAGCACGTGACGACGACAAGGACATCCCATGACGACCGACGCCTTCCACGTCTACGACACGACGCTGCGCGACGGGGCCCAGCGCGAGGGGATCTCCTACTCGGTCAACGACAAGCTCGCGGTCGCCCGCTTGCTCGACGATCTTGGGGTCGCCTTCATCGAGGGTGGCTGGCCTGGCGCTATGCCCAAGGACACCGAGTTCTTCGAGCGGGCGCGCACCGAACTTGACCTGAAGAATGCCGAGCTCGTCGCGTTCGGGGCCACCCGTAAGGCGGGTGTGCGGGTAGAGGACGACGCACAGGTGCGCGCACTCCTCGACTCCGGGGCGCCCGTGATCACCCTGGTCGCCAAGTCTGATGTGAGGCATGTTGACCTCGCGCTGCGCACCACCCCCGAGGAGAACCTCGCGATGGTGCGCGACACCGTGGAGTTCTTGGTCGGCGAGGGTCGCCGGGTTTTCGTCGACTGCGAGCACTTCTTCGACGGCTACGCCCATGACCGTGACTACGGCGTCGAGCTGCTCAAGGTCGCCTTCTCGGTCGGGGCCTCGGTCGGGGTGCTGTGCGACACGAATGGCGGCACTCTGCCCAGCCGCATCGGGGCGATCGTGGCTGACGTCCTCGAACGCAGTGGCGTCCGCATCGGTATCCACTGTCAGGACGACACCGCGTGCGCGGTGGCCAACACCATCGCGGCGGTGGAGGCCGGTGCAACGCATGTCCAGTGCACGGCTAATGGCTACGGCGAGCGCACGGGCAACGCGGACCTCTTCGCGGTCATCGGCAATCTGGAGATGAAGCTCGACATGCGTGTGCTACCCGAGGGCAAGCTCGTGGAGATGGTGCGCGTGTCACATGCCCTTGCCGACATCGCGAACCTTCCGCCGAACACCCACCAGGCCTACGTCGGCGTCTCCGCGTTCGCGCACAAGGCGGGACTTCACGCGAGCGCCCTGCGGGTCAATGCCGACCTCTACAACCACATGGACCCCGAGCTGGTCGGCAACGACATGCGCGTCCTGGTCACGGAGATGGCCGGCCGCGCGTCTGTCGAGCTCAAGGGCCGCGAGTTCGGGATCGATCTCTCGGGGGAGAGCGAGATGCTTGGCCGGGTGGTCGACCGGGTCAAGGATCTTGAGAGCCAGGGCTGGACGTTCGAGGCGGCTGACGCGTCATTCGAGCTCCTGCTGCGCGATGAGATGGCCGGTGAGCGGCGACGTCACTTCTGGGTGGAGTCCTGGCGCACGATCGTCGAGCAGCGACCCGACGGGCAGGTCGTCAGCGAGGCGACGGTGAAGATGCACGCGGGTGCCGAGCGCATTGTCACCACAGGTGAGGGCAACGGCCCGGTGAATGCCCTGGACAACGCCTTGCGCGCCGGTCTGATGTCGGCGTTTCCCGAGCTAGCGAGCCTGGAGCTCATCGACTACAAGGTGCGCATCCTCGACGGTGGGACCGGAACCGATGCCGTCACCCGGGTGCTCGTCGGCACGACTGATGGCAAGCATGAGTGGACCACTGTCGGGGTGCACGAGAACGTGATCGCCGCGTCGTGGATCGCACTTGAGGACGCTGTCGCCTATGGCCTGCTCAAAGCGGGACGCGTGGCGGAGGGTAGCGCGCCGAGCAACTAGGCTCGGCGCGTGCGCATTGCCAGATATGCAGGTCCGGACGGGATCGTTGGTTTCGGTGTCGTCGAGGGGGTGGGCCCTGACGGCGAGGTTGAGCCCGACACGACCATCACCCCGATAGCCGGCCACCCCTTCGGATCGTTGGAGGTGTCTGGTCCGCCAATCGCGTTCAGCGACACAAGGCTCCTGGCTCCCGTGTTGCCGAGCAAGATCGTCGCGGTCGCGCGAAACTATGCCGCGCACGCAGCAGAGATGGGCACCGACGTCCCGAGCGAGCCCATGATCTTTCTGAAGCCGTCGACCTCGGTCGTCGGCCCGGGGGACCGCATCGACCTCCC
>WLRQ01000036.1 GCA_009697815.1 Actinomycetota bacterium
GTTCGCCGCCACGGTGCTCAAGTCGACTGGCACATTCGGCGACTAGGCCCCCGCCTCAACGTCGACCCGGTCGCGCAGGGCACCCGAGCGCCCCGGGCCACAGCCCGAGCTCAGGCCCACACGGTTTTGACAACCATGTTCGTTAGTGCCACGGTGGCTGTGTGAGACCACCGCGCATCCACGTCCCCGCGCCGCCTGCGCCCACCCTGGTCGCGCCCCACGGGCCTCAGCACGCGCGTCGAACCCGAACGGCCGCGGCCGCGCTCGTCGCCGCAGTAGGGCTCACACTGACCGGCTGCGCCACCTCGCCCCCCGCGACCACGAGCACAACCGATCGTCTATCCGTGGTCGCGGCGTTCTACCCGCTCCAATGGGCCCTGGCGTCCGTCGGTGGGGACCACGTCGAGGTGACCTCGTTGACCGCATCGGGGGCAGAACCGCACGATCTCGAGCTCAGTCCCCAACAGGTGGCCGACGTGGCAGACGCGCAGCTCATCGTCTACATCAACGGGTTCCAGCCCTCCGTCGACGACGCGGTCGCTCAGAACCCGGACGGCGCCCTCGATGCCGGAGCCGACGTCGAGCGCCTGGACGTCGCATCGGGATCGAGTGCATCCGATGCCCCCTCGCCCGCGCGCGATCCCCACATCTGGCTCGATCCCCGAAACATGGCGACCATCATCGACGCGATCGCAGGCCGCCTCAGCGCACTCGACCCGGCGAACGCCAAGACCTACGCGTCGAATGCCATGACCACCAAGGACAAACTCAATTCCCTCGACCGCGACTGGGCTAGTGGTACAGCCACCTGCGCGAGTCGCGATCTAGTGGTGGCCCATGACGCCTTCGGCTATCTCGCCAAGCGCTATGGCTTCACCCAGATAGGGATCTCGGGCCTTTCGCCCGATGCCGAGCCCAGCCCCGCGAAGCTCGCCGAGGTCACCGATTTCGTCCGCGCACACGACGTCGCCACCATCTACTACGAAACCCTCGTCGACCCCAAGGTGGCGGAGACGATCGCCACCGAAACAGGAACGGCGACAGCCGTTCTCGACCCGCTCGAAGGGCTCACAGAAGGCTCGACCCAGGACTACCTCAGCGTGATGCGTACTGACCTCGCCACCATCCGACAGGGGCAGCACTGCACATGAGCCACGATCATCGCCCAACACCTCTGCCGACGACACCGTCGTCGACCCAGCCGGCGTTCTCCACCACGCGCGCATGTGTCACCTTCGACGGCGAGTGCGTCGTCGACGAAGCAACCCTCTCGATCGCGCCCGGCGAGTTCGTCGCGGTGCTCGGGGAGAACGGCGCCGGAAAGTCGACCTTGATACGTGCTCTCCTCGGACTCGTCCCGCTCTCCCACGGCAATGTGCGCATTCACGGCACGCCGGTGGAGGGCTTCCGCGACTGGTGGCGCATCGGCTACGTACCACAACGCCTCCTCGCCACCGGCGCGGTGCCGATGTCGGTGCGCGAGGTCGTTGCGTCAGCGCGGTGGGGGCCTGCAAGCCGTTTCCGCCTTCCCCGCAAGGCGAATCAGGAATCGCAGCGACGGGCGCTCGAGGCCGTGGGTCTGTGGGACCGGCGCGACGCCCGTCTCGACACGCTCTCCGGTGGACAGCAGCGACGCGTCCTCATCGCCCGGGCACTGGCAACGGGCGCCGACACTTTCGTACTCGACGAGCCGACCGCAGGGATCGACAGCGAGAGCCAGGAGCGCCTCGCCGAGACACTGGGCGCACTGCGCGACGCGGGCGACACCGTCCTGTTCGTCACCCATGAGCTCGGCGCCCTCGCCGACCTCGCGACGCGCGCGATAGTGCTCGGACACGGCGAGCACGGCTCCGTCCGCTACGACGGACCGCCTCGACGCGAGGAGCTCGCCCATCACCACGCCTGGCACCACAGCAATGAGCTTGGGCCCATCGATCCCACCCCCACCCTGATGGAGGGATAGCCGATGTCCCTTCTCTCCTACGACTTCATGCAGCGCGCCCTGATCGCGGCCGCACTCATCGGAGTCGTCGCTCCCCTGATCGGGGTGTTCCTCGTGCAGCGCCGGCTCGCCCTGCTCGGCGACGGCATGGGACACGTGGCCCTGTGCGGCGTGGGCATCGCGTTCCTCGTCGGCGCGGCACCGGTCCCCACTGCGCTCGTGGCGGCCGGTGTAGGCGCTGTCGTGATCGAGGTCATCCGCGCACGTTCCCGAACAGCGGGCGACCTCGCACTGGCGCTGATCTTCTACGGTGGCATTGCGGGCGGCGTGCTCTTCACCTCGCTCGCAGGAGGCAAGTCATCGGCGGCCCTCAACCAGTACCTGTTCGGATCGCTGTCCACCGTCGCGGCGTCGGACTTGGTGTGGCTCGGCGTCGTCGCCCTTGTCGTCCTCGGCGTACTCGCGATCTTCGGACGCGAGATCTTCGTGATGGCCCTCGACCCGGATGTGGCTCGTACGCAAGGGATTCGCACCACGGGCATGAGCATGCTTCTCACCGTGCTTGCCGCGATGACGGTCGTAATCGGGATGCGCACTGTCGGCCTTCTGCTCGTCAGCGCCATCATGATCGTCCCCATCGCGGCCGCCCAGCAGCTCACGCGAGGCTTCCGAACCACCGCCGTGGTCGGTGTCGTCGTGGGCGAGATCTCGGCCGTGCTCGGCCTGGTCGTGTCGTTCTACCTCGATGTTCCCCCAGGCCCGAGCATCGTGTTTCTCTCGCTCGCCCTGTTCGCGGTGTGCGCCGCGATCGCCCTCCCGTTGCGACGACGCCATAACCGCCTTGCGGCATCGCCCGCCCCGCACTCGTCAGCAAGGTCGTGATCGCGCGTGCGTAGCCCCGCATCGGTTCCTGGTCTTCGATCGACCCGACAGCGCGCGGCTGTCGCGGGCATCCTCGACGAGCTCGACGCCTTCCGCAGTGCACAGCAAATCCATGCCGCACTCGTCGCACGTGGCGAGGCCATTGGCCTCACCACGGTGTACCGCACCTTGGCGGCTCTGGCCGAGGCTGATGAGCTCGACACGTTGCTGCTCGACGATGGCGAAGCGGTGTACCGCCGGTGCCGCGGTCTCACCCATCACCACCACCTGGTGTGCCGCTCATGCGGGGCCACGGTGGAGGTCGACGGCCCTACGGTCGAGACCTGGGCCGACCGCATCGCTGCCGATCACGGCTTCGACGAGGTGAGCCACACCCTGGAGATCTTCGGCCGGTGCGCCACCTGCCGCTCGACCTAGAACCTCAGCGCACCCGAGACGGTTCGAGATTGAGCCCGAGAATCGCCTCGAGCTGGAGGATCGTGGCTTCGGGCTCTTGGTGATGCACCACCGAAATCCCGAGCGCCTCCGCGCCCACGAAGTGGCTCACCGTGTCGTCGATGAAGACGCAGCGACGGGCATCGACCCCGAGCCGCTCGACCGCAAGGGAGAAGATCGCAACATCAGGCTTGCGGAGCCCGACCTCACCGGAGATCACCACATCGTCGAAGGCCTCGGCAAGTAGATCTCTGGGATAGAGAGCGGTGCCCCAGGAGTTCGACACGAGTGAGGTCTTGATCCCCTGACGGCGCGCCTCACCGATCGCCTGGAACATCCGCTCATCGGGCCGCAGATCAGCGAGCATGAGGTCGAGTTCGTCCGTCGTGATACCGAGCGCGGCGGCGAACTGCGGGAGGAACTCGTCCGCGGTCAGCTCTCCGCGCTCGTAGGCGTGGAACAACGGCAGGTGCTCCGACTCGTCGGTGAGCAAACGGGTGACAGCGTCCTCGTGGAGGTCCAACGAGCGGCAGAACTCCTGAAGCAACGGATTGAGAGCGTTCGTCAGGACACCGCCGTAGTCGACCAAGAGGGCGTCGAACGCACCCGGCACGCCAGAGTCGGAGCCGCCCATCAGCCCTCCGCGTGGTTCGGGACGTAGTTCTGCGACTGCATGTAGTCCAGATATGGCTTCTGCCACTGCATTTCGAGGTGGCCCGCCCCCGGGACTCCCTCGATCTCGAGGATCATCGATCCCTCGTGGTTGGAGGACATCGGGTGCGGTGTCATCTTGTACTTGGCGAAGACCTCGCCCTTCATCGTGGTGGTGCGACCAAGCTCGTCACCAACAACGACGACTGCGGAGGTGTGCCAGAAATCGGCGTCGTACTTGTACTTCACGTCGAGATCGGTGATCTCAGCCATCGCGCCGTCCCGCCATACGTAGCCGTGCACGAGGCGGTTGCCGAGAGCGTGCAGCTCCATGAAGTGCACCGCGAGGTCCGGACCAGCCTGGGTCTCGCACCACTTCCAGTGCTGTGCGATGCCCCAGTGGCGCATTCCCCAGGAGTGATCCCGGTGGCCATAGGTGTCGAACGGGTACTCGACCCCGTCGACGACGACACGGCCGGTGATGTGGCCAGACTGCTCGAAGCGATCGTCGGCGATGAAGTCGGGCGAACCGTCCGGGTGGCAGCTGTAGAGGTAGGCGGGGTGCGAGGGCGTGAAGTCATAGTCGATCTGGACGCGGTCGCCGCGGAACGTGGCCGACATCGTCTCGTCGTCACCGTGCTTGATGTGGACGTCGCCGACCTTCCAGTCGTCGAAGTCCTGGCCATCGTCCATGACCACACCGTTCACGAGGACCTCGATCGGCTCATCGCCGATAGTGGGGCCGTAGAGGAACATCGCTGACCCGGCCCGGCCCAGCCCACTCACCCAGGAGTAGAGATAGCCGGCCATACCGTGCTCGGGTAGGGAGAACAGGTAGGCGATCGACTCGCGCTGCAGCTCCTCAGCGACGAGCTTGTGGCGACCGTGGTGCTTGATGTCCATGGGCTTGTAGGGCACGGGTCATCCATTCTTGAGGGGTGAGTAGGCGAGTCCCTTGACGAACAAGGGTCCGAGAACTGATGCGGCATCGCCGTCAGCGAGAGGGCCCCAACCGGCCAACGCGAGGTCGGTGAGTTCCGCGATGCGGGGCTGCATGGTGTCCCACAGACCCGCCGCCTTCGCGTGAGGACGGATGTGGTCGGCAGCGTAGACATAGATGCCGTCGCGGATCTTCTGATCACGGTCCTTGGACGCCAGCGTCCGGTAGAGCGCGAGTGTGGCTGCCTTCGACTTCTTGGTGATCTCGACCATGTCGTCGATATCGAGCAACCGAAGGCCGGACATAGGGGTGTCCTCGGTGTCACGCGCGAAGACCGCCACGCCACTGAGGTGCTGGAGGTAGTCGCGCGGCTCGGAGAAGGTCGTGCCGAGATCGTTGATGGTGATCTCGACATCAGCGTCGGGCCGGAAGATCATGGCCTCGGTGACGCAGTAGGGCAGTCCCTCTGCGGGAGTGGCCCACGGGTAGGACGTCTCGTTGAGCCAGTGGTCGCGCACGATCATGAAGCCGCCGCCGGGCACGGGGTAAGGGCCGGTGTCCTGCACGCCGAACCGGCAGTCGTAGTGGAGCAAGTAGCCCATGAGCTCGGTGGTGGCATTGAATTGGCGGAAGATCTGCCGCTGAGCGGGATCGTCGAGCCGCTGCTCATTGGCGATGAGCATCTCGACCATGTCGTCCTCGAGAAGAGGGGCCTTGTACCCGCGTCCGGAGGCGAATGCGGCCCCCTCACCCCAGGTGCCGAAGGCAAGACGACGAGCGAACTGAACGGCAGTCTGGAGCTCACCCCTTCGGGAGTCAGGGGTCTCGAGCCCGAACTCCAGGGCGATGGAACGACCGAGGTGGCAGCAGTTCTGAGGCGACCACGTGTGCGCAAGGTTGATCTTCGTGCCGATCTCGCGACGCGGTGTACGCCCGATCTCGATCACGCCGTCGATCCCGACGGCTTCCGTGATCTCGGACATCAACTGCGGGTAGAGCGACCAGATCTGCAGGAACGAGATGGTCTCGTACTCCTGACGCGGGATAAGGCCAGACTCACCCTCGGTGGAGCGGGCGGCGATAACGTCCCAGAGGCTCCAGCCCATGTAGGCACGCCACGCGTTGTACTCCTCGAGCGCGATGTCATCACGAAGAACGTTCTCGCTCGTGAGGTCCATGAACGGCGGCGTGATGAGTTCGCGCATGCGACGCTCGCCGGCGAGACCCGCCGGAACCGACTTCTGGTAGAGCTCGAGATAGGGCTGAAGATCCTCGTCGTCAGCCATTGTCGGCACCGTCGTCGATCAGCACCCGGCCCCGCGGCGTCGTCGCGATGTCGAGTGTGACCAGCGTGCCGTCGGCGGGGATGATCTCGCCGCGACTGGTCTCGACACCCTCGGTGAAGGTCACCGACATCACGCAGGGGATCCCATATTCACGCGAGAGGATTCCGAGGTGGCTCTCGGGGGCGCCCTGCAGAGTCATGAGGCCTCGCACTCCGGCGGTGAGGGCCGGAGCCACGAAGGTGGTGGTGCCGCCTCGTGAGATGACGATCGAGGACTCCACGTCATCACTCATGATGAAGTCGAGGACCTGATCGGGTGAGTCCAGGAAGATCGTTCGACCGGTGATGGGCTCCGCGAACTCCATCACGTTGATCCCGGCGCCAATTTCTCGTTGCCCGCTCATGGCTCTCCTCACAGATTCTTCATTAGGACTCCCGCGACACGGCGGCGAGAAGATTCGCCACGCGCCGGTGAGTTTCGTCAAGGTAGCAGTGCTACCGCACGGACCCTAGGTCGCCCGTCCGGGTAGTGCCGGGAGCCCGTGTGCACGGACGTAGTCGATGTAGTCCGAGGCCCATAGGAGGTCGAACTGGCCGGTGCCGGGATGCCCGTCGATCTCGATGGTGTCCGAGCACACGACGAGCGTGGTGGTGGGTGGGAAGGGGAACTCCATGGTGGCGTAGGTGATGCCACGCAGCGTGGTGGTACGCCCGGCGTCGTCCTTGATCACCGCCTCGAGGGTGCGATGAACCATGGTGGAGTCGAGTTCGTAGTCACAGGCGAGTTCGGTGATCTGGGCCATCTCGCCGTCGCGGTAGACATAGCCGCGGACGTTCACGTGCCCGAGCACGACATCCTGCGTGAAGTTCACGGAGTAGTCGGGGCCCGCATTGGCCTGCAGCCAGCGGTAGTGCTGACACATCCCCCAGTCGCGAATCCCCCAGGACTGGTCGCGGTGGGAGATCGTGTCGAAGGGGATCGTCCGGCCGCGAAGGGTGAGCGAGCCCTGCCAGCGGCCACTTTGTTCGTAGCGGTCATCAGCCATCCACGGGAGGGCGCCGTCAGGGTGCGCGCCGTAGTTGTAGGGCGGGTGAGTGCCCTCGAAGCTGAACTCGATGCTCGCCTCTTCGCCGGTGAACACACAGGTCGTGCGCTCTCCGTGCTGGAGCGAGAGCCCCCCCACGTTCCAGTCGGCGAAACACTGCTCGGCCGGGACCTGAACACCGTCGACTCCGATGAAGAGGGCCTCGGGGCCCACCGCGGGCCCGTAGAGGCATAGAGCCGCACCGGCGACACTCTCGCTGTTGACCCAGGTGTAGACGAACCCGGCGATCCCGTCCTCCGGGATCTGCAGCATGTAGGACAGCGACTCGCGGGCCGCATGGTGCGGAGCGAGCTGGTGTCGCTCGTAATGACGCGGATCAAGTGGCGGAACGCTCACGAGCCGGCCTTCGCGCCGAAGGTGGGGAAGCCACCTTCGAGCAGCAGCACGATCGGGAGGATCTCGCCGGCACGGGAAGTCGAGAGCACCGGGTAAGCGGCCTCGGTGAGGGGGTGCCAGTCGTCGTAGGTGGTCTTCACCGAGTCCCAGATTCCAGCGGCCTTGGCATGGAAGGAGATCATGTCGTGGGTGTAGACGACGATTCCGTCGCGGATCTTCTGCTCGCGGCTCTTGCCCGCGATCACCTTGTAGAGCTCGAGCATTCCGACGTTGGACTTCTTGGTGATCGCCGACATCTCTGCGGCATCAACGCGGCGCAGTTCCGACATCGGTGAGTCGACACGATCGCGCGCGTAGACGGCCACTCCGCTGAGGTGCTTGAGGTAATCGCGCGGCTCGGTGAAAGTGGTTCCCAGATCGTTGATGGCCACGTGCACCGGGACGTCCGGCCGGAAGATCATGGCCTCAATGACGCAGTACGGCAGGCCCTCGGCAACCGAGGCCCACTCGTACTCAGTCTCGTACAGGAAGTGCTCGCGCACGATCATGAAACCGCCGCCGGGAACGGGGTAGGGGCCGGAGTCCTGCATTCCCGCGCGGGAGTCCCAGTGGATGAGGAACCCGAGGAGTTCGGTGGAGGCATTGAACTTGCGGAAGATCCCGAGCTGCTCAGGATCGTCGAGCCGCTCCTCGTCGGCGAGGAACCTGTCGAGGATCTCCTGGCCGAGTGTCTGCTGGACGAAGCCCCGGCCGGACACAAGCCCCGAACCTCCGCCGAACGTCCCGTGCTGGAGGCGGCGAGCGAACTGCACGACCGAAGCGATGTCGCCCTGGCGCTCGGTGTGGTCTTCGAGGCCCAGGTGGATCGAGATTCCGCGACCGATGAGCGGGCACATGGGCAGGCCCCAGTTGCGCAGGACATTGATCTTGTTGCCTACCTCGCGGTGAGAGGTGCGGCCAAGTTCGATCACGCCGTCGACGCCGATCGCTTCGGTGATCTCGCGCATGAGTTGCGGAGTCTTGGCCCACTCCTGGACGAATGCCAGGCTCTCGTACTCCTGCCGGGGGATGAGCCCGGACTCGCCTTCGCTCGCGCGCTGGGCCACCGTGCCCCAGACGTTCCAGGCCGCGTACTGGATCCAGGCGTCGACCTCCTCGAGCGTGGGCTCGCGGTGCACGTTCTCATCAGTGGTGTCGACGAAGTCGAGGCCGATCCGCCGGCGGATCTCGAGGTCACCCTCGGGCCCGCCCGGGACCTGGCCCATGAACATCTCGATGAAAGGCTGGAAGTCGATCGGCTCGCTCACGCCCACATCCCCCTTCCGGATCGTCGAGTTGATCACTCCGAGGCGTCCACGACGACCATTCCCCCGGACCTAGTGCGGTGTGAAGTACACCATCGGAGCCTGGATGAGTCAACCAATTGTTTGGTTGACGCACCGTCTCCGATTGTGACCACGGAAGATCATCAGCTGCCACTCTCAGGCAACGCGGCCGGGGCCGCACCACCGTAGCGACGATCGCGTGAGGCGTACTGCTCACACGCCCTCCACAGGTGACGGCGGTCGAAGTCCGGCCAGAGCGTGGGCACGAATACGAGTTCGGCGTATGCCGCCTGCCAGAGTAGGAAATTGCTCGTGCGCTGCTCCCCCGACGAGCGCACGAACAGATCGACGTCGGGCATATCTGGCTCGTCGAGGAAGCGTGCGATGGTTCGCTCGTCGACCCTGGACGGGTCGAGCCTGCCCGCAGCGGCCTCGCGCGCGATCGCGGCGGCTGCGTCGGCGATCTCGGCCCGCCCGCCGTAGTTGACGCACATCGTGAGAGTCAAGGTGGTGTTGGCCGCCGTGAGCCCCTCGGCTTCCTCGAGCTCGTCGATCACCGACTTCCACAGCCGCGGTCGACGCCCCGCCCACCGCACCCGCACCCCGAGCTCATTCATCTCATCGCGCCGACGCCGGATGACGTCGCGGTTGAAGCCCATGAGGAATCGAACCTCGTCAGGTGATCGCTTCCAGTTCTCGGTGGAGAACGCATACGCCGACAGCCACCCGACGCCGAGCTCGATTGCGCCATGAACACAATCGAGGAGGCTCGCCTCGCCAGCCTCGTGGCCGGCGGTACGCGGAAGGCCACGCTCCTGCGCCCAGCGGCCGTTGCCATCCATCACCACCGCGACGTGGCGCGGAACGAGGTCACTCGGGATCGCGGGTACCACCGCACCACTGGGATGCGGGGTTGGCGGGCGCAACGACACCGAGAGTGGCGCTATCGCACCTCGGCGGCCTTGCCCCCGCGAGAGTCGGCCGGCCACCGGGCCATCGTGGCACCCATCTGCCACCCCATGTCCAGCGACCCGCGATCGCCGAGTATTGGAATCTCCGCAGGAGCCAGCCGAGCTCCCAGATCCGCTTCATCACGGTGTGCCCGAGGGCTCAGTGCGAATGGCTTAGGTCACCTTGCGAATCGCCCCGTCAACGTAACCGTTCAGGAAACGATCAGTGACGTAGAGGCGAGTGCCGTCCTTCGTGACTGCGATGGCGTAGATTTCGTTGAAAGTCGCTGCCGATCCGGTTGCGTCGACAAGGCCCCTATCACTGGTACTTCCCGCCACCGCACTGACGGTGCGGGAAGCGATGTCGAACCGACGGATCACAGGGTTACCGATCCGCCCGTCTGAGACCCAGAGGGCCCCCGGTCCAGCCATGGTGATCGACGACAGTTCATTGAACAAGGCCGCGCTACCGACGCCATTGGTCGTTCCTAGAACACCGTTGGTGTTGCCCGCCAGAGTGGTGACCTGGCCGGAGGTGGTGTCGAACGAGCGAATGGCTGCCATGTCAGCCAGGTAGAGAATGCATGATCCGGTGCAGTTTCGCTCGATCGCTATCCCGATTGTATCGAGCTTGGCAGCCGTGCCAACCCCATCGGCGAAGCCCCTCGTGCCAGTGCCAGCCACGGTCGTCACAACGCCCGCGGATGTGATCTTGCGAATGCGGTAGGAGTCGAGCACATACACGTTGAAGTTGCCATCCACCGCAATCTTCGTGGGCGACTTGAACTGGGCTTCGGTGCCGGTAGCGTCAGTGGAACCGCTGACTCCGCTGCCCGCCAACGTGGTGACAACACCCGCCGTAGTGATCTTGCGAATACGACGGTTGACAGCCTCAGCCACGTAGACGGTGCCGTTCTTGTCGACCGCCACCCCCTGAGCGCCCTTGAAGCGCGCCGCTGTACCCGTGGCATCGAGCCAGCCTGATGAGATACCTCCGGCCAGGGTAGTAACCGTCATGGGCGTGACTGTGGGGTTGAACTTCTGGATTCGTGTGCCATTAGCAATGTAGAGATTGCCCTGGTCATCAGTGGCGCTACCGTAGGGAGCGTCCAACCCCGAGACTGCCGCGTTGAGGGTCGTGACCACCCCACCTGCCGTGGTGCCCCCGAGCGCGCCAGCCACACCCTCGTTTGACGAGCGAACCGCTGAAACCCCCACCACCCCGCCGATGATCACGACTGCGGCTACGCCCCCCGCTACCCATTTCCACCGAGTGGGGTGTCCACGAAGATCGTCCTGATCGTTGACAATCCGAGCATTGGTTTCGGGGGCGCTCATGGTCAATCTCCAACTCGTCGAGGGCCGATCACCGATCGCGGGTTGACACCCTGCGGGCATCTGAGTGCCCCAAGATCGAGTCAAGGACTAACTGCGGCAGATCATAGTTGCTCTGAGCACTCGGGATTGGCCCTGTCGCGGTTGGCGGTCACACGGTTGGACGTCTTTGACTGCCTGGGTGTACCAGATTCGGTTGACGAGATGGACGCCGAGCGGTGCTACGTCCGCTCGACGAGGGGCAGGCTGCGAAGGCCACGCTCGAGCTGCCAGGACAGGTAGGCCGCCACGAGACCGGACGCTTCACGTCGGGCTCGCACGTCACTGGCATCGGCCACGGCCCAGTCACCGGTGAGCAGTGCACCGAGGAGGAGGAAAGTGTCGGCAGACGGTGACGCCGATCCGGCGACGCGGTCCTCGGTGCACAGTGCCCCACCCGCGGCGACATTGAAAGCCCGATGCGGCCCTTGGACACCACAGCGGGCGCACGCGTCGAAGCTCGGCGCCCAGCCGGCGACCGACAGGGAGCGCACGAGATAGGAGTCGAGGATCAGGCCCGGGTCGTGGTCACCCGCGACGAGCGCACGAAGGCCAGCAACGAGGAGCAGGTACTGCTGAACCGCGGGCTCGCGCTCCTCCGGTGTCAGCCGCTCGGCCGTCTCGAGCATGGCCTGCCCGGCCGTGTAACGCGCGTAGTCGCGCACGAGGGAGGCGCCGAAGGACGCGATCGTCTCCACTTGTGACACACCGTCGAGTGAGCGGCCGGTGTAGAACTGCACGTCGATGTGGCCGAAGGGCTCGAGCCGGGCCCCGATGCGCGAGGTGGTACGGCGCACACCCTTCGCCACGGCGCGCACCCGGCCGTGGTCACGCGTGAGGACAGTGACGATCCGGTCGGCCTCGCCCAGCTTCTGGGCGCGCAGCACGACTCCTTCGTCCCGGTACAGGCTCACGAGCCCATTCTCGTCGGCTCACGTCACCTCGTAGGCCGTGGCACGCCCGTGGCGGACGCCGATCCCGGTAACGTCAGCCAGGAGGAGGAATCGTGAGCGATCAGGAGCCCGACGTCATCGCCCTGGCAGGTACATCCGAGGGCAAGGCAGTACCCGTGCGCTTCGAGTCACGGGCACTGCGCCGCAGCGCCGTGACCCTTCTTGCGATCTTCGTGACCTTCCAGGTGGCGGAGTGGGCGTTCGCCTCGCTCGGGCGATTCCTCTTCATGTTGCTGCTCGCCTGGCTGCTCTCGATCGCGATGGAGCCGGGCGTAACCTGGCTGGCCAACCACGGGATCCGCCGCGGCGCGGCGACGGGCATCGTGCTCGTGTCGATCATGATCGCGTCGATCGCCTTCCTCGCCGTGTTCGGGAGCCTGTTCTTCTCCCAACTGTCCGAGTTGATCGGCCAACTACCGAGCACGATCACACAACTGACCACCTGGGCGAACGACACCTTTCACCTCACCCTTGACGCCGGGAAGATCCTCGAGCAGCTCCAGGTCAGCCCCAGCCAGATCGCAGGGCTCGCGAGCAATCTGGCTGGTGGCGTGTTCGGCGCTCTCGGATTGATCTTCGGGGCTCTCTTCGATGCATTGACGGTTGTCGTGTTCGCCTTCTATTTCTCGGCCGACGGTCCGCGGCTGCGACGTGCGATCGGGTCGTGGCTCCCGCTGAAGTCCCAACAGGTCTTCGTCACGGTGTGGGACATCGCGGTCACCAAGACCGGCGGATTCGTCGTATCGAAGGTTGTGCTCGCCACGATGTCAGCGTTCTTCCACGCGGCCTTCTTCGCGATCATCGGCGTTCCTTATTGGCTCCCCATGGGAATCTTCGCTGGCGTGGTGAGCCAATTCATCCCCACAATCGGCACCTACATCGGGGTTGCGATCCCGGCGTTGTTCGCCGCGTTCACCGATCCCATTGATGTCGTGTGGATCATCGTGTTCGCCACCATCTACCAGAACATCGAGAGCTACGTGTTCACCCCACGGGTCAGCCGCGCCACCATGGACATCCATCCGGCCATCGCCCTCGGCTCTGTCTTCGTCGGCATCGCACTGTTCGGCCCGATCGGCGCACTCATCGGTATCCCTCTGGCCGCAGCAGTTCTCGCCGTTATCGAAACGTATGGCCAACGCCACGCGCTCACTGACGAACTGCGAGCGCGCACCAAGGGCGAGAAGCCCGCGCGCCTCGGCGATGCCCTCGCGGGAGATCCCGCGCGGATTGCCGTCACGGGCAATCCCGTGGGCGGAGGTGCGTCGCCCGACACCGGCGACGCGTCCTGACCTAGTGCCAGAGCTGGTCGGTGGAGCAACGTACGGACGCGCGCCGAGGGTTAGAAGCCGAGCTTGCGCAACTGGCTCGGGTCTCGCTGCCAGTCCTTGGCCACCTTGACCCGAAGGTCGAGGTGAACGCGAGTGCCGAGCAAAGCCTCGATATGGCGCCGAGACGTCGTGCCCACATCGCGTAGCCGAGATCCCTTGTGCCCGATGATGATCGCCTTCTGGCTGTCGCGCTCGACGTAGAGGGATGCGTGCACGTCGAGCAACGGGTTGCTCGGCGAGCGGCCCTCGCGCGGGATCATGTCGTCGACCACCACTGCGATCGAGTGAGGAAGCTCGTCGTGAACACCCTCGAGCGCCGCCTCGCGAATGAGCTCGGCCACCATGATCCACTCCGGCTCGTCAGTGAGCTCGCCGTCGGGGTAGAGGCGTGGCCCGGGGGGTAGGAGCCCCACGAGCAGGTCTTCGAGAAGGCTGACCTGGTCGCCGGCCACGGCCGACACCGGAACCACCTCGGCCCACACGATGCCCACGGCCTCACCAAGTCGCTGCACCTCGAGGAGGCGATGCCCGACGACGGTGTTATCAACCAAGTCGGTCTTGGTGACGATCGCGACCTTCGGGGTGCGGCCGACAGCCGCCAGCTCGGCGGCGATGAACTTGTCGCCGGTGCCGATCGGCTGATCAGCCGGGAGGCAGAACCCGATGACGTCGACCTCGCTCCAGGTGTCGCGCACGAGGGCGTTGAGGCGTTCACCGAGCAGGGTGCGTGGCTTGTGAAGGCCGGGCGTGTCGACGAGTACCAACTGCGCGTCGTCGCGGTGGACGATGCCCCGGACGGTGTGACGCGTGGTCTGCGGCTTACTCGAGGTGATGGCGATCTTCTCGCCCACCAGGGCGTTGGTGAGCGTGGACTTGCCGGCATTGGGTCGGCCGACGAAACAAGCGAAGCCGGAGCGATGATCGGTCACTCGGCCATTGTCCCCCACCGAGAAGCCCCTCAGCGCCGCGCGAGCGTCCAAGGACGATCTCAGGTCGTGATGGTGGACAGCACCGTGGAGTCGAACGACACGAGGTAGACGACCACCCCCGGCCCGCCGAGGTCGCGCACGGCCGCAAGGTCGGAGGGGTCGAGTGTGCCGTCGCGTCGGGTGACCACTGCGGCCTCGAGGCCGTTCGATCCCGCCGAGACCGCCTGGGCAACGGCCAGTTGCAGGGCTGAGATCTCGAAGGACGCGAGCGAGACCGCTGCACCTGAGTAGGTTCGCCCGGTCTCATCGCGCACGGCGGCGCCCTCGGCGGCGCCCGAACGGCCGCGCGCACCGCGTGCCAAGGTCACCAACTTCGCATCCTCGGGGCTGAGCTCGGCCGGATCAGGCATCGGTCCGCGCCCCTTCGTGGCTCTCGCGGCCCTCGGCACCCTCGAGCCCTCGCGCGATGGGCTCGGCCAGCACTGTGCCGACTCGGCGACGGCGACCAATGGCTGACTCCGCGGTGAGGTCCCACCCTTGCACCGTGATCTTCACGCCCGGGATCGGCACGCGCCCAAGGCGTTTCGCGAGCAAGCCTCCGAGGGTGTCAACGCCTTCCTCCTCGGCATCGATCCGGATTCCGACGAGATCGGCGAAGTCCTCGACGTGCATACGGGCATGCACTCGATACGAGCCATGCGCGAGCGCATCGACCTCGGGCACCTCGGTGTCGTATTCGTCGGTGATCTCACCCACGATCTCCTCGACGACGTCCTCGATCGTGACGATGCCGGCTGTGCCACCGTACTCATCGACGACTACCGCGAGGTGGACCCGTGCGGCCTGCATCTCCTTGAGCAGTTCGTCGGCGCGCTTGCTGTCGGGAACCATGAACACGGGGCGCATGAGACTTGCGACGCGTTCGCTCTGCTCGGACTCGTGGTGCTCGAATGTTCGCCTAGCCAGATCCTTGAGGTAGACGATTCCGACCACATCATCGACGTTCTCACCGGTGACGGGAATCCGCGAGAAACCGCTCTGCAAGGCGAGAGAGAGCCCCTGCCGCAGGGTCTTCGTGGCCTCGACGTACACCATCTCGGTTCGAGGAACCATGAGCTCGCGGACAATGGTGTCGCCGAGCTCGAACACCGAGTGGATCATCTGTCGCTCGTCGTCCTCGATCACGTCGCTCGCTTCGGCGAGGTCGACGAGCTCTCGGAGCTCGGCCTGTGAGGCGAAAGGCCCTTCGCTGTAACCGGGACCAGGGGTGATCGCATTGCCGACGAGGATCAGCAGATGAGTCAGCGGACCGAGCACCACAGCGACCGCCCTGGCGAAACCCGCCACGCGCAAGGCAATCCGGTCGGCATGCTGCACACCCAATGTACGAGGTGCCACGCCGAGAGCCACGTAACCCACGATCACCATGACGAGCGCGGACGCGACCAACTGCCACCAGATAGGTCCCGCCACGAGGACGAGAAATGAACGCGTGACCAGAACCGTGGCCGCGACGTAGCAGACCATGTGGAGGAAGAGGAGAACGTTGACGTATCGGGCCCGGTCAGCGAGGAGCGGACGAAGGCGAGCCGCGCCACGCACACCCTCGCGATGAAGTCCCTCGACATGTGCACGGGAGACCCGACCGATCGCGGTCTCACTCGCGACCAGGAAGGCACCGATGATCACCAACAACGCCGCGACAACGAGCGAGCCAACGTCAGGGTTCATCGCGCGCCCCCCGACTGTCCGACCCAGCTCGAGAGCAGACGGGCCTGAAGCCCGAACATGTCAGCGTGCTCCTCGGGCTCGGCGTGGTCGTATCCAAGTAGGTGCAGGATTCCGTGGGTGAGGAGCAGTGCCATCTCATCGTCGAACCCGTGCGCGGCCTCGATCGCCTGTGCCGCAGCAACCTGAGGGCAAATGACGATATCCCCGAGAAGACCCTCCTCGGGCTCCTCGTCGTCCTTGGGTGGGCGAAGTTCATCCATCTCGAACGACAGGACATCGGTGGGCCCGGGCTCGTCCATGAACCTCACGTGCAGTTCGGTCATGGCCACCTCGTCGACAAGGAGCACCGAGAGCTCAGCCAAGGGGTGGATGCGCAAGCGGTCGAGCATGTACCGCGCCTGCGCGCCGAGGGTGTCGACGTCGACCTCGACACCACTCTCATTGACGACCTCGATGCTCATCCCGACACCCTCATGCCCGGTCAGTGCGCGAAAGGGATGCCTGCGATGCGGCGAGCTTCTCGGCGTCGTCGCGGGCGTAGGCATCGACGATGCGCCCCACAAGGTTGTGGCGCACGACGTCTTTGCTGTCGAGGCGGCAGAAGGTGATGTCGTCGACACCTTCGAGGATTGACTCGACCACGCGTAGTCCGCTCGCAGTTCCCGTGGGGAGGTCGATCTGGGTGGTATCGCCCGTGATCACCATCGTGGAGCCAAAGCCGAGGCGGGTGAGGAACATCTTCATCTGCTCGGGCGAGGTGTTCTGGGCCTCATCGAGGATGATGAAGGCGTCGCTCAATGTGCGTCCTCGCATGTAGGCGAGTGGCGCCACCTCGATAGTCCCGCTCGTCATGAGTCGCGGGATCAGGTCAGGGTCGATCATGTCGTGCAGGGCGTCGTAGAGCGGACGCAGATAGGGGTCGATCTTCTCCGACAATGTGCCCGGGAGAAAGCCGAGGCGCTCGCCGGCCTCGACCGCCGGACGCGTGAGGATGATGCGCGTGACCCGCTTGGCTTGCAACGCCTGCACCGCCTTGGCCACCGCGAGATAGGTCTTGCCGGTGCCCGCGGGGCCGATGCCGAACACGATCGTGTGCTGGTCGATGGCGTCGACGTAGTTCTTCTGGTTAAGCGTCTTGGGGCGGATCGTGCGACCGCGGTTGGTCAGGATGTTCGCGGTGAGGACATCGGCAGGACGCACGTCGGCGTCGAGACGAAGCATTCCGGCGAGGCGATCCAGTGCGTCTGCCGTAAGACCGGCGCCGGCCCGCACGGCGGTGAGCATCTCGCCGATGAGGCGGTCGACGAGAGCGACCTCCACCCGATCGCCCGTGACGGTGATCTCGTTCCCGCGCACGTGGACGTCGACCGTCGGGAAAGCCCGCTCGACAACGCGCAGCAACTCATCACCTGACCCCAGCAAGGTCACCATGTTGAGGGATGCGGGTACGACGATCTTGGCCTGCGTGTCAGTCGTGGTGGTCATGGGTCGGCCTTCTCGGCCCTCGCTGCCCTTCATCACTCGACGGCCCGCCCGATGCGGTCCGGATGATCGGCCTCACAGCCGATGAGGACATGCTACGGCGAGCGCAACACGGGCAACCCCCGGAAGTGACTGAGCGGCTGGGGCGTCAGCCCGGAGGCCAGCCCAGGGCACGTCCGCCGAGTAGGTGGGCGTGCACGTGGAACACCGACTGCCCACCATCCGCCCCGGTGTTGAAGACCACCCGATGGCCATGGCTGAGCCCCTCGGTGCGGGCCAGATCACCCACGACACCAAGCAACTCGGCCGCCAGCGCAGGATCGGCGACCGTCAGCGAGTTCAGATCAGGGTGGTGGTCCTTGGGGATCACGACAACGTGGACAGGTGCCTGCGGTGCGATATCGCGGAAGGCGAGAACCCGATCCGTCTCGTGGATCACGGTGGCCGGGATGTCACCGGCAACAATGCGGCAGAACAGGCAGTCGGCACTCATGACCACAACCTAGGGCCTCAGGGCCTCCCATGGACGGGTGGTCAGTCCCAACGCCCGCACGAGGACAGGACCACGGAGGCCGCGACGGCACCAGCCGTGGACGTGCGCAGCACCGAGGGCCCCAACCGAACGCTGATCGCGCCCGAGTTCTCGAACATCGCCCTCTCGGCATCGGTGATCCCGCCCTCGGGCCCTACGACGAGGATGACGTCGCCACGCCAGGGCCCGCCCATCGCGGCTAGGCGCCGATCCGCATCCTCGTGCAGCACGAGTGCGGTTCCACCCGCGGAGACGACCTCGCCCACCATCGCGGCCACAGCCGGGGTGCTCGCCAGTGCCCGGATGGCGGGGACGAACGGGCGACGTGACTGCTTGGTGGCCTCACGCGCCGTGGCGCGCCACTTCTCGACACCGCGCTCGGCCTTCTCACCGCGCCACTGGGCGACGGAACGCTGCGCGGACCACGGCACCACGGAGTCGACGCCAACCTCGGTGAGAAGCTCGACCGAGAGCTCGGCACGCTCACCCTTCGCCAGCGCCTGCACGACGACGACCTGAGGTACGGGCCGAACATGCAGGGTGTGCGTGGACACTGTGACCTCGACGCGGTCACGACCGACGACTGCCGAGACCACGCCGTCGACCACGGCACCATCGCCGTCGCCCACCATCACCCGCTCACCCACCGCGAGGCGTCGAACAGTCGCCGCATGACGCCCCTCGGCCCCGTCGATCACCACGACCGAGCCCAGCACCGAACCGAGGGCATCGCTAGCGACAAGGAAGAACGGAGCGGTCATCAGTTGTTGAACGCATCCTTCAGGCGGGTGAACAAACCGCTCTGGGCTGAGTTCGCCGACACGACCGACGCTGCCGGGCGCACTTCGTCGCGCAGGGTCGCAAGCTCGGCGAGGAGTTCGGCCTGGCGCTCGTCGAGCCGGGTTGGGGTGACAACATCGACGTGAACGTGCAGGTCGCCGCGTCCCGAACTGCGAAGGTGCTCAGTTCCCTTCTGCCGCATGGTGATCACGTAACCGGACTGCGTTCCGGGGCGGACGTCGACGCTCTCGACCCCGTCGAGGGTCTGCAACTCGACGGTGGTGCCGAGCGCCGCCGCCGTCATGGGCAGTGACACGGTGCAGTGGAGGTCGTCTCCCTGGCGGGTGAACACCTCATGCGGACGTTCGACGATCTCAAGGTAGAGATCGCCAGCAGGCCCGCCGCCGATGCCGACCTCGCCCTCACCACTGAGTTGGATACGAGTACCGGTGTCGACGCCGCCCGGGATCTGAACCGTGATCGTGCGACGCGTCCGCACGCGACCCTCGCCCGAACACTCAGGGCAGGGATGCGGGATGAGGCTCCCGAATCCCTGGCACTGCGGGCATGCGCGGGCCGTCATGACCTGACCCAAGAATGATCGCTGCACCGACTGCACCTCGCCGCGACCCTGACACATCGTGCATGTCACGACCTGGGTGTTGGGAGCTGTGCCCAATCCCTCGCATGCGCCACAGGCAATCGCGGTGTCGACGGTGAGATCACGACGGACACCGAACGCCGCCTCGGGAAGGTCGAGCTGCACTCGGATGAGAGCGTCCTTGCCACGACCGACCCTCGAACGAGGACCCCTCGACTGGGAGCCGAAGAACGCGTCCATGACATCGCCGAATCCGAACTCGTGGCTGAAGCCTCCGCCGCCACCGCCTCGTCGCCCACTTCCGCCGAGGTCATGCATCTGCCGCTTCTCGGGATCGGACAGCACCTCGTAAGCCGCCGTGACTTCCTTGAACTTGTCCTGGGTCTCGGGGTCGCGGTTGACGTCGGGGTGGAGCTCGCGCGCGAGTTTGCGATAGGCGCGCTTGATCTCCTCAGGCGTCGCGTCACGTGCGACGCCGAGGACGGCGTAGAGGTCGGATGCCACAGTGCTGGACTCGTTCGCTTCAGGAGGGACGTGATCGGTCAGGTGGTGCGGGTCTGCGGTGAAGGAGGCGGGAGATCACTTACTGCTCGGTGAGGATACGACCGACATAGCGCGCCACGGCGCGCACCGATCCCATCGTGCCGGGGTAGTCCATGCGGGTGGGGCCCACGACACCCAACTGCGCGACGACCTCGTCGCCGAGGGAGTAGCCGACCGTGACGACGGAGGTGGCACTCATGCCCTCGACCTGGTTCTCATGGCCGATGCGGACGGTCAGGACGTCACTCGATCGGCTCTCACCCAGGAGTCGCAGCAGCACAATCTGCTCCTCGAGCGCCTCGAGCACAGGCCGCACCGCACCGTGGAAATCCTCGCCGAACGTGGCCAGGTTGGCCGTTCCCGCGAGCATCACGCGCTCCTCGTGCCGCTCGACAACGGTCTCGAGAAGGGTCGCGACCACTGACTCGGCCACGACGCGGTCATTGCCGGCGAAGCCGTCAGCGAGGTCGGACACCGTTCCCGGGACATCGATGAGTCGCAGGCCAGTGACGCGCTCGAGGAGTCGAGCCCGAAGGCGGCCGAGGAGGTCATCAGGGATCGCGACCGCCGTGTCGACCACACGCTGCTCGACTCGACCGGTGTCGGCGATCAGCACGAGCAGCAGCCTGGACGGCGTGAGCCCAACCAGCTCGATATGCCGGACAGTCGACCTTGTGAGCGAGGGGTACTGGATCATCGCGACCTGGCGGGTGATCTGCGAGAGCAGACGGACCGAGCGCTGCATGACATCGTCGAGGTCGACCGCTCCATCGAGGAAGGAACCGATCGCCCGGCGCTCGGCCCCGGAGAGCGGCTTGACCTGCGAGAGGCGGTCGACGAAGACTCGGTAGCCCTGGTCGGTGGGCACGCGACCAGCGCTCGTGTGGGGCTGGGCGATGAGACCTTCGTCCTCGAGGGCCGCCATGTCGTTGCGGATCGTGGCAGGACTCACCCCGAGGGCATGCCGTTCGACCAGCGACCTCGACCCCACGGGCTCGTGCGTCGCAACGTAATCCTCGACGATCGCACGCAGCACGGACAGGCGGCGGTCCTCGACCATGCGCCCACCTCCTGCAATCTCCCGATCGGGGTGCTGGCACTCCGCGTCGACGAGTGCCAAGTCTACGACGCGACAGCGCCAGCGCACCCCCTCCGGCCGACTCGCACGAGTCACAACCGCCGCTCACCCACATCCACCGCCGGGCGTCCTAGGCTCGCGTGAGACCCGCGACCACCCACCCGAGGAGCCCGAGCCCGGTGAACGACCGCTACGGCCGCGATGTCCTCGCCGTCGATCCGAACGCGGCCCACCGACGACGGCGACGCGTCGAGGAGGTCGAGGCCGAGCCCGGACTCGTCGTCGAGTGCGCCTACACCGCATGGTGCGGAGCCATCGTCGGCATGGACAAAGGGCCTGAGGGCTGGGCCGTCGTTCTCGAGGATCGGCACGGAGTCAGGCGCCCGTTCACGCTGATGCCAGCCGCATTTCTGCTCGACGGCCGCACGATCACCCTCACCCGCCCCACGCCATCGGCGCCCACGGCAGCGGCGCGGTCCGCCTCGGGCTCTTTCACCGTGGCGAACACCCCTGCGAAAGTGGCCCGGGGATCGCGCATCTGGGTCGAGGGAGTCCACGACGCCGAGCTCGTCGAGAAGGTCTGGGGGCACGACCTGCGGGTCGAGGGAGTCGTCGTCGAGCCCCTTCACGGAGCCGATGACCTCCTAGGCGCGGTGCGCGAGTTCCGACCGGGCCCCGGCCGACGACTCGGAGTACTGCTCGACCATCTTGTGCCCGGCACCAAGGAGACCCGGATCGCCGAGGAGGTGCTCGGGGAGTTCGGTGCCCACGTCGTCGTACTCGGCCATCCCTATGTCGATGTCTGGCAGGCGATCCGGCCCGAGGTGCTCGGGATCAGCGCCTGGCCCGTGGTCCCCCGGGGGCGGCCATGGAAGATCGGGGTGCTCGAGGCTCTCGGGAGGCCCTCGGCCACACCTGCGGACGTGGCCGCAGGGTGGCGCTGGATGCTCGGGCAGGTGCACACGTATGCGGATCTCGAACCGAGCCTGCTCGCACGAGTCGAGGAGCTCATCGACACCGTCACCGGACCCGACACCCGCGAGGACTGATCCCCCGACGGCATGGTCGCGAATCTGGTCGAAGCCGAGAAACCGCCCCACCTCGCGCGCTAATCTCAATGGTGCCGACGACGCCCGCATCCTGCCCGCGCCCCGGTCTCTCACGGGAGGACGCCATGTCCGAACAGGTACCTCAGGACCCTTCGCGTGATTTCTCCACGCCCACACCACCTCCGCCTCCTGCGCCGGCACCGCCCGCGGGCGCCTACGCAGGTGCGCCGACAGGGGCCGAGGTTCCGCTGCGGCAGGACGAGGAACGAATGTGGGCGATGCTCAGCCACGTCGGCGGCATCGTGGTGGGCTTCCTTGCCGGGTTGATCGTGATGCTCGTGTTCGGCAAGCGGTCAGCGTTCGTGAACGACCAGGCCAAGGAGGCCCTCAATTTCCAGATCACCCTGGCCATCGGGTGGGTCGCGGCGCTGATCCTCAGCGCGGTGTTCATCGGGTTCCTGCTCTACCCCGTGCTCGCGATCGCCGACCTCGTCTTCTCGATCATCGCCGGTATCGCGGCGAACAAGGGCGAGATCTACCGCTACCCGGTCTGCCTGCGGCTCGTGAAGTGAGCGCGACCTAGTCCACGAGATCGCGCACGAGCGCGTCGGCGAGAAGTCGGCCGCGCAGGGTGAGCACGAGTCGACCGCCGGCGAATGCGCCGGGCTCGGCCAGGCCCTCGCCAACCGCGCGCTCAGCGACAGCGATCGCGCTGTCGCTGAGCGCGGTCAGTTCGAGGCCTTCACGCAACCGCACTCGCAACATGATGTCCTCGACGCGGCGGGCTTCAGCGCTCAACAACTCACGCCCCTGCGCCGGGCTCGCCCCGGCCTCGATGCGCTCGGCGTAGGCCGTGGGATGGCGCACGTTCCACCAGCGGACCCCGCCCACGTGGGCGTGGGCCCCCGGACCGACACCCCACCAGTCGTCGCCACGCCAGTAGCTCAGGTTGTGCTGGCATTCGCCACCGAGGCGTGCCCAATTGCTGACCTCATACCACTGGAATCCCGCTGCACCCAGGGCGGATTCGGCCTGCAGGTAGCGATCGGCGGCAATGTCGTCGTCAACATCGGGCAGGTCGCCGCGCTTGATCCGGGCCGCCAGCCTCGTGCCGTCTTCGACGATCAGTGCGTACGCCGACACGTGGTCGGCGCCGCTCGTGACGGCGGCCTCAAGCGACCCAGCGAAGTCGCGCTCGGTCTCACCGGGCGAGGCATAGATCAGATCGACGTTGACATGGGCGAAACCCACCTCGCGCGCCTCGGCCACGGCCGAGATGGCCCGACCAGGCGTGTGCGTGCGGTCGAGGACGGCGAGCACATGAGGCGCGGTGCTCTGGAGACCGAAGGAGATCCGAGTGAAGCCCTCCTCTCGCAGAGCTGCAAGGGATTGCGCCGATACGGAGTCCGGGTTGGCCTCGGTCGTGACCTCGGCGCCGGGCTCGAGGCCGAACTCTGCGCGAATGGCCCCGAGGATCCGCCCGAGGTCACCCGGCGGCAACAGGGTCGGGGTGCCACCCCCGACGAAGACACTCGACACGGGCAGGTCGCGGTCGCCGAGGATCCGGCGGGCCATCCGCACCTCGGCGATGGCCTGGTCGGCGTAGGCAGCCCGCCCTACGCCCGGCCCGAGGTCTTGCGCGGTGTAGGTGTTGAAGTCGCAGTAGCCACAGCGCGTGGAGCAGTAGGGCACATGGACGTAGAACGCGAGCGGGCGCAGCCCGAGGGTACCGAGCGCAGACGGCGGGAGTACTCCGTCGACGGGAGCAGGGTCGCCCTCAGGCGGCAACGAGGGCACACCTCGAGGCTACTTCCCCGCCCCCGCCCGATTCGACGGGGCGCTACTTGGCCTGGGTGAAGATGTAGGTGGTGATCAAACCCGCACCTGAGCCGTTGACCGCCCGGACCTGCATCCGATAGGAGTGCGTCTTGACCAGACCGCCCAACTTCGTCGAGGTGAACAGCCCCGTGGAAGCCCATGCCGACCAGGTCAGCCCGGAGTCAAGGGACCAACGCACCTGATAGGCCGTGATGGCGCCGCTGCCCAAGTACAGCGGAGCGACCCACGTGATCGAGGCCGTACCCGCAGACGGGAAGGCCGCCACGACCGAACGTGGAGCCGTGGTGGTGCCTGCCACCACCAGCCCGCTCAGGGCCGACGCGGCGCTGGCACCGTTGGTGTTCGTGGCCTTCACGCTGAACCGGTACGAGGTCTTGTTGACCAGCCCCGTCACCGTGCAGGTGCGGGCCGTGCCCAAGGCGGTACAGGTGCGACCGCCGGGTGTCGCCGTCACGGTGTAACCGGTGATCGTGGTGCCGCCGTTGCTCGTCGGCGCTGCCCAGGTAACGACCGCAGACACATTGCGCGGGCTCGCGGATACCGACAGTGGCACCGAGGACACCGTCCCCGCGCGGAGCGATGCCGAGGCCACCGACGCCGATCCCGTGCCCACAATGTTCGTGGCTCGCACGGTGAACGTGTACAGAGCGCCGCTTGTCAGGCCCGTCACCGTGCACCTGAGTGCCGGAGCCACCGCGGCACAGGTGAGTCCGCCCGGCGATGCCGTGACCGTGTACCCGGTGATGGCAGTGCCGCCGGTGCTCGTCGGAGCAAGCCAGCTGACGACTGCGGACCCGATAAGCGCACTCGCAGTGACCGTGCGCGGAACCGAGGGAACCGCCCACACCGTGACCGGCGATGACGCCACCGACACCGGACCCGCGCCGGCGCCGTTCGTGGCCCGCGCAGTGAAGGTGTAGGCGGCACCGGCCGTCAGGCCCGAGACCGTGCACGTGGTCGCCGCGGCACCCAGCCCCACACAGGTGTGTCCGCCAGGTGAGGCCGTCACGGTGTACGCCGAAATCGAGTTCACGCCAGTGTCGGTCGGTGCCGACCACGACACCGCGGCCGACCCCACGCCCGCGACGCCAACAACCGTCGACGGCGCGCTCGCAACTCCGGTGGTGATCCGCCCGATGCCATCGGTGCCGGACTTGGTGAACCACAGGGCGCCATCGTGGCCCACCACGATCGCCTGCGGGAAGTCGTCAGCAGCGGGGACGAAGGGGTACTCCGTCAACTCTCCCGCGGTGGTGAGGCGGCCGATCGCCTGCCCGGTGCGCTCGGTGAACCAGAGCGCACCGTCGGGACCGGATGTGATTCCGTCCGGAGCTACCCCAGTCGTGATCGGGTACTCGTTGAGGTCGCCGTCGACCGTGATCCGACCAATCACGTTGCCCAAGCCGCTGGCGTACTCGGTGAACCACAACGCACTGTCGGGGCCGACCGTGATGTGGAAGGGCTGACTGCTCGCGGGCAGGGGGAACTCGGTGAGGGCCGAGCCGTCCGGGTTGATTCGCGCCACGATGTCCGCGTCGGACTCGGTGAACCAGATGTTGCCGTCAGGGCCCGCGACGACGCCGCCCAGACCCCCAGCCGAGCCGGTTGTCGCGTAGAAGGTAGTTCCGTTGCCCACGGCCGCGTACTGCGCTGGGTCGAACCGTCCGATGGACGCGGCACCCTGGGTGAACCAGAGGGCCCCGTCGGCACTCTGGGCAAGTCCGTGATTCAGAAGTCCCGGAAGCCGCGGGATCGGGTAATGCGTGAACGCAAGGGTGGCCGGATCGAATGCGGAGATGTTGCCGTTGACGGCGTCGGTGAACCAGAGCGCACCGTCGGCGCCGAGGATCATCCCGGTGGGCAGAGAGTTCGCGGCGCTGTCGGTGTATTCGGTGACCAGACCAGTGGCGGGGTCGATCTTCGCGATGCCGCCCACAGCGGGCTCGGTGAACCAGATCATGCCGTCGGGCGCGACGACCATCGCCTCGCCGGGTGCGCTACCCGCAGTGATCCCCGTCGCACGGTCACTGATCGTGCCCACAGGAGTGGTGGTCGGAACCGCGAACGCGGAAGTGGCCGACCCCACTGCCACCACCACGCCCGACACGGCCAGGGCACCGGCGAGCGTCACGGACACGGCGCGTCGCGAGAAGCGCGATCCGCGGCCCGTCGAGGACGAGACACCCGACACTGAAAAACCTGCCGTGACCGACACAACCGCCTCCTGAGAACGGCGGCGGGCACGTGAGTGGCCCGCCAGCGGGCTAAGGATAGGCAGCCAACCCCGGGGGCGGGAAGTGGGTCAGCCTTCTGGGTGCATCTCGGCCAAGAGGTGGGCGTAGTTCCTCTCGACGACCTTCCGCTTGATCTTCAGGCTCGGGGTGAGCTCACCGTCGTCGACCGAGAGGTCCCGCGGCAGAATCCGGAGGTCTTTGATCGTCTCCCAGCGATTGAGACCTCGATTGAGCTCCTGGAGCGCCGCCCGCACCACAGCCATGATCCGCGGGTCGGTCGGCCAGGCGGCCGGGCCGCCCGCGATCCCCTCAGCCTCGGCGAATCCGGCCGTGACGTCGGGGTCGAGGGTCACGAGCGCGGTGGCGTAGTTGCGGCCAGCCGCATGGACGACGACATTGCCCAGGAGCGGGCACAGAGCCTTGAACCGGGACTCGATGAGGCTGGGGGCGATGAACTTGCCACCCGATGTCTTCACGAGGTCCTTCTTGCGGTCGGTGATGCGGACGTGACCCTCGTCGTCGATCTCGCCAATGTCGCCGGTGGCGAGCCAGCCGTCGCTGCTGAGCACCTCGGCGGTGGCCTCGGGAAGGTGGTGATACCCGCGCATGACCCCCCCGCCCCTGATCAGGATCTCGCCGTCGGCCGCGATGCGGAACTCCATGCCCGGGAGCGGGCGGCCCACGGTGCCCACGTGGTTGCGGCCCGGGCGGTTAATGCTCGCGCCGGCCGAGGTCTCGGTGAGTCCGTATCCCTCGAGCACCGGGAGGCCCACCGCCTCGAACCACGCGCCGACATCCTTCGAGAGTGCGGCCGAGCCTGAGACGAAGTACTCGATTCGCCCACCCATCCGCGCCTTGATCTTGGAGAACACGAGTCGCTCGGCAAGCCTGTGCTGCAGCGCCAGGGCGGCCGGGACGGCCTTGCCCGAGATGCGACGCTCCGCCACCTCGCCGCCGATACCGATGGCCCAGTGGAAGATCTTCGCCTTCACGCCGCCCTCGGAATCGGTCATCGAGACGATCCGGGCATAGACCTTCTCGTAGACCCGAGGCGCGCCGGCCATGAAGTTAGGTCCGAGGTCGGCAAGGTTATCGATGATCTTGTCAACCCGACCGTCAACGGCACTCGTGAAGCCGATCTGCAGCTGTGCCGTCAACAGCACCTTGCCAAACGAGTGAGCGAGCGGAAGCCACAGCAACTGGAGTTGGTCAGCGCGGATCAGTCCGAGCGCCTCGATCGCGGCACCCTCGTACGTCCAGTTCGAGTGCGTGAGCTCGACACCCTTGGGCTGACCAGTCGTACCGGAGGTGTAGATCAGTGTTGCAAGGTGGTCGGGCCGGACTGCCGCGTCTGCCTCCCGCACAGCGGCGGGATGGGCGCGGAGCAATGCCCGTCCGCGGCCGGCGAGGTCCTCGAGCGTGATGATCCATTCGTCGGCCCGCGCGGAGAGATCGACAGCCGACGGATCGACAAGGATGACTTTCTCCACCGACGGAACATTCGGGCGCTCTTGCAGGAGCTTCTCGAGCTGCGCACGATCCTCGGCCACGACGAACCGCGAGCCGGAATCGCTCAGGATGAACGCGACGTCATCGGCATTGGTCGAGGGATAGA
>WLRQ01000037.1 GCA_009697815.1 Actinomycetota bacterium
ACACCCGGATCACCCGGCGACCCCGAACCGGAGCGGGAGAAGGAGGAGGACATGAGACAACCCTAGAGACCACCACTGACAGTGCCCCCACCAAACAGGCCCCCGAAACCCGTTGATACACAAGAACATTTACGCCCACAGCGATCACACACGGCAACGACCGTCACACCCCAAGGGTCGCGCGAACTCGCCCGCTGTCAATCGCGGCGAGTAGCGCGACATGGTCGCGATCGTTTTGGTCGGCGTAGGCGATCGCGAATTCGACGATCGCATCGTCGAAGATTCTGCTGTTTCCAAGGTACGAAGCGATCGCGATCCGGTCGCCGGACCTCGCATGTGCACGAGCAAGAGTCCACGCGCACATTCGACCGTAGATCCCCATTCCCCTTGGCCGCATCGACTCGATGTCGACGCTGCCCTTACCATCGCGCAACTGTCGGACGTAGAAGTCGCGCTCGTGCCCATCGAGTCCGACTCCGCGGAACCAACCCAGGAAGATGTCGCTCGCGGCCTGCATGAGCCGCTGTCCCGCGACTACGCGATGCCCGCTGCGTGAGAATTCACTCGAGCCCACGTGTGCCTCGAGCACCGACGCCTGCGCCTCCTTGAACTGCAGCACCAGGGGATCCCGGGTGTCGCGCCCGAGCAGAAGAACGATCCAGGCCCGGGTTCCGACACTGCCGACACCCACCACCTTGCGCGCAAGATCTACGTACTCGTATTGCGACACCACATGGCGACGGTCATCCTCGAGAGTCGCGCGGTAGTCACCGAGTACGCGTTGAGACTCACGACGTGCCCACTCGTCGCCTTGCCCGTCCGCAAACTCGGCGATGGGGACGACAAGTGGCGGCTGGGAGATGAACCTCGGCACTCCCTCCACCTCGACGGTAAGTCGGGACATGGCCTGCGCGTTGTCCCGGCTCGACGAACGCGCGGTTGTCCGCTCGAGCCGGCTCACGCGTTCCTCGGGCAGTTGGCCGCGGAGGCCCTCGATGATTTCGCTGACCTCGAGGCGGGCGTACCACACGTCGAGGTTGGTCATCCCAGCGAACGACGTCATGGCCATGCGGTAGGACATCACTGACTCACGCACGATGTCGATGGTCGCGGATTCACCGAATCCATTGCCACGACCCGCAATCGCGAGCGAGGCCACAAGTCTCTTGAGGTCCCACTCCCAGGGCCCGGGGAGTGTCTCGTCGAAGTCGTTGACATCGAAGATCAACCGCCGTTCGGGCGAGTTGAAGACACCGAAGTTGGCCAGGTGTGCGTCACCGCATACTTGGGCAACCAGCCCAGACGTCGGTGTCGTCGCGAGATCCATCGCCATCACAGCCGCCGCGCCGCGGAAGAATGCGAAGGGCGAAGCTGCCATGCGGCCGTACCTGATCGGAACCAGATCGGGCACCCGCGTAGCCGCCTGGTCTTCGAGCACTGCAACCGGGTCTCGTCGATGCGCGTCGACACAGAACCCAGCGTGGCTGGACCGCGGAACTCTCTTGCGCGCAGCCTTGCCGCGCTCAGATCGCCCCTGGACGGAGCCGTGCACCTCGGCGAGCCGCGATTGCCTGCCCATCGCTCGTCCCCCTCACGCACTGAACTCCCAGGCTCGCACGCCTCCGACGATCCCGGCGGTGTTCGGGACGATCTCGATGTCCGGACCTAGGTTCGCGAGAATCGCGGGCGTCAGCGAGCGAGCATTACCACCCCCCACATAGAGGCGATCCCACACGAATACGGGGCGAAGGCCGACAAACATCCGGTGGACCCGCCGCGACCAGACCGCGGGTCCAAGCCGATGAAGTTCCTCGTCGCCGACGTAGGTGTCGTAGATCAAACCCGAGCCCACAGGGGCCTGTGAGAGTTCCAGGTGTGGCGCGAGCCGTCCCGCATCGAACAGGGCGCAGCCGAGCCCGGTACCCAAAGTGAGAACGAGTTCCACGCCTCGACCGCTGACCACACCTGCGCCGTGCACCTCAGCGTCATTGAGCACGAGGGCCGGAATGCCGAGCCGCCTCGACACAGCTGCGGCAATGGCGAATCCCTCCCACTGCCTCACGAATTCGGCCACGACGGCGGATCGCGGTCCCGATTCGGTGACGTAGTGCGGGGTCTGGACGACGACTCCATGCCGGATCATCCCTGGCATCCCCACCGTGGCCCGATCGGCCGCGGGCAAAGCGGCCGAGAGCGTGGCCAACTCCTCAAGGAACCGCGCGGGCGGCAGCGGATACGGGGTCGGCACCCGAACGACCTCGGCGAGCAGTGCGCCGGACAAGTCGAGCACCGAAGCCTTGAGGTCGGTGCCGCCGCAGTCGATCGCCAGAGTTCTCACCACGCCAGTCTGGCCTCGACCGCGGCCTTGGCGCCGGGGACACGCGCGCACATGTATCGAACGCATGTTCTATCAACAGCTATCCTGAGAGCATGTCGCTCACACTGCAGGCGTCGTTGCTCGATCTCGCCGACGAGGCCCGGCTCACCGGGCTCAGCGGTCAGGTACATCGCACCTGGCTCGACCACGGCGCCTGGGTTGATCATCGGCCGGGGTGGGTCGAGGGCTCCGACGCCGTTCTCGACACTCTGATCTCGCATATCCCGTGGCGACGTGAACGCCGTCTCATGTATGGACGATCCGTCGATGTCCCGCGCCTCGTTGCCTGGTATGCCGACGCGATGCCGCTGCCCCACGCAGTGCTCCGCGATGCCCGCGCGGCCCTCTCGGCGTACTACCGACCCGAACTCGGCGAGCCATTCACCACCGCAGGTTGCTGCCTGTATCGCGACGGTCGAGATTCCGTCGCGTGGCATGGCGACACCATCGGCAGGTCGGCCACCGAGGACACCCTGGTGGCGATCGTGTCATTCGGCTCTCCGCGCTCGCTGCTGCTGCGGCCACGCAGTGGCGGACCGAGCCGGTCCTACCGGCTCGGTCACGGTGATCTTCTCGTCATGGGCGGCTCCTGCCAGCGAACCTGGGAGCACGCGGTGCCCAAGTCCACCCGCGCTGCCGGGCCTCGGGTGAGCGTGCAGTTCCGCCCCGCCAACGTC
The DNA here is from genome assembly GCA_009697815.1 of Actinomycetota bacterium. Lineage (GTDB taxonomy): Bacteria > Actinomycetota > Actinomycetes > S36-B12 > CAIYMF01 > Longivirga. The sequence goes on from WLRQ01000037.1 coordinate 3,055, forward strand.
GCCTGAGCGGCCTTCCTCCATGCGATGAGGCCGGCTCTCCCCGTTCAGGGAGAGCCGGCCTCATCGATCAAGGGTCGAGACAATCAGCCGACGTGAACGGCCGGCGCGTTGATCTTGCCGTCGTCCTCGTCGTCGTCTTCCTTTGCGGCGTCCTTGCCGATCGTGATCATCGTGACCGTGAGGATCGCCGCCACGACTAGGAACACGCTGCCCACGAGGAACGCGCGGGTATAGCCCTCGGTGAGGGCCACCGCCAGGGCCGCCTTGCCTTGATCGGTGTTCGCGCTGAGATACGCCGTGGTCGCGGCCACGGCCACCGTGTTGAGCAGCGCCGTACCCACGGCCCCGCCGACCTGCTGGGAGGTATTGATCACGGCGGAGCCGACCCCGGCATCTTCGTGCCCGATGCCATGGAGCGCCGTCGTCGAGACTGGGATGAAGGTGAACGCCATCCCGAGACTGATGATGATCATGGCCGGCAGCACATGCGAGAAGTACTGCGAATCGGACTTGAGTTGGGCGAGCAGCACCATGCCGACTGCTCCCGCGAGCAACCCCGGCACCATCAACGGCTTGGGGCCCACGCGGGGCAGCAACTGACTCGCCACACCTGCCCCCAGGATGATTCCGATACTGAAGGGCAGGAACGCGAACCCGGCGCGGATCGGCGAGTACCCCAACACCACCTGCAGGTACAGCCCGAGGAAGAGGAACATCGCGAACAGTCCGATACCGACGATCAGCGCCACGAGGTAGGAGCCCCCGCGGTTGCGGTTGAGAAGTACCCGCATCGGCAGCAGCGGATTCGAGACGCGGTTCTCGATGACGAAGAACAGCACCAACATGACCACGGCGAACGCGAGCCACGCGAGCGTTGATCCCTCGGTCCAGTGCGACACATCGGTGAACCCGTGCGGTGCGGCCTTCGTGAAGCCATAGACGAGGGCCACGAGCCCAGCCGTGACGGTGACTGCTCCACCGATGTCGTAGTTCGACCGGTCGGTGGCACGACTTTCGCGAACGAAGGGGATCGCGAGGATCGCCGCGAAGATCGCGATCGGAGTGTTGACCAGCAAGCACCAGCGCCACGAGAGGTACTCGGTGAGCACCCCGCCCAGGAGCAGGCCGATGGCAGCGCCACCGCCGGCAATCGCGCCGTAGACGCCGAACGCGCGGGCCCGCTCCTTAGGCACGTGGAAGGTGACTGTGATCAGCGACAGGGCCGCGGGGGCAAGTAGGGCGGCGAACCCACCCTGAAGTGCCCGGGCACCGAACAGGAATGCGGCAGTGGGCGCGATCCCTCCGAGGGCAGACGCCGCCGCGAAACCAATCAGGCCGATGATGAAGACACGTTTGCGACCCACGTAGTCGGCAATGCGGCCTCCCAGGAGAAGGAACCCTCCGAACGCGAGCGTGTAGGCGGTGACAATCCACTGCTGATCGGCATCAGAAATCCCGAGCGCAGTCTTCGCCGAGGGAAGTGCGAGGTTCACGATCGATGCATCGAGCACGACCATCAATTGGGCGATCGCGATGACCAGCAGCGCCTTCCAGCGGAGCGGATCGACCCATTGCTGCCCGTCGGCGCCGGAGGCGTCGTCGGCGGCTGTGGACCCGTCACGGACGGGGTTCTCGCGTGGATCTGTCGAACTGGGCATGAGGGAACCATTCGGAGCGAGGTCGGGGGATGTACGTCACATGATGACTGACCAAGTCTGCACGCCACGAAGCCGGTCCGCGAACCGGCAGTGGGTCGCACCCCTCTTCCGCGAACGGCGCACCCCGCGAGGAGGCCGCCACTTCACTTCGTGGATCGTCGCGGCTTGGCCAGCGAGGCCAGATAGGCGTTGTAGTCACCGAGCTCGTCGACGCCCTGACCCGTTGCCGTGGCGCGGTCCTGCTTGCGATCAAGGCGTTTGGCCTCCCTTGCGTCAGCGCGAACCCACTGCACAAACATCGCGATCATCACGATCACCACGGGAACCTCGCCGAGCGCCCAGCCGATCGCGCCCCCCAGATGTTGATCGGCCACGAGGTCCACGCCATAAGGGCGCTGGAGCGCAGCGTAGAAATTCCCCGCTAGGGCCTGCGAGCTCATCATGAGCGCAAGCGAGAAGAACGAGTGGATGGGGATCACCATCAACAGGATCACCATGCGGACGAAATAGGGCGGGCGTTGCGGGCCGGGATCGATCCCGATCAGGCTCCAGAAGAACAGCGACCCGGCGAGCACGAAGTGAACTCCCATCGCAACGTGACCCCAGTGTCCGGCCATCAGCCAGGGGAAGAGCCCGGTGAAGTAGAGACCGTAGAAACCGGTGACGAAGATGACTGCGGCGACGATCGGGTGGGAGATCACCCGCACGAATCGCGAGTGGATGAACTCGGTCAGCCACTCCCGCGGCCCTCGTTCGCCCCGGCGTCGCGGCAGGGTGCGCAGCGCGAGTGTGATCGGAGCACCGAGGACGAGAAACACCGGGACGATCATGCTCAGCGCCATGTGCTGCACCATGTGCGCACTGAAGAGCACGTGCGCGTAGGTCGCCGCACCCGAGTTGGTCGCCACGAATAACAGGCCCACCGCGAGGAACCAGCACGCCGTGCGGCTACCTGGCCAACGGTCGCCCGACCTCCTCATCACGCGGAGCCCGGAAAGGTAAAGGGCGGTGAGAAGTAGGCAGACAGCCATCCAGAAGCCGTCCAGGCGCGCCTCACCCCACAGCATCCCGGCAACATCCGGAGCCGCTGGAAGTTCGAACCCGACCAGAACCCGCGAGGGTGAGAGGGAGTCGAGCGGCACATCTGCAACGACCGGAGGTGGCGTCCTCGAGAGCGCGACAGCCACGCCGACGGTGGCCGCCATCACCATCACTTCGACGGCCGCGACGCGAACGAAGAGCCTGCGCGATGCGTCCGACACGAGCGAGGGAAGTACCCGACGGCGGTGCCAGAGGCCGAATCCCGAGAGCACAACGATCAAGGCGACCTTGATCAGAACTAGGCGGCCGTACCACGTCGTCACCAGTTCAGCCGGGCTCGCGAGGCGCACAGAGGCGTTGACGACTCCGCTGATCGCCACGGCCACCGCACACCAGAGCGCAAGAGCACTGAAACGCGGGACGGCCACCGGGAGCGCCCTGCGGTCGACCATCCCGAGCAGCACGAGTGCGGTGATCCCGCCGCACCACAGCGAGAGAGAGAGCACGTGCACCATGAGGCTCGAGACCGCTACTGAGTGGTCGGCGGAGGCACCCGAGTGCCCGCTGAGGGTCGGCGGAATGAGCGCGGAGAGGGCGAGGAGCCCTACGAGTCCGGCACCGGTCGTACTACGCACCGCGTAGGCGCACATCGCTACGACCAACGCCAGGATCGCTTGCATGAGAAGGGATCGCCCGAGGTCGATATCGCTGAGGAAACTCCATAGCAAGGCACCGTCGAGAACGCTCGGCACCGGCTGCGCGAGGACGTCGGACAGCGTCAGCACCACCTCGGCCATGACGGACAAGGACCATGCGAGGGCCGACCACCGAGCGACGCGGGTCCACCGCAGCCGCGCGCCGCGCAGCTCGCCATCCGGGGCGGGGACGAGTACAGCACCGAGAAGTAGCAGCCCGACGGTGAGGATCCCGGCCAGATCAGCGACCACGCGACTCAGCGGCAGACCCCACGCCGTGCCCGACCCAGGGTCAGGGAGGCCGCCCGAACTCGCCACGGGCCGGCCGTCCCCGATCCAGAAAAAGACCACCATGACGAGCAGCGCCCCTATTGTGGCCAGCGCGAGCAGCCGTGAGGGCCCCACACGGAGCGCGGAATCGCCGGACCCGGGTGGGACTCTCACGGCATTCCTCACGCCGATCGCCTCCGCGCCAGGACTACTGCACTGACCCCGGCCAGGGCCAGGAGAACCACAAGGCCGACGACCCACGGAAGTGCTCCACCGGATCCAAGCTCCGCTGCTGGCGGGGTAGCGGCAGCACTTCCCGGCTCGGTGACGGAAACACTCGCTGGCTCGCTCGACGACGCATCCGAAGCGACAGGGGGCAGCGTGGCGGTGAAACGAAGTTTCCCCGAGATCGGATGGCCGTCTGAGGACACCACTCGGTAGGAGACCGTGTAAGCGCCGCTCACGGTCAGCGGGACCAGTCCCTGGGTGACAGCCAGGCCGTCCACCACGGGCTTGCCGCGCGCAACTCGCACCCCGTCAGGGCCGACGACGATCACCGCGACGCCGATGGTTACCACCTCGTCGGTGAAAGTCATCCGAATCTGCGCCGGTGGAGCGGTGACCACCGAGCCGTCTGCCGGGGTCGAACCGGTCATCCGGTCATGTGCGGAGGCGCCAGGTGCGCCGAGAAGATTGCCAGCAATGACGAGCACACCAGCAACCAAGGCCGCGGCGAGACGATGGTGATAGGCAATGAGGGACGATCTGAGCATGGGAAACCTCTGAGTCAAGATGGGACGGGTGGGCCATACGCACCCGCGTGACCTGAGGTCAGACGAGTGCCAGGGTCCCTGGGGGTCCACGCCTGGGCGAGATGTCGAGAGCACTCGCGCGCCGACGCGGCACACTCACCAGAACCACGGGAAGAGGACGCTCGCGCGCGACTACGAGAGTGCGACCCCACGGGTAATTCCCGAGCAGGGTGCATGCCAGATGCCACAGCAGCCCGACGACTGAATCGATGCCGGCCAGGAGCCCGGCCACTGCGAGGACCGCGAGCATATGCCCGGCCACCATGAGCGGGCTGAGCCCTAAGCCGCCCACATGGACGTGGCTGGGGGCCTCGCCCGCAATCGACGCGAGCCGCGGGTCAGTGCCATGAGTAGACGAGGTGAGCCACAAGGTGAGGTGCACAGCCACTTGGGTGCCGCCGAGGGCGAGCACGAGGTGCGTGAACGCCCACGTGCGGGATGACAGGACCACGAACGCGATGAGCAAGATCGCCGCCACGGCCCAGAAGGCGGGAGAGAGCGCTGAGCTGCCGTCCCCCGCGACGTGTCCGGCGACCGCGCCGCCAAGGCCCGCTGCCGCGACGACGAGTCCGCGCACGAACCGATGCGGGGCGGCGGATTGCGTCACCCCGCCATGCTAAGCGGCTAGCCCGTGAGGTGCCGAGGTCGGGCGCTCGACCACTGCTCCTCGCATGGAGTTCGACATCACGCGGATATAGAAGGACACTGGAGACCTCGTCCGACAGAGGTCGAAGACCGTCGAAAGGAACCCGATGCCACCGAAGGCCCGCGTGGTTCTCGACACCGCCCGGCTTGACTCGCTGGTCGAGGAGATCGGCAGCAGGGACCTCGTTCTCCAGGCGATTCAGGCCTTCCTCGACGAGCTTCCCGATCGCCTGATCACCATTCGCACCTCGTTGGCCACGGAAGACTCCGGCCTCATCCGGGGTGCCGCGCACGCCCTCGGCTCCCCCGCGTCGATGCTCGGTGCTGTCGCAGTCGCCGCGCGCACCAGGACCCTCAGCGATGCGGTCGCCGAAGGAAAGCGCACTGGTCTTCACCGTCTTGTCGACGCGATCCTGATCGATGCCGAGGTCACCGCCGCAGACATGCGCGCCTACCTCGCGTCGGACCGACCCGTCTGACCCGGTTCCAGCCACCGCTTGGCCATGGCCCCGAGATCCTCAATCCCGAAGGGCTTGCTCAGATAGTCGTTCATCCCCGCCTCAGTACATTCTTCTCGCTCCTGCTTCCCGACGTGCGCGGTGAGGGCGACGATCGGGATATCGGCCGGGCTCGCAAACCCGGTCGAGCGCCGCCAGATGCGCGTTGCCTCACGACCGTCAACCCCGGGCATTTGCACATCCATGAACACCAGTCCGTAGGCGCTCGACCTCAGCGCCGCGAGGGCCGCTTCGCCACCGTCGACGACATCGGCTCGAAGTCCTATTCGGTCGAGCATCGCCCCCGCGAGCCGACGGTTGACCTCATTGTCATCGACGAGCAGAACTCGGGTGCTCCGGGAGGCCCACGGTGCAGGGCCGCGCTCCCGGGTTGCCACCTGAAGCCGCGCGATCGTGCCCTTCGGCTCTGCCGCTCGCACTTCGAGAGAACCGCCGAGGGCACTTGCAAGCCTCGCCACCTGCGCGAGCCCACCTCCACCTGTAGGTCGGAGCCCGTTTTGTGGCCAGGTGAACCCGATACCGGAGTCACGCACTTCCACGGTGAACGAGCCAGAATCGAGTCGGCCGCTGAGCTCGACGACCTCGGACCCGGAGTGCCGGGCCGCATTCTCGATCAGTTCGGACAGGGCCCTTTGCACGTAGGGAACGCTGAGATCGAACTTCGTGCCATCGGTGAGATCCTCTGCAACAGTAAGAACAATTCGCGCATCCTTCTCGAAGGGCCCGGCCACGCTCGCCAGCAATTCGGAAGGTCCGATCAGTTCACGCCGTCCAATCAGCCGACGGTCAACGCCTTCGACCACCCCGGCAAGCTGGTCGGCGAGCCGCACGATTCCCTCGATGGCGGACTTCACCTCGCCATGAAGAGTCCCACTCACAGCCTCCAAAGACCGGGCCACTCGCGCATTCTCGTGCACCAGATAGGCGACGAAGGCAGCCCGCACATCCTCAACCTCGCGCCCGCGGCGCTCTATTCGAGCAATGTCCTGCGTGCGCGCCGCGACGAGTTCCTCGAGGTGTCTGCGATCGGCCTCCTGACGACGAAAGAGCCACTCACGCTCGAATGCGCTCCCGAGCTGTGCGCCCACCGATGGGGCGAGCCGCAGGAGGCGTTCGTCGGTGCCGCGCGGTGTGGGGTGGAAGAACTCCATCACCGCGGTGACATCGACCCCCGCGATCACTGGGAAGGCCCAATATGAGCCTGAGGGAATCGCCTCCTGTCGCAGGTGGCTGGGCGCGTGCCGCAGATCGGGAAACCACTCGGGCACATGGGATGAGGCCATGTCGCCGGGAAGCCCGCTGGAGGGCCCGAATCCCTCGTCAGCCGTGGCCGTCATCACCCGGTCGAGGAATTCGACGTGTCCATCGTCGACGTCCCAGATATCGGAGGTGACAAGCACACCATCGACATCCGGTACCAGCACGTGCGACACCGCGAAATCGCAGTGCCGACGCATCACCTTGGCCGCGGCGCTCAGCGCCGAAGTCGCATCGACAGCCTCAAGCACGACCCGGGCAATCGAGGCGAGCAGCTCGACCTCCCGTGCCTGATCGTAGGCGCGTCGCAGCTGACCCTCGGCCATCCGCTCAGCCTCAAGTCGGGCTGCATGCTCACGAGCCGCACGGCGCTCCAGCCTTCTGGTATACGGCTCCGGCTCCTGCGGTCCACCGCTCATGGCGGCCCTAGCCTCAGAACCCGCAGAACCCTGAGAACACAGCAGGGATCGCCCCGTCGCATGCACTCCGGATGGGTGACCTGCTCGCCTCGGCCGTAGTGTGCCACGGCACCGATCATCAGCCCTTCCGCCAGATCGCAGAGGCCTCGCTCGGAGGTGTAGAGAAGATCGAGGCCGCCACCTTCCAACGGGCGATAGTCGAACAGGAGGCGATCGGCTTCCGGGTCGAACTTCTGGACTTCCGCGTGCACGACGGAGTTCAGAGTGAGCAGGAAGGACACAACATCGGTGTGGCGGAGGAAGAACTCGGGATAGCGCCGCGCGAGTGTCGGCATGCCCTGACGTCCGGCCTCTAGTCGGACGGTCGACTCGCTCACTCCGGTGAGTTCAGCCACAGACGCTACGACCATCGTCAACTCGTCATCTGGGTAGGTTCCCAGCGAGGTGTAGATGCCGGACGCGAGCGAGGTATCGATGACATCGTCCCAGGCCGCGATGCCATGCTCTGCCTTGACCATCTCCTCGACCAAGTTCAACATCAGGCCCCTCATGAGGCCGTCACGCCCATCATCTCGTTCACCAGGCGTCGCAGTTCGGAGATGTCGACCGGCTTGGAAAGTTGGCCATCCATGCCGCTGGCCTGGCACCGTGCAAGTTCCTCGTCGTCGCGCCCCGTTGTGAGACCGAAGATGGGCACGCTGGCAACCCGAGGGTCGCTTGAGCGACGCACGATCTCCGTCGTGGCGGGGCCATCCAGATCGGGCATTTCGACGTCGAGCAGAACGAGACCGATCGGCAGCCCCTGCTCGAGCAGTGCGAGCGCCTCACCCCCCGATCCGACGGCCATCGCTGCGGAGTCGAGCCGAGCGAGTTGGCGCATCACGAGGTTGCGGCTCGCCGCACTGTCATCAACTACGAGCACCAACCGCCGCTCCGCATTCGGTGAACCGGAGAGGTCGCTCCCCGTCTCGGACTGCGCAGGCACATCCTGAGAGTCCGGCCCCGCCAGCGGCAGTCGAATCCGGAATCCAAATGAGGAGCCCTCGCCGACCACGCTGCTGACGTCGATCCGGCCGCCCATGAGCCCGACGAGCCGTTGCGAGATCGCCAGGCCGAGACCCGTGCCCTCGACTCCTGAACCACCCTGCACGAAGGACTCGAATACGGCCGCCTTCTTCACCTCCGGGATTCCCGGACCGGAGTCCCGCACCTCGAAGTCAATGAGCGCCGACGCCGACGCGGACTGCACGAGCCGCGCGGCCAAGGTGACACCCCCCTCGACGGTGAACTTGACCGCATTGCCCGCGAGGTTGATCAGCACCTGCCGCAGGCGCAACGGGTCACCGATGAGAAGACTGGGAAGCCCCGGGTCGAGAACCACAGCGAACTCGAGACCCTTGCCGATGGCCTGCGCGGCGAGAAGACCCTGCACCCCTTCAAGGACCTCGACGACCGAGAACGGCTCGACGCTGAGTTCGATCCGACCGGACTCAACCCGCTGCAAATCCAAGATGTCGTTGATGATCGCCACAAGGGTCGACGCTGACGTTCCCACGATTTCCAGGAGCTCACGCTGGTCAGGATCGAGTGAGGACATCTGCAGGAGTTCAACGGTCGCGAGAACGCCGTGCATCGGTGTGCGAATCTCATGACTCATCGAGGCAAGGAATCTGGATTTCGCGTCGGATGCGGCGATTGCCTCATCACGAGCCCGCCCCAGCGCCGCCTGGTACTGCACACGGTCGGTGGCGTCGCGGAACATCCAGAGCGCACCCGCCTCATGCCCTTCATCCACGATGGGCTGGAAGTCGAACTCGAGCACCCGCGAGTCGGCGAGGTGAAGAGTCTGGTTGACCGCGGGCCATCGGCGGGCTATCAACTCGTCCGTGCGATGCAGGAACGCCACCGGATCAGCATCGGCCGAGACGAGGTGGTGCACTGCGGCCGAGGCAGGAAGGCCGATAAGGTCGCCCGGCCTGGCCTCAGAGCCGAAGATGGCACACAAGGTGTCGTTGGCGATGACGACTCGTCGTTTGCTGTCCTCCACGAGGACCCCGGACTGCATGTGGGCGAGCAGGACGGTCAACCGCGACATCGTGTCGCGGAGCTCGAGTTCCGAGGTCTTCGCCTTGGTTATGTCGATCATGAAGCCGATTCGTCGAAGGCTTCCGTCGTCATCGCTCACCACACTGTCGACGGCTCGGGTCCATACGATCCGCCCGTCCGCTGCAGTGAGGCGGAACTCCTCGTCGAAGCGAGAGTCCTCCCGTTCGCACCGGAGGTGGGCCGCCCACACCTGCTCTCGATCATCCGGATGCACGATGTCGAAGAAGAATGTGGATGACTCATCCAGCCAGCGCACAACGGGATATCCGAGCCATCCCTCCACGCTGGAGGAGATGAACTCCGCTGTGGCGTTGGCGCCGAGACGGTCGACATACATGACGAGCGGCTGCAGTTCGACGAGCCGGCGGTACTGGGCCTCGGCGCGAGTCAGCAATCGGTTCGCCGTTCGCAGATCGCTCGCGGACTCCTGCAGCTCGGAGTTCAGCGAACGCAGGTCGATGAGGCTCCGCTCCTGCCCGCGACGCAGGAGCAGGAGGTCAGGCGTCTGATCGATGGGGGAGAAGTCCGCTGCGGAGAGCCCGAGCTGGTCGAGCTCCTCTGACGAGGACACCACCGGCGCACCCAGGAGCATCACGCCGACCGGTTCCGTCACATCGATGATCTGGAACCTGACCCGAGGCCCGCCCGGCCGTAACTTGAACAGCAGTAGTGATTCCCTGCGCAGCCGCAATGAATCGATGGAGTCGATTCCCGCCGGGCGTATGACGTCGAACACGTCGAAGAGAGAACGCCCGACCATGTCGGCCGTGAGCCGACGCCACGATGGACCGGCACGCACGATGGTGAGGGACTCATCGCAGATCACGCCGAACGGCGACACGCGGTCGAGGTCGTCGACCTCGATCAGAACGCCCATTCCGCTACGTCCCGAGGCCCACGTGGAAGACGTCGTACGGCTGAGCCGCAGTCTTCTGCGACACCTGTGTGACGACGGCAGGTGTGCCATAGAGATCGCCGAGACCTTCAAGTAGACCGACGACGAAGGGTGCGAGCCCCTCCCGCACGGATCTGTAGTGGACCTCGATGCCAGACCCGTCGACGGCGTGAACTTCGAACGAAGGCGGTCTCAGGTCGGGGTAGAGGTCCTGGATCCGCGCGTGCATCTCGTCGAGATTGGTGAGCACGCTGATGACGTCGGTGCCTGTGGCACCGAGGATGTCGCGGTAATTCTCGGGTCCGACTCTCATCGACCAGTAGTGGCCGAAGCCGCGCAGCAGGTCATCCGCTGGGATCTCGAGCTCGATGCTCGCCGCCGCGACGAGGTCGTAGGTGATCGCGTCGTCGTAGTAGTGGAGCATCGCGAAGTGCTCCGTAGTGTCGGCCCGAGCCGCGATCCGCGACCACACTTGCTCGCCAGAGGTCTCGGTGACGAGGCGGCGCATTGCCTCGTTGATCATCCCGTACATCTCGGTGACCCTCCGACGCCCATCGTGGGACTAGACCGGCTCGAAGCGGTAGCCCACACCACGCAACGTGCGGATGTGCCGAGGCTGTCCCGCAGACTCGCCGAGCTTGCGGCGAAGCTTGCCCATGTGCACCTCGATGACATGGTCGTCACCGAACCACTCACCCCAGACGTGCATCAAGAGCTGCTCACGGGTGAAGGTGCGGCGCGGGCTGCTGGTCAGAAGGTCGAGGATGTCGAACTCGATCTTCGTCATCTCGACGTTCTCGGAATCAACCGTCACCTCACGTGAGGTGGGATCGATGACGATTCGACCGAGGTCGCGCTTGACCTGAGCGGAGGCCACGCGCGGCCGTCGACGCATGGCCCGCACGCGTGCGGCAAGTTCCCGCGGGGAGAATGGCTTGGTCACATAGTCATCGGCGCCGACCGACAGGCCGATGATCTTGTCGACCTCGTCGTCGCGTCCGGTGACCATGACCACGTAGGCATCGCTGAAGGCCCTCAGCGCTCGACAGACCTCAACCCCGTCAGCGTCGGGGAGCGAGAGATCGAGGATGACAAGATCGGGCCTACGTGCACGGGCGTAATCCAAGCCCTGGGCCCCGCGCGGGGTCGCGATCACCGCATAGCCCTCCTTCTCGAGGAGCCCCCTCACGAGCAAGGTGATCTCGGGGGAATCCTCGATGACGAGGGCCTGGGGTCGCTCGGCTACCACGCTCAACGTCCCCTCCCGTGATGTCACGATTTGCGCACTGGAACCTCAAGGTACGCTCTCTGGCACGCAATGTCACGTCCCGCTCATCCACTGCTGCCGTACGGCTGGGCGAGATGATTGATCCAATACAGAGCCAAGCGTGATCTTCACTTGAGTATGGCGCATATCTGCCATTCGGAGGCCTTGTGTCGGAAACTGGCCTACGGCTCTCGATCCCTCGCTCGCCTACTTCACCCCCGCCGGCGGCCCGGTGTCGCTAACGTCGAACCCAGCACCGCCCAGACGCTGTCGGGGCGAGCCGCGACGGGAGGACGCCATGCGCACGATCACCCTCGAGGGTCTGGCCGGGCTGCTCACATCCCTCCCTGGTGAACCCCGCGTGGTGGTCAGCGGCAACTTCGCCACCCCCCACACGGCTCTGGCGACCCTCGACACAGCCCTGCCGGCCTACCGCCTCCATGCACTGAACGCCCAGCTGGGGCTGCCCGACCGCCCGGGGGTAAGTCTCGAGACCAGTTTCGTCGGACCGGGTATGCGCCGGAGCCCGCGGCTGGTCTACATCCCCTCACGCCTCTCGCTCGTCCCCCGGCTGTTCGCGACGACCTGCCCACCCGACGTCGTACTGGTCCACACCTCCCCGCCGGTCAACGGGAAGGTCTCCCTCGGCATCGAGGTGAATATCCTCCCCGCCGCGATCGAGGCGGCACGGGCAAGGGGCGCGCTGGTCATCGCCCAGATGAACCCGAAGATGCCCTACACCTTCGGCGACGCAGAGATCGATGTCGACGACGTCGACTTCTCAGTCGAGGTCGACACTGACCTCACCTCGCCATCGCCCACGGTGATCGACGACGTGTCTGCCCAGATCGGACAGCGCGTCGCCGCGAGAGTCGTTGACGGCGCGACCTTGCAGCTAGGAATCGGCGCGGTGCCCGACGCCGTGCTGTCGGGGCTGACCGCTCGCCGCGGCCTGCGGCTCTGGAGTGAGATGTTCAGCGACGGCCTGCTCGAACTCGACGCCGCAGGTGCCCTCGACCCCGATGCCGTTCTGACATCGTCCTTCCTGTTCGGCTCCGCAGATCTCTACCGGTGGGTCAACATGAATCGACGGGTTGCCATGCTGCGGACCGAGACAACGAACGAACCGTCGCTCATCGCGCGCAATCACGCCATGACGTCGGTGAATACCGCGCTGCAGGTCGACTTGTTCGCCCAGGCCAATGCCTCGCGGGTATCAGGAAGGATCTACTCCGGGTTCGGGGGACAGACCGACTTCATCGTGGGTGCCCTCCACTCCCCCGGAGGGCAGGCGATTCTCGCGCTTCGCTCGTGGCATCCTCGGGCACATGTCTCCGCGATCGTACCGATGATCGACGAACCGGTGACGTCCTTCCAAGCCACCGCCATCGTGACCGAGCAGGGCACTGCCGACATCTGGGGGCACGACGACCACACGCAGGCCGCTCATCTGATCGAGCATGCCGCCCACCCCGACATCCGCGAGGAACTCTGGGAGGAAGCCCGCGCACTCCATCTCGCCCCCGGTCACCCCACAACGGCACGGACGACGCCCAGCACCTGAGGTCCTGTCCGCCCCTAGTAGGGCATAGTCGCCCTATGCGCATGAGAACTCTCGGCAAGAACCTCCAGGTCGGATCACTCGGGCTCGGCGCCATGGGGATGAGCGACTTCTACGGCCCTCGTGACGACGCCGAGTCGCTCGTCGTCCTTGACCGCGCACTCGATCTCGGAGTCACGTTCTTCGACACGAGCGACATGTACGGGGTCGGGGAAAATGAGTTGCTCCTGGGTCGTTGGCTCACACGCACCCGCGACCGCGTGGTGCTCGCCACCAAGTTCGGGATCGAGCGCACCGGCGAAGGCGGCACCACACGCCGGATCCGTGGCGACGCGGCCTATGTGCGCCAAGCATGCGACGCCTCGCTGCAGCGTTTGGGCATAGATCACATCGATCTGTATTACGCACACCGCATCGACCCGAGCGTGCCGATCGAGGAGACGGTCGGTGCGATGGCCGAGCTCGTCACCGCTGGCAAAGTCCGCCACCTCGGACTGTCGGAGGCCGCCCCCGAGACGATCCGGAGGGCGCACGCCGTGCACCCGATCGCCGCGTTGCAGACCGAGTGGTCCCTCTGGACGCGCGATATCGAGACTGAGATCGCACCCACCTGCCGAGAGCTCGGCATCGGAATCGTTCCCTACAGCCCCTTGGGGCGGGGCTTCCTCACCGGGCGGCTCCGCACGGTCGATGACCTCTCCGAGGACGACTTCCGCCGCTTCTCGCCGCGCTTCGCCGGCGACACCCTCGCGCGCAACCTCGAGACCGCCTCTGCGCTCTTCGCCCTTGCCGCCGAGTTGGAGATCACCGCTGGTCAACTCGCCCTCGCGTGGGTGTTGGCCCAGGGCTCGGATGTCGTTCCGATCCCGGGAACTCGACGGTTGCATTACCTCGAGGAGAACGTCGCGGCCGACGATGTGGTTCTCGATGCATCAACACTCGCGAAGATCGAGCTGCTCGCGCCCCACGGAGCGTTCGAGGGCGAGCGCTACAGCGATATGAGCGGAGTAGTCGGCGTGTCCCCGTCTGCCGGATCAACCCCGTCATAGTCCAACGAGACCAGAGGTAGCGTGGCGCCGTGACGTCCGCATCTCGGAGCCCTCGCGCGAGCCTGCTGGCCTACGCCTCGATCGCGGTCGCGACGAGGTCGGCCACCGAGGCCCTCGGCCCAGCACTCCTGCTCACCGCAATCGCGAGTGGGCGAACCGCCACCGAGGGCGCTGTCGTCCTCGCCGGGCTCATGGCCCTGGCAGCCCTGAGCGGACCACTCGTCGGGGCCCTTCTCGATCGCGCCGCCAAGCCAGGACACGTGATCGCCATGTCGGTCGCCGCACTTGCCGTGGTGGTGGCGGCAATGTCGGTGCTACTTCCTCGCGCACCCATCCCGATTCTCGTGGTGATCGCGATGCTGGGGGGACTCGCGTACCCCGCGATCCAGGGCGGACTGACCTCTCAACTGCCGTCAATGGTGTCGGGGTCGATGCTCGACCGGGCCTACGCGATCGACGCGTCCACATACAACATCGGCGCGATCGTCGGTCCGCCGCTCGCGGCGGCCGCCGTGATCCTCGGCGCCCCGGGGCCGGTCCTGTTCACTCTTGTGCTGCTGCTGTGCTCGCTCGTGGTGATCCGGCGGGTGCCTTTCGCCGTGCGCCCCCATCGAATTCGGGGCCACTCACTTCGGCGCGATCTCGTCACCGGATTTCATGCACTTGGCCGCACCACGTCGCTGGCAGTGACCACCCTGATCACGACGATCGGGCACGGCGGTCAGGCGGCTTTCCTCGTGGCAGTGCCACTCGTCGCACTCAAACTCACCGGCTCGCTCGCGATGTCCGGCGCCGCGTTCGGGGCCGAGGCGGCCGGCGGCATCGCCGCGACACTCCTCTTGGCGCGGCGGCCTTTCCGACACCCAGATCTCGCCGTCGTCACCATGACGGGGCTCATCGGCCTGTCCTTGGGCGTCATGGCCGTCACAACATCGTTCACATTGCTGGTGGTTGCGTCGGTCGCACTCGGCGCCGGAAATGGACCCATGATCACCGCGATGTTCCGGATCCGCGCCCGCGAATCCGCACCCGAGGTGCGCGCACAGGTCTTCACCACCGGCGCGAGCGTGCGCACGACCATCTATGCAGCCATGACTGCCGCATTCGGTGCAATGGTGGCGCTGGGCCCGCACATGATCTTCGCCGTCGGGGCTGGCCTTCAAGTGGCCGCCCTCGCCGGGGGCGCGATCGTGGCCAAGCACGGCACGGGTCGCGCCCTCATCGGCAAAGCGGCGGTCGAGCCAGCCGAGTCGATCGCTCCCGACTAGCTGACGATGTAGCGCGTCGGTACGAAGTTCTGGGTGTCCATCGGCGGGCGGGCATAGGCCCGCGTCTGCTTGGGCGGCAACACGATCTCGTCGTGGGTGATCGGCTGGTAGGGCACCAGCGAGAGCAGATGTGAGATCAGGTTGAGGCGTGCGCTCTTTTTGTCCTCCGCGTCCACGACGAACCAGGGGTTCTCCTTGGTGTCGGTGTAAGCAAACATCTGATCCTTCGCCTCGGCGTAGTCGACCCAACGAGACTGTGCCTCCATGTCCATCGGCGACAACTTCCACCGACGCGCCGGGTCGTCGATCCGACTCTGGAAACGACGGCGCTGCTCCTCGTCGGAGATCGAGAGCCAGTACTTCACCAAGATGATGCCGTCGCGCGTGAGTTGACTCTCCAGGATGGGGCAGACCCGCATGAAGTAGTCGTACTCCTCGTCGGTGCAGAAGCCCATGACGCGTTCGACACCAGCGCGGTTGTACCAGGAGCGGTCGAACATCACGATCTCGCCAGCCGCCGGAAGCTCGGCGATGTAGCGCTGGAAGTACCACTGGCTCCGTTGTCGCTCGGTGGGAGACGGGAGTGCGACGACTCGGCAATAGCGCGGATTCATCTCGTAGGTCATGCGGCGGATCACGCCACCCTTACCTGCGGTGTCACGCCCCTCGAGGACGACGACGAGGCGTTTGCCGGTGGAACGAATCCACTCCTGCATGGCCACCATCTCGGTCTGAAGCCGGGAGAGCTCGAGCTCGTACTCCCTCTTGCCCAATTGCTTCGGGAGATCCGAGGACGGGTCCTTTTTGCTCATGATCAAACCCTATTGATCCTGCATGGCGCGTCAATGATGGGAACCAACTCTGCAATCAGACCGGATGTGCCACGACCTGGCCATCGTCGGCTGCGGGGCCCACCTCCACCGGACGGTAGGTGTAAAAGAACTCGACCCCGTCAGGGCCGACGTCGTCGACTGCGTGCTCAACTCCAGGCGGGACGTAGACGTACGACCCTTCGTCCACCCGCTGGCCGAGCATCACGCACGATCCGCGCGTGATGAGCATGTGGTGGTGCGCGCCGTGGTGGGTGTGCGCCGGCTTGGAACGCCCTGCCTCCACGCGGATCAGGCCGAGCACCGTCGCACCCGACTGCCAGAGCACTTTGTGTGTGGCACCCTCGATGCCGCGCAGATCCTCCCAGGGCTCGACAGCCAAGTCAGCAGCCGTGCGCACCATGACCTTGCCGAGGTCGTCTCTTCCCGTGCTGATCGCCGAAGGTCCCATGACGCCCCCTCATCCATGTCCTACAAGAAAACCTAGTCCGAGGGGACGTCCGTGTCCTGGGCTCGCGCAGGGTCCCGCACTGGTGGTGAGCTACCGAAATGGGGGGTTCGCGTCGGACGTCATCTCAAGGGCCCGTCGGCGCGGTGCCCGCTCGGCCTACCATGGAAGTGCTGCTCCGCACGTGCAGGGCGCGTGACCGAGGGGGTGGCACGATCAGGTCGCCATCGCGCATTGCCGCAATGGTCACGTGTGCGCTCGCCTCGGGTGTGATCTCGATTCCCGCCGACGGATTAGCCCATGCCGCAGCCTCCTCGGCCGCGCCCAACACAGGCGGGGCCATCGCTGCAGCGGATCATCCGGTGCGACGACTCATCATCGCGACGGCGGACGGCAGGCCCGCTAGCGCTGCAGTCAACGCTGCCGTCGCCCGACTGTCCGGCACCCGCGCGGCGACGACGATGCGCCAACTCGCAGGTGGGGCGAGCCTCGTAGCACTGTCGTCGTCCGTGTCGAGCTCAGCGGCGCGTGCGGCCGCGCGGGCACTCGCCCTGCGGCCCGACGTGATCTTCGCCGAGCCCGACCTCTGGGCCCGTCCCACGGCGACGAGCCCGGTGGTTCCCGACGATCCGTCGTTCACCTCGCAATGGGATTTGTGGGACTCCGCCGGCGCCACCGGCGGCTATTCGGTGAAGGCGCCCGCTGCATGGGGGACCACCACCGGGCTGCCGAGCATCGTGGTTGCGGTCATCGATACGGGAGTCACGAGCCATCCCGACCTCGTGAACCAGCTGGTGCAGGGGTACGACTTTGTGGGCCTCGACAGCATCCCCACGGACTCGACACCGGACCTCCAGCCCTACACGGCGAACGACGGCGACGGGCGCGACGGCGACCCCTCCGACCCCGGCGACTGGGTGTCGGCCGCGGAGGATGCGGGAACCGATCCCACCGGGGGGTTCTTCAGCTCCTGCGGGGCCCAGGACAGCACCTGGCACGGCACACATGTCACAGGGACGATCGTGGCCGAGCAGGACAACGCCTTTGGTATCTCGGGCATCGCGCCCAGTGCGAAGGTTGAGCCAGTGCGCGCCATGGGCAAGTGCGGCGGATACCTCTCCGATATCAACGACTCCATCGTGTGGGCCTCGGGTGGCATAGTCAGCGGCGCACCGGCGAACCTCCACCCCGCGTCGGTCCTCAACCTCTCCCTCACCGGCGACGGCCCTTGTCCGACCTCCACCCAATCGGCCATCAACGATGCCCGGTCCCGCGGAGTAACGGTCGTCGCAGCGGCCGGTAACGAGGCCCGCGGCGTCAGCGCCACGAGCGACTCGGCGGGAAGCTGGCCGGCAGACTGCGTCGGTGTGATTTCCGTGGCCGCGTCGACGCGAGCGGGTGAGCTCGCCTGGTACTCCAACTTCGGCACGGTCGCAGGCTCGGTCACTCTCGCGGCACCCGGTGGCGACGGGACCGGTCCCGGCGGCGACATCTACTCAACCCTCAACACCGGAACGACCGTGCCGGATGAGTCGGCCTTCGGGTGGTATTTCGGCACGAGCATGGCAACCCCGCACGTGTCGGCGGCCGTGGCCCTGATGCAGTCGTTCGCGAGCACACCGCTCACACCGGATGCGGTGAAAGCCCGGCTCGTGGCAACGTCGACGTCATTCCCGAGTTCCAGCGGGTGCACTGAGGTGCGATGCGGCGCCGGAATTCTCAACATTGGACGCACGCTCAGCGATCCGCCACCGCCACTGACCGCACCAGTCGCTTCGTTCACGGCAGCGCGGATCTCACCCTCGTCCTTGGGCCTCCGGTTCACCGACAGATCGACGAGTGGGCCCGCCTACGTCACCTGGAGTTTTGGTGACGGCGCAGTGCTGGCGCGTCAATCACCCGGCGCGACGGTCACGCACGTGTACAAAGTGGCGAAGGCCTACAAGATCACGCTCCTGGCGCATAACGTGAACGGCTTCGGCGCCGCATTCGTGAGGACGATCTCCGTCACCGCCACACCCGCGACGCCACCTCGACCGACCATCAGGACACTCCCCATTCGCTCGGTGCTGGTGTCCTGGGTCGCGCCGGTGAACAACGGCCTGCCGATCCTTCGTTATCTCGTGAGGTGCTCCTCCCCGGGGATGTCCAGCAGGTTCGTGATCGCGCGGAGCAGCCTGCGTGCCTACACAGTGGCCGGACTTGGTATGGGAAACCGCTACACCTGCACGGTCACCGCGGGAAATGCCTTGGGATACGGGCACATTTCAGGCCCGTCCCTCTCCTTCTTCGCGAAGGCCTGATCGCGGTGGGGTCAGTGAACCAGCGGGACGCGATCGACCCCTCGTGGGTCGCACGTGTCATCGCCGCTCCCCCAGGCGTCGGGCCGGTTCGGCTCGTGTGCGTCGACGGCCCCGCCGGCTCAGGCAAGACGACCTTCGCATCGGCCTTCGCCGCAGCGTTGACACCTCACCTCGAGATCGTCCACGTGGTGCACGGGGATGCGGTCTACGAAGGGTGGGACGTAGTGGCCGATGCCCCTGACCGCATCGCCGCATTTTCCTGGCTCGCAACACGAATCGAGCAATGGCTTATCGACCCGTGGCGACTCGGCAGGGCCGGTGAGCATCCCGTGTGGGACTGGCACACGTCGCGATGGGGCTCGACCCAGACCGTGACGTGCGAAGGCGTGGTCATCCTCGAGGGAGTCGGGCTCGGCTCGCGGGCCCTACGCGAACAGGCCGCGCTCAGCGTGTGGGTCGAGGCCGACCCAACGACGAGATTGGCCCGGGTGCTCCGGCGTGATGGCGACGCCATCGGCGACCACATGCGCGCCTGGCAGAGCGATGAGGAGGTCTGGCACCAGATCGACGCGACCCGCGACGGCTCCGACCTCCGAATCGCAACGAGTTGATCAACCACGAGTTGATCAACCACGATGGGATGCCCGGTCGACCTGGTCCGCACCACGGCACACCACTCATGCCATGGTGTGACGGTGGATGAGGTGAGGACCGACTGGCGAACGCCCAAGCCGAACCGGCTTGCCGCGGATGACCCTCATCGTTCCGAAATCCTCATGGCACACGACGCCGCTCTGAAGCAGGGCGACACCGGCTACCTTGACCCCGCAACCGGGTGGTGGGTGTTCAGCGCCGCATATCTCGCCGCGCGAGAAGCCTGCTGCGGCAATGGTTGTCGCCATTGCCCCTATGTGTAAGGAAGTGACTCGAGCGCTCCGTTCCCGCCCAGATCAGTGGCCGAGGTAGAGCGCCTTCTTTGGACATGCCGCAACCGCCGCTGTGGCCTGACGTCGATCGCCAGCACGAGTGAGCCGAGCGGGGGTGAGGATCGGATAGCCCCAGGAGTCGACGGTGATCAGGTCCGGCGCGAGATGTGAGCAGATCCCCACGCCGTCGCAGAGGGAAGGATCGATGCGCAAGTGCGGGTCGGGCGATTCGTCGACCGGTGCTCGCGCCTGACGGAGGACCGCCTCGGGCGGCGTCACGCGGCGACCTCGGGCAAGGGCATGACGTCGAACGCCGGTGCGTCGCACGTACGACCGCGACGATGATGCGCGACGTCCGGGGCGAAGACCTCGAGTGCGGATGTCAGCATGCGCAGGGCGCCGTCGGGGTGACGGCATGCTCCGCGGCCGGAGATCTCGGCCATGAACTTGGTGAGCCTACGTCGCCCGGCGGCGGAGAGCCGACCGGCCGACAGGTCGTCGGCAAGCTCGGACACCGAGGCAAGCCCGAACACGCATGGTCCGCACTGCTTTGCGGATTGGCCTGCGAGGTAGCGCACGAGACGGGCAGATTCCTCGAGGCCGCACGCGGTCGCAGGGAGAGGCCCGATCAACCCGGCGCCGAGCGACAGCCCCGCCGCGCGCATGGCCGCCACATCGATGGAGACGGATCGGACGCCGTCCCACGCCGCCCACGACCCGCCGTAACCTCCGACGAGCACGGCCTGCGGATACTTCCCGTCCGGCGACGTCCAGAACGCCACAACCGCTTGTTCCACACTGACGTCCGGGCCGACCTCGGCAACCACGCGGTGCGTTGCACTGATGACGGTGACGAGCGACGTCTGCTGATAGGCCTCGCCACCTCGGAGCGCCACGAGCCCGATGCGCGCCATCGTCTCGACGTTGTTGACGAGCACCGGGCGGTGCCCGTCCGACCAGGGCCTCGCCGGGTTGGTCACGAATCGCGGCAGGGTTGGTCCGCCCTCAAGAGTGCGGATGATGCCCGTGCCCTCACCGGAGAGATAGCGATCTGGCGCGAGGATCACCCGGACAGGCGGCTCTTCGAGCCCGGCCGCAGCCCGCTCGGACAGCGCCAAGGTCACCGAGCGTGCCGTCGCCCATGCACCCTCGTGGATCCAGAGCACTCCCTCCGTGGCACCCACCGTCTCCATCGCACAGACGAGGGCGTCGAGGACGAGGTGCGGGCGGGTCTGCAGGAGTACCGCGTCCTTCGCACTGCCCGGCTCACCCTCGGCACCGTTGGCGACCACGGTTCCGCCAGCCCCGGCCTGCATCAGCGAGCGCCACTTGGCCGCGGTGGGAAAGTGCCCCCCACCTCGTCCGGTGAGGGCCACGGCTTCGAGATCGGCGAGCAACCGCTCGCCCCCGATTCCCGCGCAAGAAGGGCGAGGTCCATATGCCTGGCGGTGGGCAAGGAGATCCTGCCGAAGGATTCCGGTGAGCGACTCGGTGCCGTGCCGCGGGAGCACGGCGGGGGCGGAGAAGAACATCCACGACGTGCCCCCGAGGCGACCAACTGGGTGTGCGGCCAGGACGTCGTTCATCGGCCGATCCGCCCACGCGCAGACTTCTCGCCCCGACGTCGCACATCGGCGCGCCCGGGCACGGGGAAGACGTCGGCAGGTGTGATTTCGGTCGCGCGACGACCGGCGAGCTCGGCCACCTCATCGCGCACCGACGACGTGGTGTAGCGGCTGACTGCCAGGACCAGCACCGCGACTCCGGTGACGACGTAGAGCGAGAGCATGGCCGGGGTGTCAATCCCTGCGAGGACGCCGTGGAGCCACACGAGCAGGAGAGAGATAATCGCGATCTTGTGAATCGGCCACCAGACCCGCCTGGCAATACGACCGGCGAGTGCAGCCGTGATTCCTGCGAGCAATCCGGAATACAGGCCGATGACACCGAGGGTGACGGGCAGGGGCCGATAGGTGGATCCCATGGGGACGAAGGAACCCCACCAGCCGACGCCCGCGTACTTGTCGGTGGCGAGCACGACGATGTGCAGCACGGTGAAGACCAGTGTGAACACCGAGAGGCTGACGTGGGTGCGAATCCTCGTCGCGACACTGGGCCGGCGCCAACGCGCTCGGTGGGGGTGCGAGAGCACGAGGCCAAAGAGCACCAGCCCGACGAGCAAGAGGTACGAGGTGATGCCGGCGGCGCGGCCCAGGATCCAGGGCGCCATCCGATCTCCCACGACGGCGGACACGGCGAGGCCAATGAGCCAACTCGTCACAACCGCACTGCCGGTGACAAGCATGACCAGACCCGAGCGGATACCCAGCGCCTTGATGTCGACTGTGGCCGACTCACGAGACACGCGACACCTGCCAAGCGATGTAGGGGCGCATCGTCCGGCTGACTCCGACGCGACCCTCATTATCGACCCACACTGCGGCAAGGTCCCGCGCGTCGGCGGCTGCACGGATATCGGCCCGCCCCACGACGAAAAGAGCCTTGCTCCATACCTCGGCGATCGCGGGATCCGGGCCGACGACGGTGACCGATTGCAGGCCTACATCGGCTGATCGTCGGGTGCGCGGGTCGATGAGGTGGTGCACCTCGGTATCGCCTGAGGTCCACGAGCGCACACGCGTCGACGATGTCGCACAGCCACGATCACGCAATCGCAAGACAGCCGTGGGATCTGAGCCACCGCAAGGGTTCTCGACCGCGACCATCCATCCGTCACCGTCGGGTCCTCCCCCGGTCGCCATGAGGTCTCCGCCCGCCTCAACGAGGACCGAAGATCCCGCGCCTTTCAGGTGAGAGGCCGCCCAGCGGACTGCGAGACCCTTGCCGATACCCCCAAGGTCGATCGGTTCAGGTCCCACCTTCACCGCGAGCTGCTCGGCATCGAACTTGGGCTTCCACGTACGTGCCCGGCCGCCCCGCCGAGCCGGGGGTGACGCAGAGCCTTCGGAAAGGCGCAGACGGCGGGACTCAAACGGTAGTGAGGTGTCGTAACCGTAGGCGGTGAGGACTCGCAAGACCCTCGGGTCGAACAGTCCATCGGTCGCCCGGTACGCGTCGTATGCAGCAGAAATCGCGTCGAAGCACTCGCGTGGCAACACAGTCCACCGACGGCCAGAGCCGTTTGCCTGCATGAGCGCACTTGCGGGGTCGAAACGCGTGCACGTGGCTGCCACGCGTTCGATGATCGAACGAGCCTCGTCGACCCTGGCGTTGCCATCGTCATTCGGCGCGACAACCCAGATCCGGACCTCGGATGCCATCGAGCGGAACGAGACGCGCAGATCCTCGCGCAGGTCATCGGATCCGCGGCCCGACTCTGTCACTTCGGGGCGCCGGAAGCGCCCGTCGTCGTCTGAACGGGCGGCGGAGGGGCGGGCTTGGTGACGACGACCTTGGGAGCCGTGGGCTTGGCGGCGATGGGCGTGGTGACCTTCGGGGCCGGGCTGGTCGCGCCGCCGGAGCCCTTGGGCGTCGTCGATCCAGCTGCCTTTGCGCTCGGGACGTACGCCACCCCTGAGATGGCCGCAGTCTGAGCCCGGAGAGTTTCGACCGTGCGGGTGAGCGCGGCAACCTTGGCCGAGTTGGCGGCGATCTGCTCCCGCAGTGCCTCTACCGCCGGATCCGCGGGAGCGGCCGTCACGGTCGCGGTGGGAGTCGGAACAGACGGCGAGGTCGCAGCGGTGACAGTGGCCGGCTGATGTCCGGCAGCCCACACCGTGGTTCCGGTGAACAGCGCGGCCGCTGTCGGGGCGACGAGCGCTGCGGTCGTCCAACGGACCCGGGTGCCGCGCTCAGTCATCGTCTTCTCCTTCGTTCTCGTCTCCGGCGGAGCCGCTGGCCCCGGTGGACGCGTGCGGCGTGGGAGACGCGCTCTGCTTCACGACAGTGATGCGGTGGCTGGGCCGGGGGGTTGGGGCGACGGTTGGCTCGCTGCTCTCAGCTACAGCACTGTTGATCTTCGCAAGGCGCGCAGCCTCGGCGGCTCGGGCAGCCTCCGCAGCCCGCGCAGCCTCGGCGGCCTTGGCCGATGTCAGCGCATCCGTCGCATCAACCACCGCCTGGTCGAGCACGGATGTGTCGCTGGCAAGTTGGGCCAGACGAGCCTGGAGTTCTGCGACTGACGGGTCTGCGGCGTTCGTCGAGGCCGCAACGCCACTGAGCCCAGCGGCCACGGCAAAGCCTCCGGACACGAGCACTCCGGTAGCGGCGATCCCTGTGGCCCAACGTCGACCTGTGCGCTTCATGGTGGCTCCTCTGGTTCGGTACGTCCGCATCACCACTACATACTCGGCAACTCCTCCCCCTGAACTTGCCATCTGAAGTCCAGGAATCATGCTGATTGATCCAAGATCTGTCTCAGATCACAGAACGTGATCCCATTTCCCCTGGTTTGGGGTCCATACGAGGTCCCACATCACGCGGAGTGACGGGCTCTGAGCCGTTCGCTGGGTGACGCCGCCATCCCCAATGCCGACGAGCGACATGGTGGGCGACGGCGAGGGGCTGTCGTGGGCGCTGGCTACAGCGCACCGAGGACGGGTCGCTCGTACATGGACGAAGCCGGTAAATGGCTACGGGTGGAAGTGGCCCGCGGCCACTGCCCACTGGTGGTCGTTTGTGATCGCTGTGGGCGTAAATGTTCTTGTGTATCAACGGGTTTCGGGGGCCTGTTTGGTGGGGGCACTGTCAGTGGTGGTGTTTAGGGTTGTCTCATGTCCTCCTCCTTCTCCCGCTCCGGTTCGGGGTCGCCGGGTGATCCG
>WLRQ01000038.1 GCA_009697815.1 Actinomycetota bacterium
GCTGCTGTTGCATTCGCGCATCGATCACGTGGCCGAGCCCAGCAACTCAGCCTGGATTCTGGCCAACCTCACCGCCGAGGATGTCAGCGAGGTGTGGCTTGAGAACAGCTATCACGTCGCCACGATGGACAATGACGCGCCGTTGATCTTCGAGCAGAGCGTGGAGTTCGTGCACCGCCTCGCGCCCCGTGCCGCGCAGGCGTGACACTGTACTCATGACGATTCCCGCCGGCCGCGACAACGGCCTCCCGCCTGCCCGGCGGTACGACGCACTCGTCGAGGTTGATGGGTCGATGGCAGACGAGGTGCTCGAACTCCTGCGCGCCGCCGGCGTTACGGCCATCGCTGAGACGATCACCACCGACGCCGAGCCCGGTAACGACCTCATCCCGGTCGTAGGCACCTTGCCTCGGGTTCCTCACCGCGTCCGGGTACACGTCGACAGTGATCACACCCTGCTTGCCCACTCGGTGCTCGGCCACGCGATGCCTCAGTTGCGGGCCGACTTTCACGCAGTCCCGGTGGCCGGGGAGACCGCGAAGGACCGCCCGGCACCGTTCAAGCACCCAGCCCAGGATCTGGCCCCGGGTGAGGTCGAGTCGCGGTTCGCCGACATCGTGTCGGGCTTCGACATGTCGAGCATCGATATCGTTCCGCGCTGGTCGGTACGGGAGGACCCCCCCGAGGCAACGGGCGCCACCGATCCAAGCCCAAAGGCTCGGCCTCCGCTGTCCTCGCGCCTGATCCGTCGCGGAGCCGCACCTGCGGGCGAACCTCGTGACATCGACACCAGCGAGCATTTCGTGCCCGAACCCCCACCGCCATTGCCCGAGACCGATCGGGTCACACGTATGGCCTGGGCCGCACTCATGGGCGGTCCGGCACTACTCGTGCTCGCGGCACTGCTGGGCATAGGCCTCGAGCCTTGGGTTGTGGTGCTGGCCCTGGGCGGGTTCCTCGGAGGTTTCGGCACACTTATCGCGCGTATGCGCGACCGACCCCGACAAGATGACGGCTGGGACGACGGCGCGGTTCTCTAACGGGCCCGGTCAGGCCCGGTGATCACTGGATCAGGCGGATGGGGCTGCCCTCGATCGCCGAACTCCACGTGGTGATGTCGGTTGGCTGGGTGTAGGTGATCACCACGCGCCACCAGCAGCCGCCGAGGGTCAGGGCCGTGCAGTTGTAGTCAGCCGGAATGGGCACGCTGAACTTCTGCCATCGGCCGTTGTTACCACTACCGACGCTCACCGAGCAGTTGGTGAGGGCTCCCTTGGTGACCCCATAGCCGATACAGCCCGACGGGGCACTCCAGGTTTGCGTCGACCCACTGCCGGACGTTGTCCACTTAGAGATCGTACTTGTGCTATCCGTGGGCCTGGCCACAGCGATGGTTCCGGTACCCGAGATTCCATCAGCAGGGTCCCACACGGTGACGTTGAGGAACTTGCCCTGCGCCGTGGGCTGGACCTGGATCATGTTGAAGATCGTGGCACCCGTGACGTGCTGGGCCAGCCCGATCCTCTGGAATCCCGACACCGATACATAGGAGTAGCCTCCCGCGGCTGTGGCGTTCGCCCGGATCCCGAAGTTGTTGATGCCGTTGGTCTTCACGTTCGCGTCGTCGCCGACCTGCGTGAACACCGCCGGGTTGGGCTTGACGGTGGTGATGTACCCCGTGGTCGTGGAATCAGTCGCGATCAGGGCCGGAACCGTGCCGGTAACCATGCCCGAGGGCATGGCGACATTGGTGCGGACCTGGAGGTAGTAGTCCTGGTTGAGTACGCCCGCCTCGGGGGTGAAGGTGCACAGCGGGTACCACTGGTGGAAGGTCTTCGCGAGATCGGCGTTGTAGGAGGTGCCGGCGCCGCTGCTCGAACTGCCAGGGGTCCTGTATTGCGAGAGTTGCGCCACTGTGGGAGCGGTGTTGACTCCTTCAAACTGTGCGGTGCAGCCCGCGTATGGCACGGCCTTCAGCGGGTTGCCCGAGTTGGTGGCCCCGCGAAGCATCCAGGTGGTGTCCAGCGACTGTGACGTTGATCCGAGGCTCTCATCGCCGGTGCAGAAACTGTTGATGGTCGGGTTGGCATTGTCGTAGCGAGCGATCGCATCGGTGGTGGCGTAGGGGTTCATATTGTTCACGACACCCGAGGTAGGCAACGACGCACAGTCGAACCCACTGCCGCTGTTGACGAATCCGGGGTCGTAGATCTGCACCGTGATGTTGCCTGTCTTGGCCGGATCAACCACGTGAATTGTGTAGAAGTAGCCCTCGGGTGAGTACTCGTTGTTGACCCCTGCGGTACACAGATCAACCGTTCCGCCGCCGCACGTGCGGTTCATGTAACGGTCGCCGTTTTCCTTGTTGGTGATCGGACCCTCGATACTGCCCCAGAACTTCGGGTCGCTGATGCAGAAGGCATTGACCGCAGGCGTCGGCAGCACCGTGTTCGGACCCTGGAGCGCCGACCCGTCGGGCTCATTGCCGTAGGTATTGCACGGGCTTCCCATCGGCGTGGTGGCGCTGAAGTCGCTCACGGACGTGCGAGAGATCGTGGTGGTACGAACACCGGCCAGGACGGCGAAAGCATTCTTGATGGTGTTCGACACGGTGACCTTCAATTGCGTGGGGTACTGGCCCTGCACCACCGTGATCGCGATATTCGTCCCGGGCACATAGCCATTCGCTGCAGCCACGGCCAGGGCCGCGGTCTTTGCAGCGGCAAGGTCGGTGGGCAGATAGGGCACGCCTGCCAGCGCCGCGGCATCTGCCACCTTCTGGACGCGCTCACCCTCGACGTACCAACGCGCGGTATCGACCGCGAATGCGGCGAAGATCAGGAGCACGGGGGCCGTGATCGCCACGATGATGGCAACCGCCCCGGATTCGGTGGCACGTGAGCGCAGAATCCGCGCGAGGAATCCCACCGGCCGAGTACTCATGCGTGCCCCCCCGCTCCGATTGCCGTGCTCGCCTTGCAGGTGTCGGCTGATAGTGGTTCGAACTGCATCACCGCGCGGTCGCTGACTGGCGCCGTGGTGCCGAAGAGACCGAACAAGTACTTGTGGGTTGCCTTGATGATGACGCCGACCGCATCGGAGGCGCCGGCACAGGCGGCGATCGATTTGGAATCCCATGTGCCACTGGAATACGTGAACTTGCTAGTGGCGTCAACCCACACGAACTTCACGCAAGAAGTCGAGCAGGTCGCCCCGGCAAGTGCGGTGAAGGTGCCCGGGAATCCAGAGGCGTTGGCCTTGTAGATCCACATCTCATCGATCGAGTTCTTCGGCATGGCGACACCGGCGCGCTGCACGGCATCGGCCGCGTCCTGGGCCATCTTCGGGAAGTTGGTCGCCGAAGCGCACTGCGGAGGAGTTGATGTTGTGGCGCAGGGGCCGTTGCCAGCCTCAGAGGAGGCGATACGCGCACCCACGCGCACTGCGGAGCTGACCGCGACATTGTCTCGCATGAGCAGTGAGAACTCGATGATCCCGAACAAGATCGTGAACAGGAGGAGTGAGACCAGGGCGAACTCGACGGCGGCGGCGCCGGAGTCGTCGGCAGTACGTAAGCGCCTCACGGGCTTCGACATGGGTCCCCACAGCCTGACGAGCGAGGGCCGGCCCCTCGCGTTGCCATTGTGTCACCGTCGGGACGTAACAGCGCCGTCTGGACGGTCGGCACGGAGTAGTCCGTTCGGTGGATTTTGATCACACGTGCGGAGCGAGACTACACGGCGTGGCACCCCAGGGTGGGTACCCGTCGAGCCAGCCGGCGGGCAGTGAAGCCGCGATCACTCACAGGCTCAGATCGCGCGCGAGGTCAGCCGCCCCGATGAGCCCGGCATCATTGCCCAGCGAGGCCGACACCACAGCCGCCACAGGACGGTGGTCGCGCGCCACCAGGGCCGACTCGAATGCGGCGCGCGCGGGCACCATGAGCAGATCACCAGCTTCGGAAACCCCGCCGCCGATCACGAATACCTCGGGATCGAGCAGAGCCGCCACATCGGCCAGGCCCGTGCCGAGCCACCCGCCCACTGCAGCGAACGCCTCGAGTGCGACGGGGTCACCTTCACGTGCCGCCCACGTGACGTGCTGCCCGATGACCCCCTCGGGGGTGCCGTCACCGAGGCCGAGGAGGACTGCCGCATCCGCGCGCCTCTCCGAGGCAAGCTCGCGGGCGGCGCGGAGCAGGGCATTCCCGCTGGCGTACTGCTCCCAGCACCCGCGCTTGCCACAGCCGCAGAGCCGACCATCGGGCACCTTGACGATATGACCAAACTCGGCCGCCATCCCGAAAGATCCGCGGACCAGTCGGTCGCGGTGAATGATCCCGCCGCCGATCCCGGTGCCGACGGTGACCGCCACCATGGCGTGGGCCCCACGCCCGGCTCCGAAGCGGAACTCACCCCAGGCTGCAGCATTGGCGTCGTTCTCCACGATGACGGGAAGCCCGCACCCGGCCGACACCTCAGCGCCGAGTGGCTCTTCGTCCCAGTTGACGTTGGGTGCAAAGTGAACGATGGAGCGAGTCTCATCGACCAACCCGGCGGCGCCGAGACCAACGGCCTCGATCTCCCCCATGCCGGACTTCTTCGCCGCGGCCGCGAGCTCGTGAACCACGTCGATCACCGCCGAGACGATGCCACCCGAGGAACGAGCCGGCGTCTCACGACGGGCCCGCGCGAGCACCATGCCCTCGAGGTCAACGAGCCCACCCGCGATCTTGGTGCCACCGATGTCGATGCCTACGGTGACACTCATCGCACACCAGGTTGGCTTCGGGGACGGGTCGCTCCGGCCACATCCGAAAGGACGGCCCGGGTCGTCATGCAGATCCCCGGGAGCCCGGATCGAGCCGGATCCGTCGCACCGCTCGCCCAGCGGCGTCGTCGTCGCCAACTCCACTGCCCTCGGCATCCGTGGCGACGTCACCAGGTCCGTCATCGTCACGATCGCGATGTTCAGAGTTCTCGCTCGTCGGCGTGGAGCCCGCGCCACGAGAGGAGTCGTGGGCACCCGCCGTCGCGGCCATCGAGGTCACCGCAGTGACAGCGGAATCGACCCATCGGGCCACGGCGTCAGGGCTGGCGTCACGGATTCCGGCCACCGCGCGGCACAGTGGGCAGGGGCAAGGGCGCCCCTCGTCATCCACCGGAGCCAAGTGCGGTGCCGACGTGCGAAGCCAGTCCTGGGCCGCGGCCAGCAACCGGGCCGCCTCCTGACCCGCACGAGGGTCAGCCCCGCTCACGTGAGGACACCTGACGGCCATGCCTGAGAATCGGGCTCGAAGCTCACTCGCACCACCTGCCCGGAGTCGGTGACGTCGAGCGTGGCCGCTGCCACCTCACAGCGCAGCAGCACAGCAGGCAGCGCGATCACGCGACGATGTGGCCCGAGGTCGACGATGAGGTCGCCATCAGCTGTGACCGCGACCTCGAGGTCGGCCAACTCGGCGCCCGGAACGCATACCTCGAAGAACCACTGGTCGCCGTCGGAGGTCACACCAGCGCTCGCACGGGGGGCCCCGAGGTCGAGTGGGTCCCCGTCGCCGAGCACGGAGTCGGCCAGAGCGAGCAAAGCCTCGATACCGACAGGCTCGTGATCGTGGTAGCGCGCGAACCGCACCGGCAATCCAGCGAATCGCTCGTGTGCGGAGGCAAGGCCCTCGCGGTGACGTGCGACGAGCCCCGCGGGCCAGTCCTCACCCACGGCTACACGGTTGATGACGACGCTCTCCACATGGTGGCCGAGCATCGCCAGCGTGGTGCGTGCACGATGGGTCTCCGCCAGCACCAAGCGTTCGGGTGTCGCGACGAGTCGCACCGCGGCATCCGGCCCCGTGACGAGCGCACGCACCGCCATAAGTTCACGAGAAAGAGTGTCGAGCGCATCGAGAGCCTCGATCGTGCTCGAGGCGATCCCGAATGACCCGACGAGACGGGCGATCCGCCCCTCGACCGGGAATCCCCGCGACACTAAGCGATCCAGGGCTTCCGGCATCGCGAGGAGTCGAAGGGTCTCGGCCGTGGGTGCGCAGTCGATCACCACGGCGTCGTAGCCGCTCACGTGCTCACCGACCTCGAGCAGCGCCAGCACATCCTCGACCCCAGGAACCGTCGCGACCTCCTCGGCGACGAGCGGATCCACACCGGCGCCGGCCAGCAGCCCACCGATTGATCGGCGGATGGTCGCCCACGCGACATCGAGCCTGGCCCTGGTATCGATCTGCAAGACGTCCAGACTGCCGGGAGCACCCGGCACCGACATCGGTCGGGCAGCCATGCGCCACTCCCCCGCTCTCCCGGTGACGCCGGTGAGACCGAGAGCATCGGTGAGCGAATGCGCCGGATCCGTGCTGACGACCAGCGTGCGGTGGCCCTCGCGCGCCGAGGCGAGTGCCGTCGCCGCAGCGAGGGTCGTCTTGCCGACCCCACCCTTGCCAGCCACGAGCAGAACGCGCACGGACCAAACCTACCCGCGAAGGCCGCCGAAAGCCGAGGGTCGAGAGCCACCAGGCCACCGCTCAGCCGGACATTTAGCCTTCGACCCGCTCCTTGAGGCCGCGCAGCGCGGTGTCGACGATGACCTTCTCGGCCTTGCGCTTGATCAGCCCGATCATCGGGATGCTCACATCGACCGTGAGCTGATAGACCACGGTGGTGGTGCCGTCACGGTTGTCGGTGAGCGTGTAGGCACCGTCGAGTGCCTTGAGCATCTGCCCTGACGTGAGCGTCCAGGTAACCCCGGAATCCCCACTCCAGCTGTACTCAAGTTGGTAGGTGTCCTTGATGGCGCCCGCGTCAACGACGAACCTCGCAGAGGCGGGGCGGCCATCCTCGTTCTCACTGAGAACCGCGACCGACGTGACCCCGTCGCTCCACTCGGGATACTGCGCGAGATCGGCGATCACGGCCATGACCCGACTCGGGGCGGCACTGATCACGATGCTCGATTCGGTGCGATCAGCCATGCCCGGACCCTACTCGTTGGCGTCGCGCGTCGCCCGGTCGGACACCTGCCCAAACACCCGGTGCGATGACCTCACCAGGTGATCGAGAATGGCTGGCCACCGGCGCGGAAGTGCCCGACGTTGACGCACTCGGTGCGACCGATCCGCGCCCGCGCGGCAAGTGGCTGATGGACGTGGCCGAAGAGAACGAGGCGGGGCTGAGTTTCGCGCACGTGGTCGAGGATCGCGCGGCTGCCGAACTCGAAGCGGCGCGCGACGACGTCATATGTCAGCTCGGGAAGCGCGGGTGGGATGTGTGCGCACAGGATGTCGACCTCGCCGAGGGCGGACACCTTGGTGGCGAACGTCTCCTCGTCGATCTCGTAGGGGGTGTTCATCGGACTGATCAGCCCGCCTCCGACGAACCCCACGCGCATACCATCAACATCGACGACCTCGCCGTCGAGAACTGTGTGGCCTGGACGCAGGTAATCGCGCCAGAAGCTGGGAACATCGACGTTCCCATAGGTCAGATATGCGGGGGTCGGCATCGCGGCGAACAGTTGGGCGTACTGCTCGCGGATCTGGGACTCCATGAGGGAGTGGCGATCCCGCCCCTCGCGCACCACAGCGTCGTCCCAGAGCCCCGACGCCCACGCGCGCGCCTCGGCAAAGTGCCCGGCAGTGCGAAGTTCGACGAAGCGAGCCGTGTTCTCCGCGCCAAACAGGTTGGCGAAGATCCCCTGTGATGAGTCCGCGTAGTCGAGGTAGAGGACGAGATCTCCGAGGCAGAAGAGCGCGTCGGCACCGTCGCCGGCCCGAGCGAGGGCATCCACACTGCCGTGGACATCGCTCACCACGTTGACCCGCATGGCCACGACCCTAGGGAGTCCCGGACAGTCCCGCAGAACCGCCGCGCCCGGAGGGTCCGACCACCGCGGTCAGCAGGGCGAGCGGGTGCTGATCAGCGCCCGAAGACGAACCCCAGAACCGTGTAGACGACAAGGAGGACGACTACGACGGCCGCGAACGCAGCGGCAGCGAACCCCCATTTTCCTCCCGGGGCGTCCGCGGGGTCAAACAGGCGGGTGCGCGGCTCGTCGACAGCCAGTCGCGTGAGCATCGTCGCGGCCAGAAGGTCGAGGTCCTGATCGGTGTCGTGCCGATCATCCGCACTCGAGATCTCCTGTGGGTGCGGGGAAGTCACCGCGAGCGGGATGCCGTCGCGCTCGGAGGGGCCGTGCCGACCGAGAACCGCACCTACCGATGTCGGCTCGGGCTTCGATCGCAAATCGACATGGCACAGCGAGCACCAATGGGCGTTGAGAGGGACAGACGCCGAACAGGCTGGACAACGAGTTCTAGGAGCCACGGACACAACATCGGCACCCCGGAGGTGGTCCTTGAACTCCTCGCGACGCGCGGATCCGCTCACCCTCATCACACGT
This sequence comes from Actinomycetota bacterium, assembly GCA_009697815.1. Classification (GTDB taxonomy): domain Bacteria; phylum Actinomycetota; class Actinomycetes; order S36-B12; family CAIYMF01; genus Longivirga. Next base: position 8,407 of record WLRQ01000038.1, read on the forward strand.
GGTAAACCCCGAGGCGGCGAGCCGCCCTCGCCGCCGAGCACTCAACGGCCCTACGGTGAGCCCACACACCTGAGATCCACGAGGGAGAACGCCGCCGTTATGCGCGAAATCCACGAGCAGGCGCTCGTCCAGACGTCGCAGCGACTGACCGACGACGTGGTCGCGAACGCAGCGCAGGCGCGCGATGACGTCCTGCTGCAACGAATGGTTGCTGGGGTTTGGTGCGACGTCACTGCCGCTGCTTTCCTGGCCCAGGTTCGCGACGTCGCCAAGGGGCTCGTCGCGGAGGGGGTCGGAGCCGGAGACCGCGTGGCCCTCATGTCACGCACCCGCTACGAGTGGACCGTGTTGGACTACGCGATCTGGTTCGCGGGGGCCATCACCGTGCCGATCTACGAAACGAGCTCAGCTAGCCAAGTCGAGTGGATCCTTTCCGACTCGGCGACGGTGGCCGTGATTCTCGAGAACGAAGCCCACGTGGCCGTGCACTCCGAGGTCGCTGGCCGCCTCCCCGATGTGCGCCGCACCTATGTCATCGAACGAGGCGCCCTCGACCACCTTGCGACATCCGGGCGCTTCGTTCTCGACGCCGATCTGGAGACCCTGCGTACCTCGGTCGACCCCGACGATGTCGCGACGATCATCTACACCTCAGGCACGACCGGGCGCCCCAAGGGCTGCGAACTCACCCATCGGAACCTGCAGTTCGAAGCCGAGAACATCGTCGCCTCCGCGCCGGAGGTCTTCCGCGAGGCGGGGGCCTCGACGTTGTTGTTTCTGCCCCTGGCCCACGTGTTCGGCCGGATCATCCAGGTGGCCTGCGTGCACAGCCGGATGCGACTGGGTCACACCCCCGACGTCTCGCGGCTGCTCGAGGATCTCTCAGCCTTCCGCCCCACATTCCTGCTGGCCGTGCCCCGCGTGTTCGAAAAGGTCTACAACGGCTCCCGCCACAAGGCGATCGCCTCCGGCAAGGGCTCGATCTTCGACCGTGCCGCCTCGGTCGCGATCGACTACAGCCAGGCTCTCGACTCGGGTGGCCCAGGGCTTCTCCTGCGGGCGAAGCACGCCCTGTTCGACCGAATGGTCTACTCAAAGTTGCGCGGCGCCATGGGAGGCCGAGTCGGCTGGGCTGTCTCCGGAGGTGCGCCGCTCGGGGCGCGACTCGGGCACTTCTTCCGGGGCGTCGGCGTCACGATCCTCGAAGGCTACGGGCTCACCGAAACTGCGGGTGCCACGACCGTGAACCGGCCGAGCGCACTGCGGATCGGCACAGTGGGCCGCCCATTCCCCGGCGCCTCGGTGAGGATTGCCGACGACGGCGAGGTCCTCCTGCGGGGGCCGCATGTCTTCATCGGGTACTGGGCCGACCCGGAGGGGACAGCGGCGATCCTCGACGCCGAGGGCTGGCTGCATTCGGGCGACCTCGGCGCGCTCGACGACGACGGGTATCTCACGATCACTGGGCGCAAGAAGGAGATTCTGGTGACCGCGGGCGGGAAGAACGTGGCCCCGGCCGCGCTCGAAGACCGTCTACGCGCCCACTGGCTGATCAGCCACTGCATCGTCGTCGGCGACGCGAAGCCGTTCATCGCTGCGCTCATCACCATCGACCCAGAATCCCTCGCCGCATGGAAGTCCCTGCGCAAGAAGGACTCAGACGTTCTCATGTCGGATCTCGTGACCGACCCCGACCTCATCGCCGACGTCCAGGCAGCAGTCGATGAGGCCAACTCGGCCGTTTCCCATGCCGAGTGGATCCGGAAGTTCCGACTCCTTCCGGCGGACTGGACTGAGGGACACGGGCACCTGACACCGTCAATGAAACTGCGACGGACAGTGATCATGGATGAGTTCGCAGAGGAGATCGCCGGGCTCTACACCTGACCTCGGCACCGGCTCCAACGCTGCGCTGATCCCACCAGTCGGGCTGACCACCTCTCGGCGATCGGGGGTTCGACCGCGACGTAGCGACCCCGGCAGGGCAGGATCACGGTGTGAACGCGACCACGAGTGCCTCGACCGCCCAGGTTGACGTCCGTGGGCTCGTCGTGACCTTCGGACGGGTCGCCGCCGTCGACAACCTCGACCTTCGCGTCATCGCTGGTGGATCGGTCGCCCTCGTCGGGCGCAATGGCGCCGGCAAATCGAGTACCTTGCGCGCCCTCGGCGGCGTGCTCCCTCCGGCCCGCGGGTCGGTGTGGGTAGCCGGGGTCGACGCGGTCAGCGAGCCGCGACGCGCCCGCGAGGTGGTGGGCTACTGCCCGGACGTCGGGGGCTTGATCCCCCGCGCCACCCCGTGGGAGCACCTTCAACTCGCAGCACGGCTGCGTCGACTTCCGCCGGGCTGGGAGGCCAGGGCGCTTGCACTGCTCGACAGGTTCGACCTCGCGACCGCCTCCGATCGGGTCACCGCCGGGTTCTCCCACGGGATGGGCCGACGGCTCTCGGTGCTCCTTGCGGCGTTCCATGAGCCCGCCGTCCTACTTCTTGACGAGCCCTTCGACGGGGTAGACCCGCTCGGGGTCGAGGCAACTCTTGAGGAGATTCATCACGCCCGGCTTCGGGGCGCAGCCGTCCTGGTCTCGACCCACTTGCTCCCACTGGCCGTGCAGGCCTGTCAGGACGCGGTGGTGCTGCGCGCCGGTCGCGTCGTGGCATCGTCACCCGCTCGCGATCTGGCTGGCGACGAAGGCGCGGCGCGCTACCGCGAACTGTTGACATGAGGTCCACGGGTCGCGGCCAAGCGGGTGCTCTGCTGTCACTTCGCTGGCACATGATCCGCAGCAGGCGGACGCGGATCGGGCTCGCGGTCGTGGGGGTCTTCTTCTTGGTACTGATCGCCCTCGTGGTGCTCGCAGCCGCGGGAGTTCCGCTCGGCGCCGTCGCTATGTCCGATGGCTCCACCCCCCTCGGCGGAGGTGAACTGCCGATCGACCGCACCGGTGAGGTCGCCACACTGCTCCCCTCGGCGATGCTGGCGTTCGCGCTGCTGTGCGTGCTGGCACCGGTGGCGGCTGGGGGTGGTTACGAGCTCATCCCCGAGGCCGAACTGGTCGCGTACCCCGTCAAGGTCTCCACCCTGGTACGCGTCGCCCTTGCCCTCACCCCGCTGAACATCGCCTGGTACCTCCAGGTGTTACTGCTCTCCGGGGCCACCGCCTACTCACTCAGGGGTCCCGGCGGACCTGGCCTTCCCCTCGTCGTGGTGCTGTCGTATGTGCTGGCATGCACGACCGTGGGCCAAGCGATCGGCTGGGCGATCGTCGGAGTTCGACGCACCCGCACGGGACGCATCGCCACCTGGTCCGCCCTCGCGGCCTTGATCCTCGCGGGACTGGTCGTGATCGCCACCGACCAGGCATCGACGCTGCTCGACTCCGCACCCACCACACGCGTACTCGGCGCCGGGCTGCGCGCCGCAGCCCACGATGCGGGGGGCTGGGCGCCCACCGCGGTTGTCCTACTGGTGATCACGGCCGCGGGGTACCTCATCGCGGTTCGGGTGGCGGCATGGTCACTTCGCCAACCAGGTGATCTCGGCATTGATGGCCCGCGCGGTCGACCCATCCGGCGCCGCTCGCTGGCATCGGATGACCTCCGCGCCCTGACCAGGATCGACCGCGCCTCGGTGTGGCGTTCACCCCCCCTTCGTCGGGGACTTCTCGTGCTGGGCGTGCTGCCGATGGGCGTCGCCGCCCTCGCGGGCCTGCCCTGGTCCTCGATCGCCCTGCTTCCTCCGCTCGTGGGGTCCGGTGCCGCACTCCTGTTCGGGGTCAACGCCCTCTCGCTCGACGGGTCCGGTGCGCTATGGGTGTCGACGATGCCCCAGGACCCCAACCTCGTACTGCTCAGCAAGGCGCGGGTCGTGACCGAGGTGGTGGGGGGCTCGGTGCTCCTCGTCCTCGTCGGGGCGAGCGTGCGGGCGAGTCGCCCACCTCACCTGCTGGACCTTGTGTGCACATTGGGCGCCTGCGTGAGCTGTGTGGCACTCGTGGTCGCCACCTGTATGCACCTGTCGGTGACCCGACCACATCGGGCCGAGTTGCGCGGGCCGCGGGACACCCCCGCCCCGCCCGGAGCGATGGCCGTCTATTCGGCCCGGTTGGCGGGGGTCACGACCAGTGTCGGCATCGCGTTCTCCCTGGCAACATTCGGCAGATCCCTTGTGATCCCGCTGGTTCTCACTGCGGGGCTACTAACCTGGGCCACCGTGTCCTGGAGGCGTACACGCCGGATATGGGCCGACTCGACGATCCGGTCCTCGGTGGTCGCGACCGTGTCAACCGGCTGACTCGGAGTTGGCACGGCAAGGTGAACTGGCCATCTCAGATAGACCTCTCGGCTGGCCATTCGGGGTGCTTCCGCGGACCCGCGCACTCCGTCACGTTGTGTCATACGAACGGCCATTATCAGGCGTCGAACGGGTCTACCACGCGTCCAGGTATTCCCTTTCCGTGACGGCCCGCTACCGTAAGTGGTGGGCCATCCGAAGGTGAGGGCCTGCATCGGGTGATCTGTCCCGAGCCAGTGGAACCGCGCACGTCGCGGTCGCGAGACGCTAGAGGTCCCCATGAGTCGTCGCACGCTCCTTCTCATCGCAGCGCTGGTCCTGGCAGCAGTGGGCACGGTGCTCGTGTTCATGTACGCCCAGAACGCGCAGAACGTCGCGACCGAGGGCCAGACGCTCAAGAAGGTCCTGGTGGCCAAGACAGCCATCGAGGTCGGCACCACAGGGGCCGCAGCGGCCGCGAGCGGCTCATTCACCGAGCAGGAACTCCCCGCCTCGGCGATTGTGGACGGCGCCATCGATGACGCCGCGCCGCTGGCATCGCTTGTGACGACCGTGCCGATCTTCCCCGGGCAGCAGATCATTAGCCAGCAATGGGGAGCCGCAGCCCTCGCCACCGGGCTCACCATTCCCGAAGGCAAGATTGCCGTGTCGATCCAACTCGGCGACCCCGAGCGCGTGGCCGGCTTCATCGCCCCCGGCTCCATCATCGCGGTCTTCGCCACCGGCGGGCCCTCCGTCCGACTCCTGCTGCCACGCGTCGAGGTGATCGCCGTCGGCCCGACGACCGTCGTCTCACGCACCACGGGGCAGGGATCCTCGGCCAATGTCGAGCAGATCCCGACCGCGATCCTGACCGTGGCACTGAGCCAGATCGACGCCGAGAGAATCATCTTCGCGCAGGGCAAGGCCGCCCCGAGTGTCTACTCAGGGCTGTATTTCGCGCTCACCGACAAGAACTCCAAGTTGACACCCAACGACGCTGGCGTGACGGACGCGACCCTCTTCAGCTGATCGACGGATAGTCCTTCCGCACCTTCCACACACTGACGAGGACATCGTTCACATGACAGCTATCGTCGAATTCGACGCCCTCGGGGCGGAATCGATCCGAGGCGCCCTGGGCGCTGATGCGGCCGTGCTCCCTGGCCTGCTAGCCCTGAACGCCCATCTCGACGTCAACCCGTTCGAGGACTGCGTTGTTCTAGGGTCCAGCGTCGATCAGCAGGACGTCTTCGCCCTGGCACAGGACATGCGGGTTCGCCGTCCCAGCCTCGGCGTGGTGATGATCCGCCGCCGCATCGACACCGCGATTCTGGCCGACGCACTCAGAGCGGGCGTGCGTGAGGTCGTCCAGGAGCGCGACCTGGCAGGCCTGGCAGCAGCCGTGCGCCGCCAGCGCGAGATTGCTTCCCGACTCCGCGAAAGTGTCGAACCGATCGAGGGCGGTGCCACGGCGCCCCAGCGAGGACGCGTCATCACGGTCTTCTCAGCCAAGGGTGGCTGCGGCAAGACCACACTCTCGACCAACTTCGCCTCCGCGATCGCCGACTCCGGCAAGGGTTCAGTGGTCATCGTCGACCTCGACCTCGCCTTCGGTGATGTCGCGATCGCCTTGCAGTTGTTCCCCACCCACACGATCGCCGATGCCGTGCACCTCGGCACCGAACTCGACAGCAAGGCGCTCCTGGGCCTGCTCACCTCACACCGCTCTGGGCTGCAGGCACTCGTGGCTCCGATGGACCCGAGTGGCGCCGAGACGATCAGCACCACGCTGATCGTGCACATCATCGATCTGCTCCGCCAGGAGTTCGACTACGTGGTGATCGACACGCCTCCGGCACTCGATGACCACGTGCTCGCTGCCTTCGACCGCAGCAATGTCGTGGCCCTGCTCGCCACCCTCGACATCCCGGCGCTGAAGAACCTCAAGCTCACCCTCGAGACTCTCGACCTCATCAGCTACCCCCACGACCGACTCAAGATCGTCTTGAACCGGTCGGACTCCAAGGTGGGATTGGCACTGTCGGAGGTCGAGAAGACCCTCAAGGCACCGATCGTGGCCCAGATCCCGTCGAGCCGCGATGTGCCGGCCTCGACCAACCGCGGCGTCGCGATCGTGTCCGATGATCCCAAGAACCCCGTGAGCCTGGCGATCCGCAAGTTCCTCGACGACTACGTCTTTGTCGCGAACGGCGACGCGATCCCCACCCAGATGCGGTCCGATCGACGCACTTCCCTCAGACGGAAGAAGTAGACCTTGAGCCTCTCCGATCGCCTGGCAGATGCGCGCCGGGGCCGTCACGGCACCACTCCGGATGCGCACATCGATCCCACCTCGACACGTGCGCGCCGCGTTGCCCCAGAGGACACCCTCGCCAAACTCAAGCGCACGGTCCACGCGAGCCTGGTCGAGAGTCTCGGGCCGCAGCTGTATGACTCACGGCTGACCGGTGACGAGCTCGAAGGCAAGGTGAGGTCAGCACTTCAAGAGGTCCTCGCCCTCGAGGAGACACCCCTCACCGTGCAGGATCGCGCACGTCTGGCCCAAGAGATCGCTGACGACATCCTGGGATACGGACCGCTCGAGCCCTATCTTCGCGACACCGAGGTTACCGAGATCATGGTCAATGGTCCCTCAATGATCTTTGTCGAGCGTGCCGGGCGGCTCTACCCGGTCGAGGGTAGGTTCACGGACGAGAGCCACCTCAGGCGCACGATCGACAAGATCGTGGCTCGGGTCGGCCGTCGCGTCGACGAGGCATCCCCCATGGTTGACGCCCGCCTTCCCGACGGCAGCCGTGTGAACGCCATCGTGCCGCCGTTGTCGATCGACGGCGCCACCCTGACCATTCGCAAGTTCTCTAGCGAGGCCTACGAGGCCGAGGATCTCGTCCACTTCGGGACGGTCACCACCGCCGTCGCCGAGTTCCTCTCCTCCTGCGTGCAGGGCCGGCTCAACATCATGGTGTCCGGCGGCACAGGCGCAGGAAAGACCACGACGCTGAACGTGCTTTCCTCGTTCATTCCCGAAGGCGAGCGCATCATCACCATTGAGGACGCCGCCGAAATCCAGCTCCACCAGGAGCACGTGGTCCGGCTCGAATCCCGCCCCCCGAACATCGAGGGCAGGGGTGAAGTCACCATCCGCGACCTCGTCCGCAACGCCCTGCGCATGAGGCCCGACCGCATCGTCGTCGGCGAGGTCCGCGACGCAGCGGCACTCGACATGCTCCAGGCGATGAACACCGGCCACGATGGGTCGATCTCCACCACCCACGCCAACAGCCCGCGCGACACGATCTCGCGCGTGGAGACGATGGTGCTGATGGCAGGGGCGGAGCTTCCGCTGAAGGCCATCCGCGAGCAAATCGCCGGCGCCTTCGATCTCATCGTGCACCAGGAACGATTCCGAGATGGGTCGCGCCACATCACCCACGTCACCGAGGTGATCGGCCTCGAGGGCGATGTCATTACCCTTCAGGACATCTTTCTCTTCGACTATGCCGCTGGATTCGGCGAGGAGGGCGAACCTCTGGGTTCCCTGCGCTCCACTGGTCTTCGGCCGCGATTCCTCGACAAACTCGCCGCCGAAGGCATCTATCTCGAGACCACCATGTTCGCGTTCGAGAAGTTCGGAGGCTGATCGTGCTCCATCGGGGAATCCCGCGAGTCCTGGCGCAGGCAGCGGTGGCCATCGCGGCCATCGTTACGGTGGTTGCGACGTCAACAACAGCGTCGGCGGTCTCCGGCCGCATCGATCAGGCGGAAGCGGCTCCCGATGGAACGCTCACGGTGGTCTTCAGCGCGATCGGGCTTGCACCGGGCGACTCCATCGATCTGGCGTCAGTGATCGCCACGATCGACGGAAAAGTAGTGACGGCCACGGCAAAACCCATCGCCTCGAACGAAGCGGCCCCGGTCCGGCGCACCGTTCTCACCATCGACGTCAGCGCGGGCATGCGCGCGACAACCCCTGACGGCACCACCCGGATAGACGCGGCCAAGGCAGCGGCGAAGGCCTACCTCGCGGCGGTGCCGAAGGACGTGGAGGTCGGGCTTGTCACGTTCTCGGACGTACCTTCGCTCGTCGTCGAGCCGACCACCGACAGGGATGCCGTTCGTGCTGGGGTCGACGCCCTCGCTGCCACAGACGGCGGCACGGCGCTCTATGACGCGATCCTGCTCGCGAACCAGACACTCGGGGCCACCGGTGTGCGGAACCAGCTGCTGATCTCCGGCACCGCGAACGACGCCGGCACAGCCAGCCTCACCCAGGCAGGCAGCGACCTCACGTCATCGCGGGTCACCCTCGACGCCGTGGCGATCAACGCCACTGCCGCAGAACTCAAGGACATAAACGCCCTGACGAAGGCAGGCGGGGGGCTGACCATCAGCGCCACCGAGGCAGCGCAGCTCGCGGCCACCTTCACGGCGGCGGCCCAGAGCCAGGCCACCTCGATCGTCATCACCGTGGCGGTACCCGAGAACGTTGCCGGTACCTCGAAGACAGTCACGATCGCGGCGACGGCTGGCTCCGCAGCAGTCGGGGACTCAACCTTGGCCATCCTTCCCGCTGTGCCCACGATCACCCCGACAGGCGAGGGTAACGAGCCCATTCCGGTGAACCAACCGGGATTCATGAGCGCGTCATGGTTCCTTCCCGTAGCCGCCGGCGCACTCGGTATCGGACTCTTCGGTTTGCTCGCCGTGGCAGTACTCGCCAGCGACCGCCATAACCAGCAGGCCGGTCGGGTCAATCGCCGCCTATCGAAGTACTCCGTCAATTATCGAGGGAGCACCAATGCGCCCGCGATCGCAAGCTCCGGGGCCCTGGGTCAAAGTCAGGTAGCTCGTTCGGCTGTCGAACTTGCCGGGCGGTTCGTCCAGAGTCGGGACGTCGACAACAACCTCGGGGCCAAGCTTGAGTCGGCCGGTGTCCCGCTGCGTCCGGGCGAGTGGATGTTGGTCCACGTGGGCATCACGATCGGGCTCGGGCTTGTCTTCGCCCTCCTGTCGGGATTCACCGTCGTCGCGACGGTTCTGGGGCTCGCGATCGGCATTATCGTTCCCTACGTGTACCTCGTGATCAAGGTAGGGCGGCGCAAGGCCCGATTCGCAGCACAATTGCCCGATACCTTGACCCTGCTCGCGGGTTCGATCGCGGCCGGCTACTCCCTCCCCCAGGCAATCGACACCGTGGTCCGCGAGGCGGACTCCCCCATGTCGGTCGAGCTCAACCGCGCCATCGTCGAGGCCCGACTCGGGGTGACCATGGAGGATGCGCTCGAGAACACCGCCCTCCGCATGGCCTCTCTGGACTTCGGGTGGGTGGTCATGGCGGTCCGGATCCAGCGGGAGGTCGGTGGCAACCTCGCCGAAGTTCTCACCTCCGTCGCCGCCACAATGCGTGAGCGCGAACGGCTCCGCCGACAAGTCAGCGTGCTCTCTGCGGAAGGTCGCCTCTCGGCGGTCATCCTCGGAGCCCTCCCGCTGCTGTTCACCGTCTACCTCGTCCTTGTCAGGCCCGAGTACATCGGCACACTTCTTTCCTCTCCGCTCGGGATCGCCTTGATCATCGGTGGAGTGTTCATGTTCGTGGCCGGGACGTTCTGGCTCCGCAAGGTCGTCAAGGTGGAGGTCTGATCGCCATGAATACCTGGTTCCTCTTCCTCGGCCTCGCAGCCGTATTCCTGGGCATCACGGGCGTGATCACCTCAGCATTGGTGGACACCCACCGAGGGGGCGTCTCGCGGTCCCTGGCCGCCGTCGAGGCCCTGCGACTGTCCTCAGATTCGCTGACGGTCGACCTCAATCTGCCCTTCACGGACCGCATCCTGCTGCCGTTGATGGTTCGGTTCACACGACTCGGCCGACGATTCACGGCGAGCGACCAGACCGCCCGCCTTCGCAAGAAGCTCGACCTCGCAGGTAACCCGCCCGGGTGGGACACCGACCGGATCCTCGCCTACAAGATGCTCGGCCTGATCGTCGGCGCGGTGATCGGCATCGCCCTTCCGCTGCTCTCGGGCAATGTCCTCTGGGCACTCGTCTTCGGAGTGGGCCTCGCGGTCCTCGGGCTCTTCACGCCCAATCTGCTGCTCTACCAAGCCGCCTTCAACAGGTCCGACAAGCTCAAGCACGAACTACCCGATGCCCTCGACCTGCTCGTGATCTCGGTGGAAGCCGGCCTCGGCTTCGACGCGGCGCTCGCCCAGGTGGCGCGCAACACCACCGGACCCCTGGCCGAGGAGTTCTTTCGGGTGCTGCAAGAGATGCAGTTGGGAACCGGCCGCGCCGAGTCCATGCGGGCGCTCGGGGAACGCACGGATGTCTCCGACCTTCGCGGGTTCGTCACCGCGATGATCCAGGCCGATACCTTTGGTATCCCCGTCGCCAATGTCCTGCGTATCCAGTCGCGCGAGATGCGCATCCGTCGCACCCAGTGGGCCGAGGAGCAGGCTCAAAAGGTCCCGGTGAAGATCCTTTTCCCGCTGATCTTCTGCATCATGCCGTCACTGTTCATCGTCATCATGGGGCCCGCGGCGATCCAGATCATGGATACGCTGGGCAGTACCTGATCCCTGGCCACGTGCCAGACCGCACCCAGAGCGCGACATGGCGACGCCGTTACTCGACGAAGATGCGCGAGTCGATCAACTGCTCGGCCACTACCTGACCCTCGCGCTCGAACATGGCCTGGTCGAACCGCTTACGGAACTCCAGATCGATTCCAGCCCTGCCACCGCGGTTCTTCTCGATCGACATCACTGCGTAGAGGTGGAAGCGCTCGGGATTGGCACTGCCGTAGACCAGGTGGTGGCGGGCAACCACGTCGTACTTCTCGTTCAGAACGAGCACGACATCCGCCTCGTATGCGAGCGCCGACGCACCCCGCAGGTTCTGGGTGCGCATGCGCGCTCCTTCGGCGATTCCGGCCGCATCGCTGGCGGAGATCGCGAGAACGGGGACCGAGAACGCGAGTGCGAGATCCTTGATGGCGCCAGCCACGAAGGACATCCGCGTTTCCTCCTCGAGCAGGGACGCTGGCGCCGCGATCTTCTGAAGGTAGTCGATCACCACAAGCGGAGCGCCCTGGCCTCGCGCCAGAATTGTGTCGATCGCGGCGGTGATCGCGGCGATATCCGTGGTGGGGCCGCCGCGCAGAACGTGCAGTCGTTCGAGATCAGCCGTTATCGCCGCGAGGGTGTGCGCGCTCCCTCCGGGGCGAGTGAACTTCTCCTGGAGTGATGCCGCGCTGCGGTCGCCCTCGAGTAGTGCGCGCACGGCCTTGAGTGACACCCCGTGGTCACCGGCAAGCTCACCAGACTCGGCCGCGAGCAAGCGCTCGAGGAGGTTGACGGCGCCATGCTCGAAGGACACATAGAGCACGGCATGCCCTGCGGCAATCGCCGTCCTGGCCACCTGAAGTGCGAACGTGGTCTTACCCAGGCCCTGTGGCCCTCCTAACAAGGTCAGCTCGCCGGGCCGGAGCCCACCCGCAAGATGTCCGTCGAGCGGATCGAATCCAGTGGCCCACGGCCCCAGCCCCGCAACGTCTTCCTCACCCAGCCGGGCATCGGTGGCCGCGAGAACCTCGGAGAGTCGATACAAGCCTGTGGCCTCGGGGGTCGTGTTCGTCACATGACCATGTAATCAGAGTGCAGCGCGAGAGACGAGCATCCGGGTGTCAGTCGGCTGCCACATCGGAGGAAGCGCTATCGGCGCCGCGCCCAAGGAAGGCCCGAAGTGCGCACCGGGCAGCACATGTGCAAGCGTCCACCCGTGAGCTCCTCCTCTTCCTTCACGGACACACGCCGATCACTCGAGGCGCCGGCCACGATCCTGCTCCTGACGCGGATCGGGATTCTCCTCCTGTGCGGGGTTCTCAGCATCCTGTCCGCGCACACAGAGTTCCATGACTTCCTCGTGCTCGCGCTGGTGGCAGTGCTGAGTAGCGCCCCACTTCCAAGGTCGTGGTTCACCACCATCCGTCCTTATTTTGAAGCCGCGGTCACCGCAGCCATCATCGGTTCGGCGGTGCCCTTGCCCGAGGCTCTCCTGCCGTACTTGATCGTGCCCCCGCTCGCGGCAGGCCTGCTCACGGGCGCCCGCAGCGCCCTGATCAGCACGGCGATCAGCTTCCTCGTCCTCCTCGGCGCACGCGTGAACTTGGGGGATCTTCCTCGCTCAGAGGTCACCACGGTGGCTGAGTGGGTCGGCCTGGGCCTCGCCGTCGGCCTGGTGGGGTCTTGGGCTCGGATCGTCGGCTTTCGAAGTTCCGAGGCCTCGTCAACCTATGTCGCCGCCCACGAACTCCTCACCCGCCTACGTGACGTCGCGAGAAGCCTTCCCACTGGCCTGGACGAGGTCTCCCTGGCCCAGCAGTTACTCGTCGACCTGCGCGGCACAGCGAACTTCGATCGGGCCGGGCTCTACGTGCGCACTGACAGCGACCTGCTCATGGCGCTGGCCTTCGCAGGCGCTGACCGGCTCGAATGGCAACCCGACGCACACGAGGGCATCTGGGAGCAGGTCTGGAAGAGCGGAGGGGTAGCGCAGCAGAGCGGCACATTCAGCGATCCGGGTACGGGTTACTCCGCGGTCGTGGCCATGAAACTTGACGATCGTCCTCTTGGACTTGTCGGATTCGAACGGGAGGGACGCGAGTGGGCCGACCGCGAACTCCTTGAGGCGCAACGGGTTGTCAACGCAGCGTCCTTGAGCATCGAGACCGGTCGGCTCTTCAGCGAGATCCGGGCCATCGCCACGGTCGAGGAGCGCCGTCGCCTCGCTCGCGAGATCCACGACGGCATCGCTCAAGAGATAGCCTCGGTCGCCTACGTCGTCGATGACCTCCGGGCACACACCTCCGACGAACCGACCAGGGCCGGGCTCTCGGCACTGCGCGCCGAGCTCACCCGGATCGTGACCGAACTGCGCCTGTCGATCTTCGATCTGCGCACTGACGTTCAGCCAGCAGCTGGTCTCGGCGCCGCCCTGACCGGCTACGTCCATACCGTCGGCAGCGGCGCGGGCCTGACGGTGCACCTCGTTCTGGACGAATCGTCGCACCGCCTTCCGCTGGATACCGAAGCCGAACTATTGCGAGTCGCGCAGGAGGCGATCACCAATGCGCGCAAGCACGCACGTGCGCGCAACCTGTGGGTCACCTGCCGCGTGGATCCGCCCCGGGCGTTCATGCGCATCGCTGATGACGGACAGGGGCTGGGGCAGGCCCGCGCCGACTCATTCGGCATGGAGATCATGCGCGAGCGGGCCCAGCGCCTCGGCGCCTCGCTCTCCGTGCGCGCCCGCGTGGGGGGCGGCACCGTGGTCGAGATCGCCCTCGGATCCAGGCTCGCGACGCCAACGACCCTGACTCCCGCGAACCCCAAGCCCGCCCTTCCAGAGCGGCGAGGTCGTCCCCGCCGCCGGTAGCCCTCGTGACATGATCAAGATCCGAGCCCATCAAGGAAAGTGACCACCGTGACGCTCAGCGTGCTCCTCGTCGACGACCACGAGCTCATCCGACAGGGCCTGCGCCGGGCGTTCGAGCGCGACGGCGGATTCGAGGTAGTGGGTGAGGCCGGGTCGCTACAGGAGGCCCGGCGGCTCCTGAGCCAGCTCAAGCCGAACGTCGTGATCCTCGACGTACGCTTGCCCGACGGCAACGGCCTCGAAGCCTGTCGACAGCTGCGCTCGGATGATGCCGAGATCGGCATCGTGATCCTCACGATGTACGCAGGGGACGACCAGCTCTTCGAGGCCCTCGAATCCGGAGCGTCGGCTTTCGTGCCCAAGAACGCTCCGTCCGAGGACGTCGTGGCCGCGGCCCGGCATGCGGCGAGTTCACCGCGCTCCTTCACCGCAGCCGACCTCAGCGAAGCTATGAAGCGCAAGATGTCACCCACCGGGCCCCAGCTCACGCCCCGAGAGCGCGAGGTCCTCGGGCTGCTCGCCGAGGGTCTCGGGGTTGCCCAGATCAGCAGGCAGCTGTTCATCAGCGAGTCCACGGCCAAGACCCACATCAGCAAGCTTTACGACAAGCTCGGCTCCGGTAACCGAGCCCAGGCGCTGATGACCGCGCTGAAGCTCGGCCTGCTCAAGCGCGATGAGCCCGGGTTATAACTGCCATACCGATATCGTCCGAACGGATGATGACTCTCGGTACTCAGACCTGATCCGACGGTCACTCTCCGATGTCACTCTTGTGATGTGCCCGAACAACCGGGGACATCGAACTGGAGGGGCACCCCCATGATTTCTCGTATTCGCACCACGCTTCGTCGCGACGAAGGCGCCTCGGCAGTCGAGTACGGCCTGCTGGTCGCCGCGATCGCCGCCGTCATCGTGGGTGTTGTATTCCTCCTCGGCACCACGGTCAAGAACAACTTCTCGAAGACGACGTCCTGCATCAGCGCGTCCAGTACCGCCTGCTGATCTGACCGTCATATCGACCACACGCAACGGCCCGTGGGCCATGGCGAAGAAACGTCCCGAGGCATCCGCCCGGGACGTTTCTGCCATGTGGCCCCACCACTCGCCACAGTCACCTGCATCCGCGGCCGAACTGGCCCGGATACGCCGAGGCCAGCACCGGGGGGAATCGCTCGTGAGCGACGCTGACTCGCGCAATCATCGCGAGGTTCCCTACCTTCTCCTCGCCGGCGTGGTCGCGATGCTCACCCCGCTACGAGTGGCGCTGGGACCCATCAGCGATATCGACCTCTACTGGCACCTGCTGGTCGGCCGCGACATTCTCGCGGGAACCCCCGTGGCCGATGCCGGACACGGCTGGTCGTTCTCCCCCGTCCCTGACACCTGGGTCAGCACTCAGTGGCTGGCCGAGACCCTGTTCGCCAAGTTGGAGGCCATCGGAGGGCTCGATACCCTCGTGGTCTATCGCACCTTCACCTTCGTGGCCGCACTCGCAGTGCTCGCCGCGGTCACGCTGCGACATCGACCGGCCCGTGCCGGAGTCTGGCTCTTCACGCTCGGCTCTCTGACCTTGATGTTGTACACCGAGGAGCGCAGCCAGCAACTCACCTTCATCCTCGCACCCCTGGTCGGGTGGTGGATCGAACGGCTCTGGCGCACAGGGCGACTCCCGCGATGGTGGCTGGTCCTTCCACTCGTGGCCGTCTGGTCGAACTTCCACGGCGGCTGGGTGCTGCTTCCGCTCGGACTCGTCCTCGCTGCGCTGGCCCGACTCCTCGATCACGGCTGGCGCGATCGCGCGATCGTCACCTCTTTGCTGCTCGCTGGCGCCACCCTTGCGGCGGCCTGCGTCTCGCCGTCTGGGTGGGGCAATGCGCTCGCCTCACTGCGGTTCTCGGCCAATACCGGGTTGATCGACGAGTGGCACGCGGTGCGGGTCTGGGATGCGCTCACGATCCCGTTCCTGCTCGCGATCCTGATCGTGATCGTGGCCTGGGCTCGGGGTCGGATGAGGCCCTCGCGTGGCGAGATCGCCATCGTGCTCACCCTCATCACCTTCGGCTTCATGGCCTGGCGCGATATGACACCGGCGCTGTTGATGCTCTCCCCCGTGGCCACCGGGATCGTCGCCCGCGCACTGGGGGATCCCGATCCGCCACCCGCGCGCGCGCCCTTCGGCCGGGTCGCGATCGCACTGGGTCTGGTGGGTGCCGTCGCAGCCCTGACCCTCGCCGCTGTCCAGAACCGCGTCGTTGCCCCCGACACACCCCGGGGACTCATCGCGCAGATCAAGAACTCACCCGGTGACCAACGAGTTCTCAACACCTACAACATCGCCGGGCCCTTGCTCTGGCTGGCCGGTGGACCACCCCATGTCCAGGTCGCGATCGACGGGCGAGCCGACCGTTACGGAGCCGCGCGCATCGACGCCTACATCCGGGCCTTCGCCGCCCAGCCAGGCTGGGAGACCCTCGTCGACGAGATCGCGCCGACCTATGCACTCCTTCACTCCGACGAGGCCCTTGGCCCCGTCCTGGTGGTCGAACGCCACTGGGTGGAAGTCGGGCGCGAGGGACGGTACGTGCTCTTGAGAGCTCCCGGGTCGTCGGGGCAGTCAGGGGCGGCAGCGCCCTGAGAGAACTAAGCCTCGTCCGCCATCAGGCCTGCTGGCACCTCAACACCGTGCATCACGGCCCACTGCCGCGCGGCCGCGATGCGCTGGGGCGATGTCGGGTGGGTGCCGAGCCACAGGTGTAACAACCGCGGTGGCAGGAGCGGCGCGAGATTCGTGATCGCCAATGACCGGTGCATCGCCACCACCGTCCCAGGTTCGCCCGTGAGATCGAGGCAGTGCTGGTCGGCTCGGCACTCCATCCCTCGCGATAGCGCGCTCCGCGCTGGCGCCGATATCGCCGCGGCCCAGGCCATCGCCGCGATCAGCACCCCCACCACCGCAGGGTCGCTCGGGGATCCCACGTGGGCGACGGCGAGAATCGGCGCGCAGCTCAGGAGCACGAAGGCCGCCGCTGCAGCAATGGCCGCACCGGCCCCGACCAGCACGGTGCCAGTCCGGACATCGTGTGCGACGACGTGCCCGAGTTCATGTGCGACAACGGCTTTCACCTCGTTGTCGCGACCGGTCTGCAGGAGGGTGTCGTACACGACTATCCGACGCGATGCGCCCAGGCCTGACACATAGGCGTTGAGCGCCGTCGTGCGACGAGACGCATCGGCCACCAGTACCTCGCCGACGTAGACCTCATCCCTCGCGGCGAGCCCGAGCAGCTCGGTGCGCAACACTCCATCGGCCATCGGCTCGACATGGGTAAACAGCGGCTCGATCAGCACGGGCACCAGAAAGGACGCCGCGACGACCAGCAGGGCCACCCCCACAGCCACGGGGAGCCACCACCATGTCGGCCACAGTCGAATCGCGCCGACGATTCCGCACAGACCCACGGCGCCGAGCACCCACGAGAGGCCGAACGCCACCCCGAGATCGCGGGCCCACCGACGCCACGTCCCGGCGGCCAGCCCGACGCAGAGCGATGCTCGTCGCACCACGATGGCACCGGGCAAGGTGATCAACCGAACCGACACGAGGATCGCGCCGACCGTGATGGCCGTCTGCCCCCACCACGGCCCTGGCACGGTGTCGGCCATCGCGGTTACGGCTCCGGACGCGGCCAGCACGGTCGGGACGGCCACGTCGGCCAGCAACGCGAGGAGCCCCCAGGGTCGCACCCGGCGACGGAAACGACGCTCACGATCTTGTTCTGAACGGGTGAAGTCGCGGTCGAGGTCAGGGCGGGTGATCGTGGGCACCTCGTTGGACGGGCTCTGGCGCACCGCCGCCCAGGCGAGCACCCCGCACCCCACCAGGGCGATGAGGGCAACCGCGAGAACGTTCATAGGCACATCGTCGCCGATGGATTACGCAGAGAAGGCCTGCAACTGCGTGCGCCACGCGGAGGTGAACGCCGCGAGCCCCTGCCCGGTGACAACGCCCAAGGCCGACGCGACATTGGTCGAAGAGCTTCCGGCTCCCGACGCCACAAGGCGGTAGAACCTGATGAGAGCGACCTGGCCGTACTGGCGGGCGAGCATGTCCGCGGCGACGTAGGCGGACTCGTAGGCGATCGCGAACTGTGATCCGCTGAACTGGCCATCAGAGGGCAACGCCGTGGGGAGATGGCCCGCTCGCACATCAGCAACGACATCGCCGATCGCCGTGGTGATGGGGACCCCGGAGCCCAGGTAACCGACGTACTGGGCCATGCCCTCCTCGAGCCACAGGGGGGTCGCATTGGTGGACGCGGATCCGACCGCAACATGGAACATCTCGTGACGCAGGACGATCCCCCGACCCGCAGCCGAGAGCCCTGCCATCACGGGTGTGTTCGTCCAGACACGCTCGTTACCGCGGCCACTACGAGCCGAGATGTTCGTGTCGTTGGTGACGGCCCCGAGTCCGGTGAGCGAACCCGTCGAGCGCCCGAGCCCCCGCGCCATCTGCGAGGTTGTGGCGGGCACGACGAGTACGGGGCGGTGGACCCAGTCAGATCCCCAGAAGGCCGTGACCTCGCCTGCGACACGATCAGTCAGGGCCGCATACTCGCGCAGAGTCGCCCCCGCGGTATCGATCCCGATCACGAGGGCCTGACGACCTCGGATGACAGTGAGGGTGCCGAGATCCCATGGCATCATGCGGGATCCAGCGGTGTGCTCACTCACGACCAGCCAGCCGTCTCGGCCCTGGCGCATCGTGATCCGCTCGGCCACGATGTCCTCGACCGTGTCGACGTCGAGTCGGTAGGACATCGCGGCGGTCACCACGACCACATCCGGATCACTCGAAGCCACCACCGATGTGACCCGATAGGCCCAGGACGCGATAGGCAGGGCCACGAGCCGAGCAAAATCCGGAACGTCCGCACCCGACACCGCGGTCTGAGCCCAGCGCGCCTGGCTGTCGGATGTGACCGCGACGGCGCGCGAGGCGAGCACGGCGGCAATCTCGGCATCCCGCCGGGCCTCACCCTGGGGCAAATTCGTGGATGATTCCGAGGCTGTGGGTGTCGCAGACCCGAGGGTTGGAGTTGCACCCGTAGCGGCCAGCGATGCGGCGGGTGACGGGGAGTGCGTCACAGCGGCCGGCACAGAGGGCGAGATCGTCGCGGAAGGTGACGGTGTCGGCCCAGCCACGACGACGTTCGAGGATCCCGAACCGCCCACGAGAGCGATGGCGATCACCAGAA
>WLRQ01000039.1 GCA_009697815.1 Actinomycetota bacterium
CCCGCCAAGCGCGCGGTAGCCAAGAAGGCACCCGCCAAGCGCGCGGTAGCCAAGAAGGCACCCGCCAAGCGCGCGGTAGCCAAGAAGGCACCCGCCAAGCGCGCGGTAGCCAAGAAGGCACCCGCCAAGCGCGCGGCCAAGAAGGCCTAACCACAAGAGATCACCAACAAGCCCGACACCCCACGGTGTCGGGCTTGTTGCTTTGTCAGTCCGCATCCGAGCGGATGACCTGTCGCGGGGTGGATGGAATTCGCCGAGGACCGGCGCAAGGCCCCATGTGATCTGCTCATAGACTCACGCCCATGCCACTCGAGCCCGGGGTCATTAGCCCTATGCGAGCAGTGCCTCCTCACATCCCGCGCCCTGAATACGTCGGCAAGGATCGCGCCGCCCGCTACGTCGGCCCCGAGGTCAAGGACGCCGACACGATCGAGCGCATGCGAATCGCTGGACGCCTGGGTGCACAAGCGCTCGACGAGGTCGGCCGACACATCGCCCCGGGGGTCACCACCGACGAGCTCGACCGGATCGGCCATGAGTTCCTCTGCGATCACGGCGCCTACCCCTCCACCCTCGGGTACCCCGGTGGTGGACGAGGGCCGGTCTACTCCAAGTCACTGTGTTCGTCACTTAATGAAGTGATCTGCCACGGCATCCCTGATTCCACGCTTCTGCGCGACGGCGATATCTGCAACATCGACATCACGGCATTCATCCACGGGGTGCACGGCGACACCAACGCCACCTACCTCGTGGGCGAGGTCGACGAAGAATCCCGTCTCCTTGTCGAGCGCACCCGCGAGGCCACCATGCGCGGTATCAACGCCGTTGTGCCGGGTCGCCAGCTCAACGTGATCGGTCGGGTGATCGAGTCGTATGCGAAGCGCTTCGGATACGGAGTGGTGCGCGACTTCACCGGCCACGGCATCGGCACCGCATTCCACTCGGGACTGGTCGTCCCACACTTCGACGACCCAGCGGCCACCACTGTGCTCGAGCCTGGGATGACCTTCACCGTCGAGCCCATGCTTACGCTCGGCACCTACGACTGGAATATGTGGGACGACGGTTGGACCATCGTCACGGCCGACCTCAAGCGTTCTGCGCAGTTCGAGCACACCCTCCTCGTCACCGACACCGGGGTAGAGATCCTCACTCTCGCGTGAGGGATCCAGGTCGAGGCCACGCCCCCTCGAGCCCAGCGGCAACATAGGCTGAGGCCATGACCGAGTGGCTCACCGCGGAGCAGCAGGCCTATTGGCGCGCGTATCTCACCGCCACGGCCCTTCTCCAAGATCGCCTCTCGCGGGAATTGCAGGAGGCCCACGGGATCTCCCTCTCTGACTACGAGATCCTGGTACGGCTCTCTGAATCGCCCGAGCGACGCATGCGGATGAGCACTCTCGCCGACCGCACCTGCTCGAGCCGCAGTCGGCTCTCGCACCAGGTAGACCGGCTCGAAGGGCTCTCGCTCGTAGTACGCCAAGCCTGCGAGACGGACCGTCGAGGATCCAACGCGGTGCTCACCGACACAGGCATGGATCTGCTGGTCACGGCCGCACCGACCCATGTCGCCGGAGTTCGCCAGCACATGGTCGACTGCCTCCCTGAAGAACAGTTCAGGGCGCTGGGCGAGGCGTGTGAGGCGATGGTCGAAGGACTTCGCACTACCGCAGCAATGGATGCGCCCTCCGCCTGAACAACGCACTCGCGGGTTGTCGCGGGCTGTCATGGCCAAGGATCCGATGTCGGAAGGCGACGTCAGACATCATCATGCCTGGTTGCGTCGTTGACACTGATCGCTACGCCCAATAACGTAACAAACGATTGGTTGTCGCGGCTTCGGGAGCGATCGTGTGTGGTGTGCTCGACAACGTCAATGATTCTCGGCCCTACGCCAGGGTGCATGCTCTAACGCCCCTCACGGGGGTTCGTGTGATTCCCTCGATCTCTGTCGGCGCATCATGAACAGCCCCACGCCAGCGGGCGGGCGCAGTGTCGAAGCCAGGCTCGATGAGATTGAGTCACGCACCGAGATCGCTAGCCTCGTGGCAGGCTTCTGCGAAGGACTCGATCGCCGCGATCCCGAGCGGTTCGGCGCCCTGTGGTACGAGGATGCCGAGTTCCTCGCACCCGGTGGGCGAGGTAACTTCTACGGCCTCGAACAGATCCGAGGGGTGCAGGTCGCGATCGATACCTCGTGGGCACGGACGTTCCACCTCACAACCAACCTCGTGATCAAGTTCGAGAACCCCGACAGAGCTACGGGACGCGCGGATTGCCTCGCGATCGCCCAAAGTGCCGCCGATGGTCGCACCACCTACATCGAGGCCACGTACTTCGACATCTTCGAACGCCGTGATGGCGAGTGGAAGATCGCGAGCAGAACCACAGAGCGATGGTTCATCTCAGCAAGTTTCGACCTACCGCCAAACGCGTAGGCAACCACTCAGCTTGGCCCCCGCTCGAATCTTCACCCGCGTCATCGGCGCCTACACACCTCGAGGATCCCCATGGCCGAGAGCCTCATCGGAACAGTTGCCCTCGTCACCGGCGCCAGCAGCGGCATCGGACACGCGGCCGCCCGGGAGCTCGCTGCTCGCGGTGCATCGGTCGTGATCACGGCCAGGCGCGCAGACCGCCTCGAGGAGCTCGCAGCCACGATCGTCGCATCCGGCGGGCACGCGCTCACTCTGCCCGCCGACATCACGCGCCGCGACGAGGCTGCTGGAGTCGTGGCGGCAACGATCGCCCAGCTAGGTCGGCTCGACACCGTGGTCAACTCAGCGGGGGTGATGTTCAACGGCCCCACTCTCGCCATGCCCGTCGACGACTGGGAGGCAATGGTCGACCTCAACCTCAAGGGCCTGATGTACGTCACCAAGGCGGCCTTGCCCCACCTGCTCGAAGGCGCAGCCACTGGCCCGCGCGGGGTCACCGACCTCGTCAATATCTCCTCGATCGCTGGCCGAATCGTCTACGAGCAGTGCCCGATCTACTGCGCGACGAAGTTCGCGGTGAACGCGTTCACGGAGGCACTTCGTCTGGAGTTCACCCAGCGCAACCTTCGAGTCTCGGTCGTCGATCCCGGAGTCACGGAATCCGAGCTGTTCAGCCACCTCTCACCTCAGGTGCTGATCGAGTACGACGAGGGATTCGCCGCTGTGGAGAAGCTCCACGCGGAAGATGTTGCCGAAGCGATTGCCAGCATTGTGGCAAATCCCCGTCGGATAGCAGTCAACGAAGTCGTGATCCGTCCCACCGACCACAAATAGGCCTACCGAAGGAGTACTCCCATGGACACCATGAGGTTGGACGGCAAGGTCGTCCTCGTCACTGGGGCCGGGCGTGGTCTCGGCCGCGGTTACGCCACACTTCTGGCCGAGCGCGGCGCGCATGTCGTGGTCAACAACCGCATCCGTCCCGGCACCGAACATGAGCCGCCTGTCGCCGACGAGGTCGTCGCCGCCATCACGGCCGCTGGCGGCTCCGCGGTGGCTAACTATGCCGATATTGCCACGAAGGAAGGTGCAGCGTCGGTCGTGGAGACCGCGCTCGACACCTTTGGCAAGGTCGACGTCGTCGTGAACAACGCGGGCATCGTCCACTTCTACAAGTTCGACGCTTACCCAGATGACGAGTACGACGACATGATGGCGATTCAGTTGCGTGCCACATGGGCCGTCGCGAAAGCTGCGTGGCCTCACATGGCCGCCCAGGGCTACGGACGGGTCATCAACACCGTCTCGCGGGGAGCATTCTTCGGCGACGGCCAAGGTGCGGCCTACGCAGCGGCCAAGGGCGCCACGTATGGGCTCACCCGCGCGCTCGCGGTCGAGGGTCGCGAGCTCGGCATCAAAGTCAACGCCATCTGCCCCACCGCGTGGACTCCCCTGTATGCACGTGCACCCGACGTCACACCCGAGCGACGCAAGGTTCTCGAGGACGACTTCCGGGTCGAGCTCGTGTCTCCGGTGATCGTCGCCCTCGCGCATGAGTCGTGCCCATTCACCGGCGAGACCATCGGGGCAGCGGGCGGCCACGTCAGCCGCATGTACATTGCGCAGACCGTGGGCATGCAGGTTGGTGCCGGATTCACTCCCGAGGAGTTCCTCGAGCGGCTCCCCGAAGTGTGGGATGAGACCGACTACACGGTGATGGGTCTCGTGAATCCCGGACAGCGGGGCAGGGGCACGCCGGTTGCCGAGGTTCCTCCCGAGGCGCAGCGACGCTGAAAGAGAGTCCGCCCAACCGGGCGGACTCGAGCCCGACGACGAGGAGTGGCACGCCATGGGTTTCGTGAAGACCGCTGACGAGATGGCCCGGATCCAGCACGAACTCTCCACCCCGCGCTTCATGGCGATCGAGCGACTCTCGGTGCAGTTCCGCACCGATCCAGAAGTGCTGCGCCTGCTCCTGCCACCACCATTGGAGCCGGCCGACGATCCCATCGCAGTCGCCACTATCGGGCGCTGGCACAGCAACTGCCTCGGCGACTTCGACGGCGGCAGCATCTACCTTCCCGCACGCTGGAACGGGATCGACGGGGCGTACGTGCTCGCCCTGTTCATGGACACCGAGCCGCCCACCAACTACGGCCGCGACTTGTTCGGCGAGCCCAAGAAGTTGGCACGCACGACGATGGTGCGCGACGGCGATCACGTGCACGCGTGGATCGAACGGCATGGAGTCCGCATCATCGAGATTGAGACCGACCTCACCGAGGATCTGGGACCCACGGTCACTGACCGCTCCACGTTCAACATCAAGTCTCGCTCGAGCGCGGGAGGGTACGGCCTCGAGGAGGATGCGATCTTGACGCGTACGCAGTTCCACACGGAGGTCGACTCACGACGCACCGGACCCGCGACCCTCGCGCTTCGGTCATCACCCCACGACCCAATCGGTGAGCTGCCCGTAGTGGAATTGCTCGGCGCGACCTACGCCGTGGAAGACTCGAGGGGAGTTTGCGAGCCTGTCGCGACCATCCCCGCAAACGTCTTTCTGCCCTACCACCTCGGCCAGATGGACGACTACCTCAGTCTCAACACGATCCCCGAGTAGCCCGCCTGCACGAACCTAGGAGGACGCCATGGATCAACACATCAACGTGCACGGGGAGATGCTCGAGATATGCAGCCTTGAGCCCCTCACGGGGTTCTACCGCGACGGCTACAGCAACACCGGCCCAGAGGACACCGGCTCACACACCGTGTGCACCGTGGTCACTGCTGAGTTCCTCGATCACCAACAGCAGGTAGGAAACGACCTGTCGACCCCGATGCCCCAGTACGGCTTCCCCGGTCTTGTCCCTGGCGACCGATGGGCCGTATGTGCGAGCCGGTGGCTCCAGTCATACGCCGCTGGAGTGCGAGCACCTGTGGTTCTCCGGGCCACGCACATCGCAGCGTTGGACACGGTGCCACGTGAGGCCCTCCTCGAGTGCGGGGCCGACGCACCGGACGACCCCTCGTCGCTTCTGGCCTGATGTAGTCGGGGCGAAAAGGCGAGGAACCGCGAACTACGGCAAGACGGAGCCCGAGGCGACGGGAGTGCCGTCGGTCGCACTATCCTCCGTCTTGCCAACACTCACGCGCTGGCAGCGAATTGATTCCGGCACTATCGTCCTCCCGCTTGGGGGGTCACTTCTCAAGGATGGGAGATCCTCATGGCAGGGCAACTCGAGGGCAAGGTCGCTATCGTCACCGGTGGCGCATCAGGTATCGGACTGGCCACGGTGAAGAAGTTCGTCGCCGAAGGCGCCAAGGTCATTTTTGCTGACATCCAGGATGATCTCGGCAGCGCGATCGAGTCCGAACTCGGTGCCAACGCGGTCTACGTTCACACCGACGTCACGAGTGAGTCCGAAATCGAGGCTCTCGTTGCGGCCGCTGTGGCTCGCTTCGGCAAGCTCGATGTCATGTTTAACAACGCGGGCGCCCAGGGGGATCCGTCCCCGATGGATTCCCTGTCGAGCGACGGTTTCGACAAGGCCTCGGCATTGCTCGTGCGCTCAGTCTTCCTTGGCCACAAGTACGCCGCGCGCCAGTTCATCGCCCAGGGCACCAAGGGATCGATCATCAGCACCTCAAGTGCCGCCGCCATTCAGGGAGGGTGGAGTGCTCCCGGATACACGATCGCCAAACACGGCGTGACAGGTGCGGTTCGCCAGGCCGCGGTTGAGTATGGCTCTCACGGTATTCGCTGCAACGCGATCGCACCGGGCATCATCATGACGCCGATCTACCCGGCGACTTTTGGTGTTCCCATGGCGCAGTCTGACGAGTTCCTCGGCTTCCTCGCAGACGCTCTCGCACCGACGCAGCCGATCGGCCGCGTGGGTCAGCCCGAGGACGTCGCAGACGCGGCGGTGTTCCTCGCGAGCGATGCTTCGACATTCATCACGGGCGTCGTGTTGCCCGTGGACGGCGGAGTCACCTCCCTCTACCAGGGCAGTTTCGTGCCCGAGCTGCTGAAGGCCGTGGAGACGTTCAACGCCAGCCACTGAGCGAGAAGGTCGTCGCCAGGGTAGGACGCGCCACGGAGCAAGGCGTGCCGCGTCCTCCCGGGCGTCGAGAAGTTTGTCGATCCGTGCCGGCGGCTTGCTGATCCGAGAGTGCCCACGCAAGCCCTACCGGATCGCCGTGGGTCGCGTACCAGCCACCTGCATGACGCTGTAGACGGCAGCGTTCTCCAGCGCAGTGCGGGGCCGATCAGAGCGAGCACAACCACCTGGGTCATGTCAGCCGAGACGATGTGGTGGCACCGCGGCCTGGCGCCCTCGTTCGGGCTCCTCGCGCTGGTCACCTGCGTCATCGGACTGTTCTCCGTGGACGGCCAGAGATTGGTCCCGTTCGCAGCAGAACTCGCGGAGCCGGCACACCACGGACGCGTGGTCAGTCACATGATGACGGGTCCACTCGGGGGCATCCTGCTCTCACGAGCCGTGGCCTGCTTCGTATCCGAGCTCGGCGGCTGGCATGCCTTGTACTACGTCGGCGCAGTCCTGATGGCGGTGCTCGCGGTGCCGTTGCATGTCATGCTTTCCCTCAAGCGCGAGCGCCCGTGCATCCCCTATCGCAGGCTGGGCGGGTAGTTGCATCCTCGGGATCTACTTCAGCCTTGCCAAACTGATCCCGTCGTACTTCTGGCGCACCCCGCGCATCCCGTGAGCCACCGACCTGCTGCCCGTGCTAAGACAACGACGCTCGTGCTTCTTCACTACCAAGAGCCGGCTCGCCTGCGCGGATCCTATGGCGCGCCCAGAGAATCACGATCCCGCAGGATGCCAGGGCAACGGCTCCACTCACCGCCAACGATGCTCGAGGCCCAGCCATATTGGCCACCCAGCTCGTGAAGGGGGAGCCGATGGCGAATGATCCAAAAACCCCGATGAACCACAGCGCCATCACTCGTCCGCGCATCTCGGGATGGCTCGTCACCTGGAGAAGATCTGCGCTCGTTGACACGAACCAGTAGGCCACCACTCCGGCGAGGAGGCTCAAACCAGCGGCCACGACCAGGTTCGGGGATGCGGCGAGCGCAAACGTCCCGACGCCGAGCAGGATGCCGATCCCTCCCAGCCGAGTCAGGTTGGGTGCGGACTTACGACCGGCCAAGAGGCTACCGATGCCACCGCCGACCCCGAAACAGGAGAACAGGAGCGCAAACCCCGACGGACCCGTCCCAAAGGTTCCTTTGGCCAAGGTAGCCAGGTTGAACTGGTAGTTGAAGACGAAGATCCCGATAACTGCAACCAGGATGAGAGTGATTCGCAGGTTGGGGGAAGACCTGACATAGGCCAGGCCCGCGCGGACTTGACCGCGCTGACGTGCAATCGCGCTCACTGGGTACATCTCGGCCGGGCGAATGGCCGCCAAGAAACCCAAGGACACCAGGTAACTGGCTGCGTTCACCACGAAGCACACGCCGAAACCGACCGTCTCCAGCAGCAGGCCAGCGAGGATCGGACCAACAACCCGCGAGATGCTGAACGCTGACAAGGTCAGGTCGACCGCGCGGATCAGCAACTTCTCGCCCACCAACTGGCCCAGGATGCTTTGCCCTGCCGGCTGGTTGATGAGATTGACGAAGCCAACGCACAGCGCCAGGACGTAAATATGCCACAGCTGCACCGAGTGTGAAATCACGAGGATCGCCAGGATCAGTGCGAGGAGACCGCCGAAGGCATCGGTCACGAACAGCAGTCGCCTGCGATCGAATCGGTCGACGATCTCGCCTCCCCAGGCGCCGAACAAGAGCATGGGCAGGTACTGGAAGGCCACCACGATCCCGAGTGCCGTGTAGTCACTGCTGAGTTGGAGCACCAACCAGGCCTGGGCAACGTCCTGCAGTGACGTCCCGGTGACCGAGATCCCTTGGGAGATGAACAAGAGCCGGAAATTGCGGACCTTGAGTGCTTCCATCACGGCGAGAACACCGAGCATCCATCGTCAGGCACAAGAACTCGCTGCCACTGTGATCGGCCAGTACTCACGGCCGGAGAGTACCAGCCAGCGAGGCGCTCCCGAAGATGCTGTTCTCGCCGATCTACATGGCCGTCTGCAACGAACAGGATTTCCTGCGACTCCGAGCGCGGGCCGCTCTCAAGCAACCGCGACCACACTCGGCCCAACTACTCACGCCACGGAATGCGCAGGGTTATCGGCGCCAGCGACGTTGACGCGGGATAGGCGTCGCCGAACAGCGAGAGCCCCGACTCCAGCAGATATGTCTGCGCCCCGCTCCACATGAGGGTGGTCCCGTCACAGGTGGGTGTCGGCAGCGAGACATCGGCCAGCTCGATCCTGGGCAGGGATTCACCTCTTTCGTCAGCGACGCTCAGGCGTACCGAGCGGTCCGAGATGACGAGCCACGGCGCGACGAAAGCCACGTTCAGAAGCCCGTGATGGGCAACGACACGAACGCCGCCTGTGAACGTGAGTGTCCCGGTGAGCAGGTGGTAGTCGAACTGGTCCTGATCCTGATCGGGGAAGTAGAAGTCGCTGGTGGAGGTCTGCCCCGCGCCGGAACTCAGCTGGATGTGTGCGTTCATGCGGTGCAGATACGTCAGGAAGCCGCCGCTCAGGCCCCAGAGAAGACCCGTGAGATGCGCCGACGACTCCGGAGCGTTGGGCATGCGGTGTTGGGCATCGTCGATGTTGCTCAACGAGCGGAGCTGTCGATCCTCGTGCCGGGCGTGTAGCGCATGATCATGCGCGCAAAACCGGCGTTGTTGTTCGTCATCTTGTACTGCTCGAAGTCGACGACTTCGTAGTCGGTGACGCGAGTGAGGAACTGGCGCAGAACGGTCTGGAAGATGGAGCGAGCGAGGTTCGATCCCACGCAGCGGTGGATGCCTGCCCCGAACGCCACGTGTCGGTTCGGGCGTCGGTCCAAACGCATCGTCTCGGGCTCATCGAACTCGGCCGGGTCCCAGTTCGCGGAGCGGTACATGAAGTACATCCGGTCACCCTTGTGCATCTGCTGATCCGCGATCGGGTAATCAGTGGTCGCAGTGCGGCTCAGCCCCACGGCCGGGCTGATGTATCGGAGGAACTCCTCGGTCGCGGTCTGAAGGAACTCGTCGTCCTCGAGCAGGCGCGTCTTCAAGTCGGGCTTGTCCTGCAACCATTGCAGTGACCCGGCCATAAGCCCCGCGACCGTATCGAAGCCACCCACCATCACATCGAAGACGAGATCCTTGACGTCCTCATCGCTCATCGGACCGTAGTCGAGCTCCGTGGCGATCAGATCGTCGATCATGCCTCGTTGGGGTGCCGCCCGTCGTTCGGTGATGGTGCTGGACAGCCGCTCCTGGATTGCGGCGACGCCCGGCCCCGCCGACGCACCGTCGGCGAAGAGGAGGTGGATCGGCTTTGCGTAGAACTTCCAGTCCTCCGTCGGCAGCCCCAGGAGGTGAAGTGTCACCTTGGCGGTGACCGGGCTCCCGACTTGCATGACAAAATCCGCCTCACCCAGCTCGATCATCTCGTCGATGACCTCGGCCGTGTACTGGTCGATGACCGGCTGGAGCCGCTCGACCGACCCGGGCGAGAGGTGCCCAGCGATGCTCTTGCGGAAGCCATTCCACGCGGGTGGATCGGACTCGTTGGGCAGGTACCGGTAGAACGGAACGGTAGGGATCATGATGCCCCCGGCCAACTGGCCGTTCTCGTCGAGGAACTTCTCGGTCGAGTAGGTGTCAGCGTCACGCAGACCCTCGATCACCGCGGCGTGGCGGCTCACCATCCAGTGGCCGCCGTTGGACTCAGTCCAGGCCACAGGGCCGGCCTCACGCGCCGCGGCCTCCATGTCGAGCGGGCGGCGCACGTAGTCCTCGCCATTGATGTCGATGTCGATCGTGCGCACCTGCTGCATCAGTCGTCCTACTCTTCGATTGAGATGGCTTGCTGGGGGCAAGACTCGGATCCGAGACGGGCCGATTCTCGCAGTGCTGACGGGATCTCGCCCTCGAGTGCCACGCCATGTCCGTCGTCGTCTAGCCCGAAGACGTCGGGCGCGTTGAGGTGGCACATCCCGTGTCCAACGCAGTACTTCGGATCGATCGACACCTTCATGTCGGTCTCCTGTTCCACTGATCTCTTGCTCGCCCACGAAACTACTCACGCCGAGTCGATTGTCAATGGACGAGCCAAGGGGGTCTGCGGGGGCCTGGTTCTTCGAGCTCCCCTACCAACCGTCAGTCGGAATTGCTGCGACACAAGGTGACCCGGCGACGTGCGGTGAGCGGCGGCCCAGCCCGAGACGCGAATGCGCTGGGAATCATGAGGTGTCCACGGGGTGTTGTCTTCCCGCGGAGCGGTGGCGCGATGTCGCGCGGGTGTGGCTTAGAGCCCGCCCCCCTGACCGGCGCACGACTCCGGCGTCTGAGCGGCTGAGTTCGTCGTGTTCGGGCATATTGTCGAGGAGTAAATGGCGTCGTTCATGGTGGCGAAGGCCAGATGCGCACCGGTCAGATCGGCGCTAGTCAGGGTGGCGCGGGTCAGGGTCGCGCCGTTCATGAATGCGCCGTTGAGGTGTGCGCCGGTCAGGATCGCGTCGGTGAGCGTTGCGCTCTTGAGGTCCACGCCCTCAAGATGCGCGTCGGTCAGGATCGCGTTGCTTAGGTCGCAATGGTTCCAGTCGACTTCCGTGCTGGGTGCGGGCGCAGGGATGTGGGTCACCGAGTCGATGGTCGGGCAGCGCGTGGCCGCACCCGACGTCCCGGTGTTTGACGTCCGCATCGTCCCGACCGCAACGAGGGCGCCCGCGATCAGGACCCCGGCAACTGCACCCAGGATCAAGCGTCGGCGCCTGCGACCCGCGCGACTGTCGACGAGGGCACTTATGTGGTCCATCAGGTTTACCTCGCCATGCCTCGGTCGGACGGAGCGCCAGCGACAACGCCAAAGTCAACAACTGACGGCCCAGGCTTCCACATCACGTCGGACGCTGCAACGCACCCGGTTGGTGGAGATCGGAGGGTGTTGTCTTTGGCGCGCCCAACGCAATCTCGAATCCACGAGAACCCCAGGTATTCATCGCCGAGGCCATTACCGTTGACGCCGCGGCACCAGGCCTATACGGCTTCCTTGTTGGCTCCGTCGCGCGAGTGCAGCGTCCACGGACCCTACGTGCGTGGTCGTGTCGTTGCGGCTCAGCACCATGCGGCTCTTGCCATGCGCCCCCAACGGGGCCTGCACTAGATTCATTTCCCTCAATGCTGTCAGCGCCCCGACACACCACCCGATCCCACGTCAAGGATGGAGTTGCCATGGCCGCCCTGGAGCAACTGCTTGTGATGCCTGGCTCCACCACGTTCGACATCGCGAACCGGACCATCTCAGCCCACATCGGTCCCGCCTTCGGGATCATCGCGTGGTCGGCGGGAACGGCCGCGGGACTGGAATCGTTCGGCCGTCAGTTCAAGCGCGGCGAGATGACGGAGTACACAGCGGTACTCGCCGAGGCCCGAGAGATCGCACTGGAGCGGCTCGTCGCGCACGGGCAGGCTCTCGGCGCCGACGCCATCGTGGGACTGCGCTTCGACTCCAACACCATGGGCGAGTCATCCGGCCTGGTCGAGATCCTGGCGCTCGGTAGTGCGGTCACGCTTGCAGGCAGCACACCGGCAGGGGGCGTCCAGTGAGCGCCACAGTCATGTCACCGACGCGCGCCCGCATCAAGCCCACCGTCCCCGTCGCCTTCGGCGTGTTCGTCGTCTACTGCGCGCTGTTCATTGGGCTCATGAAGTCCTCCGGTTACTCCTACGACCACCTACTCGACACGGCCGAGAGCACGAACCGCGGAGCGGTCGTCCCCCTCCTGGCCGGGACGGTCTGGTTGATCCTGTTCCTCGCCTACGCCCGCTGGGACAACGTCTTCACCGACCTTCGAGGTCTCCCGATGGGTTTCTGGTTCTGGACTCCCCCGGTTTTCGTGCTCGTCGCCACTCTGCTCCGCTTCCCCGGAGTCTCCTGGGGCCAGTTCACCTCAGCCCATCTGGCCGCCATCCTTGCCGCGGGCGTGCTCGTCGGGTTCGCGGAGGAGACGCTGTTCCGGGGCATCATCTTGCGCGCGCTACGCAACGGGATCCGCCGCGAAGCCAGCGTCGTCCTATTCAGCAGCCTGTGGTTCGGGTTCTTCCACCTCACCAACCTGTTCACCGGCTCGCCCATGAATGCCGTGCTGAGCCAGTGCCTCCAGGCGTCTGCCATCGGCATCGTGCTCTACCTCGCCCGCCGCGCCCGGGGACTGCTCCTCCCCGCGATGGCGATCCACGGACTCTGGGACGTGTCCACCTTCTCGCTGGGCGTCCACGCGATCGAAGGCTCCGCGATGCCCCTCGTGTCGATCGCATTGGCCATGATCGCCAACCTCATCGGCCTTGTCGCCCTCATCATCATCTGGCGCCGCAAGGAAATCGTGAGCTTCTCCGTGTAGCGCCGGTGCCATCCGCGCAACAACCGCGACGACGAACCTGGCGCTGCACTATCAGCGGCCACTCGAAGGAACGGGCGCGCCGAGTGCCGGATTGGACGCGCGCGGCTCACAGGCGTGGTGCAGACGAGTTGGCCTGTAAGCCGGATTCTGTCCCGGTCGCACGCGACCGGGGGCGACCATCCATCTGGGGCCGTCGTCTCCGACGACCTCGGTGCGGTCTACCCGCAGGCTCGGACGGGCCGTCCTCGAACGCCTGCGCAGGGACCCCCTCGCGGAGATCCCCTTCTTGACCTTGCTCCGGGTGGGGTTTGCCGAGCCACGACAGTCACCTGCCGCGCTGGTGGTCTCTTACACCACCGTTTCACCCTTACCGCCGATGCGAGCACCGACGGCGGTCTGTTCTCTGTGGCACTTTCCCGCGGGTCACCCCGGGTGGGCGTTACCCACCACCCTGCCCTCTGGAGTCCGGACTTTCCTCAGCTCTCATCCGTGAGGACTCCTGCCGCGGCCGCCCGGCCAACTCGTCTGCACCGTCAGGGTACTGGACTTCTGCCCACGCGACCGCCGCCAGCGATCAAGCTCGGGGCGCGCCCCGGGTGCACCGGACGGCCCGGGGTCGGCGAGGATCAACGCGTGCTGGTCCTGCTCCCACCGTCCGAGGGGAAGTCCAGTCCTGTCCGCGGCGCACCCCTCGATCTCGGGTCGCTGTCCTTTCCCGAGCTCACCGCGACGAGAGAGTGCCTCCTCGACGCACTAGTCGCTCTGGCGCGCCACACGCCAGCGAAGGCCCTCACGGTGCTCGGCCTCTCCCCCGGCCAGACGGAGGAGGTCGTACGTGACGCGAACCTCGACACCGCACCCACCGCGCCCGCAGGCCGCATCTACTCGGGCGTGCTCTACGACGCGCTCGACCTCGCCTCTCTCGAGACCGGCGCACGTCGCCGGGCCCAGCGCAGCGTGATCATCTCGAGTGCCTTGTTCGGGGCACTGCGGCTGGGCGACAGGATCCCCGCGTACCGGCTCTCGGCCGGCACCAATCTCCCGGGCATCGCAACCTCGTCGAGCCTGTGGCGCGACCCGCTCGCCGCGGCCATGAGCGCTGCTGCGTCGAAGGGCCTCGTCGTCGATCTACGTTCGGGCTCCTACGCGTCGATGTGGAAGCCGACGGGCGATGTCGCCTCGCGCACCGTCGTCGTCTCGGTACTGCAACTGATGCCCGACGGAAGCCGAAAAGTGGTGAGCCACTTCAACAAAGCCACCAAGGGTCGCCTCGTGCGCCAGTGGATGGTCGACGGATCGGATCCGCGCGATGCCGACGACCTCGCCGACGCCTGCGAGCAGGCCGGTGTGATCGCCGAACTAGGGCCAAAACCCGCGAAGGGCCTGGCCCGCAAACTCGACGTCATCGTTTCGGACCTCTGACGAACGCTCGCCACCGCAACGATCACGGAGTCCAGGTGTGCCCGAGGCCCTCGAGGTGTCCCGATTCCGCGAAGCTACGCATCGAGGCATTGCCGTCGGAGTACCAGGTGAGCGTGGTGAGGGAGGCCGGGGCGAGTTCCATGCGGTTCATCGCCTCAAGTGGCGCGCCAAGCGCGCGCGCCGTCATCGCGCGGATAGTTCCGACGTGTCCGGCCATCACCACTCGGCTGCCCGCGTGCTCGGCGAGAACGCCGTCGATGGCCACTCGGACCCGCTCCACAACCTCCACGAGTGACTCACCACCGGGGGGTGCGGCCGTCGGCGAGGCAAGCCATTTGCCCATCTGATCAGGCCAGCCCTCCATGACCTCGGCGAAGGTCAGGCCGTCCCACTCGCCGAATCGACACTCCTGCAGGCCCTCAACAACGATGGGCTCGAGCCCGAGGCGCGTGCCGATGAGTGCGGCGGTCTGTCGGGTGCGCGTCATCGGCGAGCAGATCAAGACGTCGGCTCCCCCGCGCAGCGCGATTTCGCCCGCCGCCGCCTCCACCTGGGCGATCCCCTGCGGCACGAGCGGCGGGTCCCAGGGCCCACCCGATCCGGAGAATCGGCGTTCGAGCGAGTGCTGCGTGACCCCGTGTCGGACGGCGACGAGCACGGTCGGCGGTCCGATGTCCGGGCCCCAGCCCACGATCGCGGGTCGCGGGTGTGCGTGCGACGGTGCCGGCACCGGAGCCGATTCCGCCTCAGTCTCATAGGCATCCGAGCGCGGCCTGCGGATCGTCCCGTTCCGCCCGCGCTCAACGGCATCCATCGACTCATTGGCGAGCAGATCTGCAGCCTTGTTCTTCTCGCGAGGGACCCAGGTGTAGGTGACCTGCTCTCGTGGGATCACCGCGCGGGCCTCGAGTGCGATGCGCCGCAGTGCGTCGTTCTTGATGGCCCATCGGCCACTCATCTGCTCGACGACGAGCTTGGAATCCAACCGCGCCTCAACCGTGGCCGTCGCGTCGATCTCGATCGCGGCCCGCAAGCCCTCGAGGAGACCGGTGTACTCCGCAACGTTGTTGGTCGCAATGCCAAGGTGTCCGGCAAGTTCGATGAGCACCTCCCCTGTGGCGGCCTCACGAACCAATGCGCCGTACGCCGATGGTCCGGGATTGCCCCGAGATCCACCGTCGGCCTCGACGATGAGACGTCGACTCACAGGCCGGACTCCGGGGTGCGGATGAGGATCCGGCGGCACTCCTCGCACCGCAGAACAGTGTCGGGCGCCGCCTCGCGGATGCGCCCGATGTCGGTCGGCGTGAGCTCCATGCGGCAACCCTCGCACCGACGCTGGAACAGGCGTGCCGCACCCACTCCTCCGTTGTCCGCGCGGAGCTTCTCGTACAGGGTTACGAGGTCGTCAGGAATGCCGTTGAGAGTGCGAGCCCGCTCTCCTGCGATCCAGTCGCGGTTACCGTCCGCCTCAGACCACGCCTCGTCGCGCTGGGCCACGGCGACGTCGAGCTCGGAGCGCAAGGCATCTCGCTCAGTCGTGAGGATCCCCAACGCGCCACGCGCGTCCTCGAGCCGTTCCATGATCTCGAGTTCGGTGTCCTCAAGATCAGACTGCCGACGCGCGAGCGAGGCGATCTCATGCTGGAGGTTCTCGAGCTCCTTGGCCGAGGAAAGCCGGCCCGAGTCGAGGAGCTCTTGGTCCTTGTTCGACCTCGCGCGAACGAGTTCGACGTCAGTCTCCGCCTTCGCTTGGCCGCGCTCGAGATCGCCCACCTCGGTCTCGGCCGCGATGATGCGGTCGCGCAGAGCAGTGACGCGCCCCTCGAGGTCGGCGATCGTAGCCAATTGCGGCAACGACTTGCGACGGTGCGCGATCTGGTCGAGGCGGGCATCAAGTGCCGCCAGATCAAGCAGGCGGAGCTGGACTGCGGGCTCGGCGATCACCGGTCTCCTCGTGTTCTGATGTGGTCGTGCCCACGCTCGATGACGCTCGTGCTCACAATCGCGCGGTCCACGGGTCGGTGACGATCCTCGACACGTAGGTGTCCACCGTAACGCCGTCAGCCCCGAGGTCTGTCACGAGCAGGTCCGCCGCGCGCTGGAGCCACGGCCATTCCGATGCCCAGTGGGCCACATCGACGAGTGCGGGGCCTCCCGCCGCCATGTGATCGCCCGCATTGTGGTGCTTGAGATCTGCCGTGACCATCACGTCTACTCCGGCTGCGGCCGCGGCCGACAAGGCCCCCGCACCCGACCCACCGCACACAGCCACCCGACGGACGGGCCGCTCGAGGTCACCAGCGATTCGAAGTCCTGCTGCCGTCAACGGAAGGCTGCGGTGGACGAGAGCGGCGAAGTCCCCCAGGTTCATCGCCGTGGCCAGCTCGCCGACCCGACCGAGGCCCGTTCCCGCGGGGCCGGGAATGTCCGAGGGAATCAATGCACGGACACCGCCCAGGCCCAGGGCCTCGGCGAGTGTGTCGGACACGCCGTCGAGGGCTAGGTCGGCATTGGTGTGCACCGCAAGCAGTGCGCAGCCCCCGCCAATGAGGCGGTGGATGAGTCCGCCCGCAGGAGTCGTGGCGGCCACAGAGGACACCGGGGTGAGCAGCAATGGGTGGTGGGTGATCAACAGATCTGCGCCCGCGGCCAGTGCCTCGTCAACAGTCGCCTCGACGGCATCAACAGCGAAGTGAACCCGACTCACCGATTGAGCGGGATCACCGCACACGAGGCCGACGGCGTCCCAGGACTCGGCGGTGCTCGGGTCGTAGCGGCGATGGACGGCTGCCACGACCTCCGCCAGAGATGGAGGGCGCTGAGGGGATTCGGTCACGCCCTGAGCCTAGGCTGAGCGGGTACTGGAATAGTGCTCTCGCGCGCACCGTTGACACACGTGAACCTGCGACCACCACAGCCACACAGAAGCCGGAGAGAGTCCATGCCCACGATCGAGTTGACCGCCACCACCTTCGATCAGACGGTCACCGCCCACGAGATCGTGCTCGTCGACTTCTGGGCCGAATGGTGCGGCCCGTGCCGCAACTTCGCCCCCGTGTTCGAGAAAGCCTCGGAATCCCACGCGGACATCGTGTTCGCCAAGGTCGACACCGAGTCAGAGCAGCAGTTGGCCGGGGCAGCGAACATCACCTCGATCCCCACGCTCATGGCCTTCCGCGAAGGTGTGCTGCTCTACTCCCAGGCGGGCGCACTCCCCGCGCCGCAGCTCGAAGAGCTCATCAAGGCGATCCGCGGCATCGACATGGCCGAGGTCCACGCCAAAATCGCGGCAGAGAGCGCAGGCACCACACCCACCGCCTGACGCAGTGCGAACAAACGAACCCCGCACAAACGAACCCCGCACAAACGAACGGAGTGCGAGCCCGTGGTGGGCTCGCACTCCGTTCGACGTGCTGGGGTCGCGATCAGATGATCAGCGACCGCCGCGCCCGCGCGAGGGGGCCTGGCCGCGGCTCTGGCCCTGACCAGCACCACGTCCCTGACCAGTGCGCGACTGGCCCGGACGCCCTGATCCGCCAGCGCGCGGCGCGCGCGCAGGCCTCACAGGATCGGGCGCGAGTGCGACCGGCGTGACGTACTCCGCACGCGGTCCCGTGAGCGCAGTGATGTCGGTGGCACCGGGGCGCACCCGGACTGCGGTCGGGCGAATGCCCGCCTTACGCGCAAGCTGGGCGACATCCGAACGCTGTGCGTCAGTCGCCACGGTGACAACCACACCCGCAGCGCCCGCCCGCGCCGTGCGGCCCGAGCGGTGCAGGTATGCCTTGTGCTCGGCCGGCGGATCGACGTGCACCACGAGTGTGATGTCGTCGACGTGAATGCCACGGGCAGCGATATCCGTGGCAACGAGAACGAGCACCTCCCCGTTGCGGAACGCATTGAGGTTCCGGTCGCGCGCGTTCTGCGCGAGGTTGCCGTGCAAGTCGACCGCAGGCACACCAGCAAGGGTGAGCTGGCGTGCGAGCTTCTTGGCGCCATGCTTGGTGCGCGTGAACAAGAGTGAACGCCCCTGGCCCGACGCGAGCTCCTGGACGACGCTCGCCTTGTCATGCTCGTCCACGGTGAAGACGTGGTGTTCCATGTCGGGCTCGGTCGAGGCGACCGAGTCCACCGAGTGGGTCACTGGGTCGACGAGGTAGCGGCGAACGAGCACATCGACACCGTTGTCGAGCGTGGCCGAGAAGAGCAGTCGCTGACCGCCCTCGGGTGTGCGATCGAGCAGACGCTTCACCCCGGGCAGGAACCCGAGGTCTGCCATGTGATCTGCCTCGTCAAGCACGGTGACCTGAATGTCATCGAGTCGAACATGACGCTGGCCCACGAGATCTTCGAGACGGCCGGGGCAGGCCACGACGATGTCGACGCCCGCCTTCATTGCCGCAACCTGCGCCCGCTGCGAGACGCCACCGAACACCGTGGTCGTGGTGAGGCCAGCAGCCTTGGCCAGTGGCTCAATGGTGGCCTGCACCTGCGTTGCCAGCTCACGAGTCGGCAGCAGGACCAGGGCGCGCGGGTGACCCGGGCGCAGACGGCCCTTCGAGGCGGCCAGGCGCGCCACAAGCGGGAGCGCGAAGGCGATGGTCTTGCCACTGCCCGTACGACCGCGACCGAGGACGTCGCGACCAGCGAGCGAATCCGGCAGCGTGGCGGACTGGATCGGGAATGCTGACGTGATGCCCTCAGCGGCAAGTGAGGCGATCAAGACGGCCGGAACACCAAGGTCGGCGAAGGAGGTCACCAACGGCCCCTGGTTGGTCGACGCGGGAGTGGCCACGAGTGGCGCCTCGACGGGCGAGTGCCCGGAGGCGGACGGCGCAGTCAACGGACGGCGACGAGGGCGTCGCTGGTCGGACTGACCGGGATTACGGGGCGTGCTGGACGAGACGGACATGCAGGTCCTTCCAAGGATCTGATGGTCGCGTCGACGTGCCCGCTGACGCCGCGACATTATGGCGGCGGGCAGGAATCGCGTGCGTTCACGCGCGTCGGGTTGACCGTGGTGCGTTCCATTGAGGAGCACCGCAACCGGTCACTGTCCCGGAGGCTCGAGGTGATGCGCATCGTGCGCAGCCTCGTGATCTAAGTTTCGCCGCGGGGTCAGTGCCACCCGTAGCCCGGCGAACTCGCACCAGACTACCCGAAGATCGCGAGAGCCCCGACCATCTGCCACGAACGTGCAGCCCGTGGCGCGGGTCGCACGTGGATCAGGTGTCGCCATTCCCCTCACCCGAGGATGATGGGGGCGATGGCGTCGAGGCCCTCGACTCCGCGCACCGCAGACCGCACACCGCACGGGAGCACGCGTGTTGATCTCTCTCCTTCGCCGCTACCTGGCCCCCTACCACGCCGCACTCACAGCCGTCGTTGTTCTCCAACTCTTCGGCACCATCGCCGCGCTCTACCTCCCGAGCCTGAACGCCGACATCATCGACAACGGTGTGGCTCGAGCCGACACCCCTTACATCCTGTGGATGGGCGCGGTCATGCTCGCCGTGACTTTGGTGCAGGTGGTGTGCACGATCGCGGCGGTCTGGTACGGAGCGCGCAGTTCGATGGCCTTCGGTCGCGACGTCCGGGCCTCGGTCTTCCATCGCGTCGGCTCGTTCTCCGCCCGCGAGATGACGCGATTCGGCGCGCCCTCACTCATCACGCGCACGACCAACGACGTCCAACAGGTGCAGATGCTCGTCCTGCTCACCTGCACGATGATGGTGTCCGCGCCGATCATGTGCGTGGGCGGAATCATCATGGCGCTCAAGCAGGACATCGGACTCGCGTGGCTCATCGTGGTCAGCGTGGGGGTGCTCGTCGCCGCGATCGCGGTGATCGTGTCGCGAATGGTGCCGCAGTTCAGGCGCATGCAAACCCGGCTCGACACCGTGAACCGGGTGCTTCGCGAGCAGATCACAGGAATTCGCGTGGTGCGAGCGTTCGTCCGCGAACCCGTTGAGCGCCAGCGGTTCTCGGTCGCGAATGAGGAGCTCACGGACACCGCTATGCGCGTCGGCCGACTCATGGCCATCATGTTCCCGACGGTGATGCTCGTTCTCAACGTCTCCAGCGTGGCCGTGCTGTGGTTCGGCGGACAGCGGATCGACGCAGGGCAGATGCAGATCGGATCACTCACCGCATTCCTGAGTTACCTCATGCAGATCCTGATGTCGATCATGATGGCGACATTCATGCTTGTGCTCATCCCCCGCGCGTCGGTGTGCGCCGAGCGGATCACGGAGGTGCTGGAGACCGACTCTTCCGTCGTGCCGTCACCATCACCCGTCACCTCAGTCGGGATGCGAGGCACCGTCGAGGTTCGCGCTGCCACCTTCCACTACCCCGGCGCTGAGGATCCCGTCCTGCGCAGTGTCTCGTTCACGGCGACGGCCGGCAGACTGACCGCGATCATCGGCAGCACGGGATCTGGCAAGACCACACTCCTGTCCCTGATCCCGCGCCTGTTCGACGCCACGGGCGGTGGAGTCCTCGTCGACGGGGTTGACGTCACCGACCTCGACCCCGAGCTGCTGCACGCGCGGATCGGGCTCGTGCCTCAGAAGGCCTATTTGTTCACTGGCACGATCGCGAGCAACCTCCGGTACGGCAAGACCAACGCCACCGACGAGGAGATATGGGAGGCCCTGCGCATCGCTCAGGCCGACGACTTCGTCGCGGCCCTCCCCGAAGGGCTCGAGGCGCCTGTGTCACAAGGCGGCACAAACTTCTCCGGCGGCCAGCGTCAACGACTGGCCATCGCCCGAGCGATCGTTCGCAGGCCGGAGATCTACCTGTTCGACGACTCGTTCTCAGCCCTCGATCTCGCGACAGACGCGCGACTTCGCGCCGCGCTCCGACCGATCACGCGTGAGTCGACTGTGCTTATCGTGGCCCAAAGGGTGTCGTCGATCATCGATGCCGACCAGATCATCGTGCTCGACGACGGCGTCGCCGTCGGGATCGGCCGACACGACGATCTACTGGAGTCGTGCCCCACCTATGCGGAGATAGTCGAGTCGCAGCTGCCAGCCGAGGCCGTGGCATGAGCGCGCCGATGACATCACGGCCCCGTCAGCCCGGTGGCCCCGGCGGGATGCGCGGGCCCGCGCACATGATGAGCGCAGGAATGCCGGCCGAGAAGTCAATGACCTTCGGCCCCTCTGCCAAGCGGGTTCTTCGCCAACTGCGACCTGAACGCGGACTCGCGCTCAGCGTGGTGGCGCTCACGGTGGTGTCGGTGTCCTTCGGGGTGATCGGCCCCAAGATCCTGGGCAACGCCACGAACCTCATCTTCGAAGGGGTCATCGGCAAGCAGCTGCCTGCGGGCATGACCCAGCAGCAAGCAATCGATGCCGCTCGAGCCGCCGGACAGGACGGCTTCGCTGGCCTTCTCTCCGGCATGACGATCGTGCCGGGCCAGGGCATCGACGTCACCCAGCTCGCGCACATCCTGATGATCGTCCTGGGCCTCTATGCCCTGGCGTCACTGGCGATGTGGATGCAGGCGTACGTCCTCAACGGCGTCGTGCAACGCACTGCGCTACGGATGAGACGCGACGTGGAGGACAAGCTCCACAGGCTTCCGTTGAGTTATTTCGACACCGTGCCACGTGGCGAGCTACTGAGCCGCGTCACGAACGACATCGACAACATCCAGCAGACGATGCAGCAGACCATGAGCCAGTTGCTCAGCTCGATCTTCACGCTCGTCGGCGTGCTCTCGATGATGGTCTGGATCTCCCCCGTGCTCGCGCTCGTCGCGGTGATCTCGGTGCCGCTGTCGATCGTGGTCACGATGCTGATCGCCAAGCGATCTCAACCACTCTTCATCAAGCAATGGGCCGAGACCGGACGGCTCAACGGCCACATCGAAGAGGTCTACACAGGCCATGCGCTCGTGAAGGTGTTCGGCCACCAACTCGAGGCCGAGGAGACGTTCCGCGAGCGCAACGACGCCCTGACCCGCGCGAGCTCGGGCGCCCAGTTCCTCTCGGGCATCATCATGCCCGCGATTACATTCATCGGGAATCTCAACTACGTGTTCATCGCCGTGCTCGGCGGACTCCGCGTGGCGTCGGGAAGTATGTCCCTCGGCGACGTCCAGGCGTTCATCCAGTACTCACGGCAGTTCAGCCAGCCGCTCACCCAGGTTGCCTCGATGTCGAACCTGCTGCAGTCCGGTGTCGCCTCGGCCGAACGGGTCTTCGAGCTCCTCGATGCCGACGAGCAGATTCCCGATCCGGCTGTGCCCGCGCGCGTTTCCGAACCCAAGGGCCGAGTGGCCTTTGAGCATGTGTCATTCCGGTACTCCCCTGACACCCCCCTCATCGACGATCTCTCGCTTGTCGCGGCACCGGGTCAATCGGTGGCGATCGTGGGGCCCACCGGTGCGGGCAAGACGACGCTCGTGAATCTCGTCATGCGCTTCTATGAGCTCGATTCCGGACACATCACGCTCGACGGAGTGGACATTGCGACCATGAGTCGCGACGACCTCCGCGGCGAGATCGGAATGGTGCTGCAGGACACCTGGCTCTTCGGCGGCACGATCCGCGAGAACATCGCCTACGGTCGACCCACTGCGACCGATGACGAGATCCTCGCCGCTGCGCGAGCCACCTACGTCGACCGCTTCGTGCACTCGCTGCCCGACGGCTACGACACAGTGATCGACGACGAGGGCAGCAATCTGAGTACCGGTGAGCGGCAACTGGTCACCATCGCGCGAGCCTTCCTCGCAGCGCCCTCATTGCTCATCCTCGACGAGGCGACAAGCTCGGTGGACACACGCACCGAGGTGCTCGTGCAGAAGGCCATGAGCGCCTTGCGTTCGGACCGTACGAGCTTTGTCATCGCACACCGGCTCTCGACGATCCGTGATGCCGACCTAATCCTGGTGATGGAGTCCGGGCGCATCGTCGAGCAGGCAACGCACCATGAACTGCTCGAGCGACACGGCGCGTACCACGCGCTGTACCACGCACAGTTTGTCGGAGCGATCATCGACGATCCCGACGCCGCTGCCGTGGGCCCGGCTAGTTAATAGGAAAGAGGCGACCGTCGCTAGGTGATGGTCGCCATGTAGTCGAACACCGAGCGCACCGCATTCGTGCCCTCGCCGACCGCCGACGCCACGCGCTTCAGTGACCCGCTGCGTACGTCGCCAGCGGCGAACACCCCCGGAACCGACGTCTCGAACGGGAACGGCTCGCGGCCGCCGAACAGCGGCGACTCGGTGACAGAATCCGGCAGCGAGCGGTCGACGAGGATGAATCCGGAGTCATCAAGTAGCAGAGTGTCGCCGAGCCATGCAGTGGCGGCGACTGCGCCAATGAAGCAGAAGACGCCCGCACAGGCGACCTCCTGCGACTCGCCGGACTTACGGTCGCTCAAGGTCGCGCCTTGCAGGTGACCTGAGCCCCTCAGTGCCGTGACCTCAGTGTTGAATCGCACCTGGATGCGAGGGTCGGCCTCGATTCGTTCAATGAGGTAGTGCGACATGGTGTCGGTGAGGTTGCCCCGTCGGATCACCAGCGTGACATTCCTCGCACGCGTGGCCAGGTAGAGCGCGGCCTGGCCCGCCGAGTTGCCGCCGCCGATGACGATGGTGTCGCCCTCCTCGCACACGCGCACTTCGAGCTCGGTAGTGGAGTAGTAGACCCCGGCCCCCTCGAACTCGGGGAGGTTCTCCACGTCGAGGCGACGGTAGCGGGCACCAGTCGCGATGATGACCGCGCGGGCAGCAATCTCACTGCCGTCGGCAAGTACGACCACGCGGTAGCCATTCTCGACGCGCAGCCCGACCACATCGTTCGGCGCGCTCAGGACCGCCCCCAGACGCGAGGCCTGTATCGCCGCACTCGCGATCAGATCATCGCCCGAGACACCATTGGGGAATCCCACGTAGTTCTCGATACGCGAGCTCGCACCCGCCTGGCCGCCTACGTTCGCGCGGTCGTAACCCCATGTGCCCAGACCCTCCGCCGCACCGACGATGGATGCCGCAAGACCCGCCGGACCCGATCCCACGACCACGAGGTCGCTGATTTCGCCGGGAGCCACGTGGTGGGCCACCCCGAGAACCTCAGCGAGGTCGGCCGGTGTGGCACCGCGCAACAGAGCGGTTGCGGTGATCACGATCGGGACGTCGTGCGCGGTGGCACCGACGCTGGTCAGGTAGGTGGCGGCGTCGTCGACCTCGTCGAGATCGATCCATACGTGCGGTACCTGCGAGTGATTGACGAAGGAGCGCAGCGCCATGGACTCCGACGAGTAGCGGGTACCAATGATCCGCACGGCACCAGAGCCCGGACCCGCGTTCACAATGCCGCGACGGGCGACGAACTCACGAAAGATCACGTCCGAGATCTCGGGCTTCGTGCTCATCAGGTGCCGGAACGCGACTGGGTCGGTGACCAGAACACGTCCGGCGGAAGCGGCGACGGCGGAGATGAAGGGGCGCTGGCCGAGCAGGAGGGAAAGCTCGCCGAGGAAGTGACCGGCGCTGTGCATGGCGATGGCCACCTGTTCGCCGTCGCTCAGGCCAAAGATCTCGACCTCACCCTCGAGCACGAGGAAGAAGCTCGGATCGTCATCGCCAGCGCTGAACAGGATCTCGCCTTGAGCCACCTCGCGCTCCACACCGAAGGCCGCGACCTCGCTGATCTGCGCCTCGTCGAACCTCACCCACTCGTGGCCCTCGCGTTCTGCCGCAGCCACGGCTTCGGCGCGGCCCGGCCCGCGGGCACTGCCCTGGGGATCGATGCCGAAGTCAGCGAGATTCTCCAGCTGGGTGGGAGTCAGATGCGACCACACGTGGTGACGGCTCACTGGAGGCCCCCGACGGAAGAACCACTGATGTCGTGCGTGCCAGCCACTGGTCCGCCTTTCGGATCGGGACGTGAGCACAAAGGGCTCAGATG
This sequence comes from Actinomycetota bacterium, assembly GCA_009697815.1. Classification (GTDB taxonomy): domain Bacteria; phylum Actinomycetota; class Actinomycetes; order S36-B12; family CAIYMF01; genus Longivirga. The sequence continues at coordinate 25,305 of WLRQ01000039.1, forward strand.
TCGGCGAATCCTCCCACGGAAGGCCATCGCCGGGGAAAGACCGGGGCGGCGATCCGGGCAGGCGCCGAATCCGGCTGCAGCCAACCACCAGATCGGCGTAGCGTTATTCGCGGTGGCCGAGGGGGGCACCAGTTGCCCTCTCGGAACGAGATCACGAGGGGAGTTCGACATGAGTCAAAGCACACGAAATCCGACCGCGGACGCATCTGCGATCACCACGGACCGAATATCGGTCCACCAGGACGAAGGCACCACGACGCCCACGGGGTGGACGGGGTGGATTCTCTTCGCCGGCCTGATGATGATTGTGATGGGCATCTTCCAGGCCATTGAGGGACTCACGGCCCTGTTCCGCGACACCTACTACGTCGTGGCCTCGAGCGGACTGCTCGTCAGCGTCAACTACACAGCATGGGGTTGGACCCACCTGGCCGTCGGAGTGCTCGCGGCACTGGCCGGCGTCGCACTCATGGCAGGACAGATGTGGGGTCGTTTCGTCGGCGTCGCTCTGGCCATCATCAGCGCAACCGTCAACCTCGCCTTCGTGGCCGCCGCACCAGTGTGGTCGGTGGTGGTCATCGCGATCGACGTAGTGGTGATCTACGCCATCTGCGTCCACGGTGGCGAACTCTCGAGGAGTTCGCGCAACATCTCGACGATGCGCAGGATCTGACGGAGGCACGACCCGAGAAAGAAACCCTTCCCCGAAGGTGCACCATGTGGAGCCCGCGCTCATGGAGTGCGGGCTCCACCTCGCAAAGACGCGCAGGTCAGGCGGGTCAGGCGCCGGTGAGGCCTGACGGAAGCTGCGCGTGGGCGCCGTTCTGAGCCCCCGCGGCTGGAGGGCCAGCCGGGACAACCGCGTGGTTAGCGTGCGCTACGGCCGCGTCGTAACGAGACATGCGGTCGATGAAGGCCAGGGCCAGGGCTGAGACGATGAATGTCAGGTGGATAAACACCTGCCACATCAGAGTCTCGGTCGAGATCGCCGAAGACTCGATGAAACTGCGCAGGAGTCGGATCGAGGAGATCCCGATGATGGCCATCGCCAACTTGGTCTTGAGGACATTCGCATTGACATGAGAGAGCCACTCAGGCTCGTCGCGGTGACCCTGGATCGCGATCCGCGACACGAAGGTCTCATAGCCGCCGACAATGACCATGACCAGCAGGTTGGCGACCATCACGACGTCGACGAGGCCGAGAACCAGCATCATGATCGCTGTTTCATCGAGTGACCCCACCTGGGAAATCAGGGTGTAGAGGTTGCGCCCGAACTCCACCACATAGGCCAACTGGGCCACGATGAGGCCGAGATACAAGGGGGCCTGGAGCCAACGACTGGAGAAGATCGTCCAGGCGATGGCCTGGGACAGCCCGTTGTGGTGCTCCTTGGGGGCGATTCTTTCAGCCATTCGATGCTTCTCCTGCTTCTACCGGGCCTGCCGCCCTCGATTCACGGAGGCTATCCCATGCCCGTCGTCGCCCGAAAGCGCCCGCGTCCTGATTCGGTCCAGCAACGTCCCACGGGGGTCTTCTGGGGCCAGATCTTCAGCCCGTGGACGCCTAACGAGCTGACACGGCGCCACCCCACAATCCGACCTGGCCCCACCGGGCACCCAATGACCGGACCAGGGCTCCTAGAGCCTCGGGGCCGGTGGGGTGAATTGCCAGTAGGCGGGGTGGCCGGGGTGGAGGTGTTCGCCGTCGCGGGCGGGTGTGGGGCTCACGGTCCAGCCGCCTTCGTGAACGCCCTGGTGGTGTTGGTGGCAGAGCAGGACGAGGTTGTCGAGATCGGTGGCGCCGCCGTGTTGCCAATGGATCACGTGGTGGGCTTGGCAGCGGCTCGGGTCTACCCGGCATTCGGGGAACGCGCAGTGCTTGTCGCGG